>NZ_BSDR01000001.1:2895000-3222500 GCF_027925305.1 Desulforhabdus amnigena | reverse complement strand
AAGGAGATCCGCCTCTTCACGAACCGGCGGGGGTTCCCCCCGACCATGAAGGAACTCGCGGACATCCTCGGCATATCGCACGCCAGCGCCCACGGCCAGGTGAGCCAGCTTGTCCGCAAGGGCTATCTGAAGCGCGAACCCCGGAAGGCTCGTGGAATTGCGATTGTCCGCGAACCCGAGGACGACATCTCCGATCTTGTGGCCGTCCCCATCGTCGGCCGGGTGGCGGCCGGCCAGCCCATCTTGGCCGAGGAGAACATCGTCGGAAAGGTGCTGGTCGAAGGCGGGATCGCCCGGGCAGGCCGGTGCTTCGCCCTGGAAGTGACCGGAGACAGCATGGTGGACGCCGGAATCCGGGAGCGCGACCTGGTGGTGGTGCGACAACAGCCCGTGGCGGAGAACGGTGACATCGTGGTCGCGTTGTTAGAGGACGAGGCCACGGTGAAGCGGCTTTATATCCGCGGCGAGAGAATTGAATTGAGACCGGAAAACCCGAAGCATCGACCGATCCCCGTGGGGCCCGACGACGGGCTGCGCATCATCGGCAAGGTCGTCGCCGTCAGGCGGCCCGGCTCGGAAACGCAAACGCCGGGAACGGCCTGGCTATAAAGCACAAGGAGGAACGAACGAATGGCGACGTACAATCTCAGGCGTTTTGCCCATGCCGACGGCCTCAAGGCCATCGCGCGTGAGCATCTGTTGGCTCTGCTGAACCCTCACAAGCCCTACTTCGACGGCAGAGGATTGACGTTGCCGCCGCCGTCCGCCTCCGACGGCATCGACTACGACCAACTCGTCAATGTGCTCATGAACCCGAATACGGACACGCCGAAGGGCCTGCTCGACGCACTCTACTTCGTGCATGAGATGGCCACGCCCGAAGCCATGGACGTCCTCCTCCAAGAGGCGGAGAACAACGGCATCTCTCTCGACGGGAACCCGGACCCCACCGCGGCCGACGTGGCCGTTCAGGTCTATCTGCAGAACAAGGACCTTCTCGAGCGCAAGCACGCCGAGCAGTACCTCTTGAAGCCCCGGTCCTTCGAGTATTTTCAGACCGATACACATCCGATCCCCAAGTTCAAACCGCCGACAGCGAAAGCGCTCGTGGCTCTGGAAAAGGACCTCGACGATTGGTTCGAGAAGAAGAAGCGCGGCAGGGGATCGAAGGTCTTCGTTTACCCCAAGAAGGATTCCGTGTGGTTTCTGGTGCGTCACGGTGATCCGTTGCGGCGTGAGGGCAGCCTCGACGGCGGTCAGGCTTCGAGCGTCTTCTACCGTCCAGAGAAATACGACGTGCTGGTTTACGAACCGACCATCGGCGAGATTCGAATGCACGCTTGTGGAAAAGGGGAAAAGGACCTCTTCCGCCGGCAGTTCGGCCGCCATGTGTTCAGCAAGGAGGATTTCTTCCCTGAGACCGGCAAATACACGCTCGAGCCGCTCCGGACCGACGGAGATGCCTCCGTCATTTGCACGGACGTGGACGGCATGGAATGGGTGCGGCTCAAGGAGATACAGTTTTTCTGGGGCGGCGCGGAGAAGGAGACCGAGATACGCAAGGCCAACGACGTGTTCGCCGCCTACGCCGGGCGCGGCCGCACCATGCCCCAGAAGGCACGGATCATCCGGGCGAGCTTTCAGGTGAAATTCACCGACTCCAAGACGGCCCGGACCGTGACCATCCGCCCATCGAACATCGCCCAGTACACCAGGGACAGTGACGCCTCCGTGGTCGAAGACTGGCTCACCAAGCGCGGATTCATCCTTGCCGAGCAGGAAGACGATGAGGAATAGGCCGACCGGATTCTGGCAGACACTTGAAACCGTTCCCGGCGCGGCCGCGGTGGATGCCGAGTGGAAAGCCCGGTTCGGGAACGATTATGGGACGGCGAAGGCCTTCCTTCGTCCGAACGGCAAACTGGCGTCTTCACATCCCTGCATGGTTCAACGCGGCTGTGGCTGTGAGCACGAAGTGGTCGTGCACGGTCCGGAGGACATTGTCGCCGTCTGCAGGTGCGAACGTGGATGCGAGACTTTTGTCCTGCAGCGATCCGACATCGTGGTCTATGAGCTGGATCGTCCGACTCTCGACACGGCGCTCGCCAAGGTCTTCGACCTGATCGCAGAAACCGACGCGGGAACCGATCTTCCCGGAACGACGCGCATCGGCGTTTACTCTCCATATGCCGGATACCGTTTCCCGGTCTACCTGACCATCCAGATCGAACCCGACGATTTCAGCGAGGCAGTGGATGGTCTCCTGGGGAGGAATAGCACGCCGTTCATTCTCTTGTCTCCCACACGGGAACTCTGCTCCGCGAAGGCGGAGAAGCGGCTGACCGACAAGCGGTCTGGCTTCGTGTCCCTGTCGGAAAGCGTTGCCATCGGTGACAAGCGACAACTTCGGCTTCTTCGTCCACTCGATGAAGTCCTGGCCCAATTCCGCAGTTCCAATCTTCCATCGCCGAAGGAAGGAGACTCCATGGTCTTCTTCCCCACACCACCGGATGCAACCTGGAGAGACGTATCGATCCGCTTCAAGGACGGGCATACCGTCTCGGTCAAAGCGAAAACGGCCGGAGGCGTGTTCAATTACACGCAGATGGGCATGGCCAACAAGAAGAACGGCGATCCCACCGTTCAATGGGATCTGCTCAAGACCTTCGCCGAGGAGCGAGGGGTTCTTGACTGGACCAGCAATAAGGCAGACCGGAAAAACCAGAAACGCCGCGAACTCCTCGCCGCCAACCTGCGCGACTTCTTCCGCATCGAAGGCGATCCCTTCCGCCTGACGGATGACGGAAAGGGCTGGCAGGCACTCTTCCTCATCTCCCCCGACGAATAGTCTGTTCTCCGAGTCAGCGAAATTTCGCTGGGCATCCGGAAAAAAAATCAAAAAAAGTTTCCTCTCTGTAGCTCAGGTATTCGCCTGAAATATCAGCATTTTCCTGCCCATCGCCATCGACGTGCCGGGCCGTTCCGCCCCTCTGATCGAAATTTCGCCAAAGAGGGGTGACGGTCCGGCGAGACCCTCACCCTGGAAGAAACGCCCGGATGATCCGGGTGAACGCCCCCTGGGAGGTCCATTCGCCGGACCCGCCTCCCAGGGGGCTTTTCGTTGATGCGCCCAAGTGCGCGAAAGGAGGTCCGGTATGACGGATGTCGTGACAAAGGCGGCCCTGACTCCTGCCAGGAAACGCCTGGTCGAGCTGATGCAGGAGATCAACTACGGGCGGATCGAGGGACTGCGCGTCCAAAACGGCGAGCCGGTCTTCGATCCCCCGCCCACCGTGCTGCGGCTGTTTCTGTTCGGCAAGGACAACGGACCGAACGAATCCCGCGGCAACGACGGCTTCGCTCTGAAAAAGAAGGTGGCGGAGCTGTTCGAGGTCTTCGACCGGGAGCGTTCGCTCTCGATCCAGGAACTGATGATCGACAACGGATTACCCGTCCGCATGACCGTGGCGGACGCGGTCCGGGTCTGATTCAGACCCGGCCATAGAGCACGGTCCATCACCAGACAACAGACTGGCCGCAGAGCGGAGGTCGTTGTGGGTGTCGCCGATACCGGCGTACTCGCAACACCTCCGCTCGCTTCGTTTAGAGCGGTCGTCCCGGCATAGGTCGACACCCACACGAGCTCCTCCTCGGCCCCGAGGAGGCTCAGATGGGTTTCGACAAACGCTACGAAGGAATCGACGAGTATGCCGTTCAGATCATCAAGTACAAGGCGAGACAACTGGTCGGACGGGTGGGCTTCACCGAGTCCGACCGCGAGGACCTGGAGCAGGAGATGCTGATGGACCTGCTCCAACGCCTGCCCAAGTACAACCCCGACCGCGCCCAACGCAACACCTTCATCGCCCGCGTGGTGGAACACAAGATCGCCACCATCATCGAGGCGCGGAAGGCCGGACTGCGGGATTACCGGCTCTGCAATTGTTCGCTCAACGACCGCTTGGAAGACGAGGAAGGCGGCTCCGTCGAGCGCATGGAGACCATCGATCAGGAGGATTACCTGCGCCGCACCGGCAGACTTTCACGCCCTGCCTCCGAGTTGCGCGATCTCTCCCTCGACGTTCGCAAGGCAATCGAGAAACTTCCGCCCGAGCTGCGTGAGCTGTGCCGCCGTCTCGATACCGACACCGTCACGGAGATCTCCCGCGACACCGGGGTTCCGCGGGGGACGATCTACGAGTCCATCAAGAAGTTGCGCGCGATCTTCGAAGACGCCGGTCTGAGGGACTACCTCTGATCGTCCGACGGTCCGGGTCCGCCTCCGGTAGGTATTGACCGGGTCGGATGCATGGAAGGCGTCCGAGAGGTCGCCGAAAGCATTCGGCCCGGGCGCGCCCTCCAACAGACCTTACTGAACGGAACGGAGGCAAGATCATGAACCGAGAACTTTACCGATACAACTTCGACTCCAAGGTCCCGATCCGGGACATCGAGGAGTCTCTGCTCCTGGCGGTGCTCGCCGCCGAGAGCCTTCACGGTCGGTCGCTGGTTCGGCTGGACGCGTCCTTCTGCCTGGATTCGCACAAGCGCTCCTGCGTCGTGGATGCAGCGACCGAGGTCGGCCGCGCCATCGCCCGCATCTTCACCGGTTTTCTCACCCGAGAGTTCGGCGAAGAGGCTTTCCAAGTCGAACGCGTGGGTGACGGCCCGGTGATCGGCCCCGAACTCAAAGCCACGGGGGCCGCCTGATGGAATCGAAAACGACCACCACCTATTCGATGTGGAGCCTGTTCCGCAATTGCCGCAAGGCATGCGAGTGGCGCTACATCCAGGAACTGGTTCCCCTGGAACGGGACCACAACCTGGCCTTCGGCACGGTGATCCACAAGTGCCTGGAGATCTGGCACGGCGGCAGGGACCTGGGGGCCGTCCTCGATTTCATCGACCGGACCTACCCCAACCGCGCACAAGAGGAGGACCAGAAGCGGGACTGGCACCTGGCCGCAGCGATGATGAAAGGCTACGCGGCCTGCTATGCGAGCGAGGAATTCGATGTCGTCGTCCTCGAAAAGACCTTCGAGGGGGGCATCGTCAACCCGGCCACCGGCGCTTCATCCAGAAGCTTCGTGCTGGCCGGAAAGGTCGACGGCGTCGTCAGGATCGGCGACGAGCATTTCCTGATCGAGCACAAGACCGCCTCGCAGGTGGATGCGGACTACCTGGAGCGGCTCTGGACCGACTTCCAGATCGTCCTTTACTCCCGCTACGTGGAACAGACGCTCGGCATCCGCATCGCAGGTGTCCTCTACAACATCCTGGTCAAGGCCCGTCTGCAACAGGGACGCGGTGAAACCGAAGCCGAGTTCGAGGCGCGGCGGGCCGATCTGATCGCAAAGTCCAAGACCGGCAAGAGCAACGCCAAACGCAGACTGACGGAGAGCGACGACGAGTTCCAGGCACGGCTGGCCGCCAAGTACACCGAGCCGGGCATGTTCCATCGGGAGATGCTTTATCTCTCCCGTGACCGGTTCGAGAACCTGCAGTCCGAACTCTGGGAACTGACCCAGGCCTTTCTCGACGCGCGCCGACGCGGCGTCTTCTACCAGAACACCGCCTTCTGTTTCCACTACCGCCGGTCCTGCGCCTATTTCCCGCTCTGCCGCGCCGACGGCAGCCCGAACGTCATCGAGAACTTTTACCGCAAAGTCCCCCCGCACGAAGAGCTGCGGGACGAGACCTCGTTCGAAGAGGCTTCGGCTTTTTGAGGCCCCATAGAAAAGGAGAACCGACATGTTGCCTACGAAGAAAAGTCCCCCCAAGCAGGATCACGCCGATCTCACGGTGCTGGTATACGGCCCGAGCAAGATCGGCAAATCGACCTGGTGTTCCCGGTCCGAAGGCGCGCTGTTTCTCGCCACCGAACCGGGGCTGAATTCGCTGGATGTCTTCCAGGTCCCCATCAGGAGCTGGGAAGAGTTGCTGGCCGCCTGCGGCGAAATCGCCGAGGGCAAGCATCCGTTCAAGACCGTCATTCTCGACACGGTCGACAACGCCTACCGGATGTGCAGCGACTACATCTGCGCGAAATTCAAGATCGAACACGAGTCCGATCTCGGCTACGGCAAGGGCTGGGCGCTGATCAACAACGAGTTTCACCGTGTTCTGACCAAGCTGGCCTTCCTGCCCTATGGACTTTTCCTGGTCTCCCATTCCCAGGAAAAGGAAATCGAGACGCGGACCGGCAAGTACATCCGCATCATCCCGACGCTCCCCGACAAGGCCCGCAAAATCGTGCTGGGCATGGTCGATTTGATCCTCTTCTGCGATCTGGAAGTGACGAGCGACGAGAGCGGCAAACCGGTCTACCGCCGCGTCATGCGCACCAAGCCCAGCCCCCACTACGAGGCGGGCGACCGCACGGGACGGCTTCCCGACACCATCGACCTCAATTTCCAGGCTTTCATTGAAGCGTTCAACAGGCCGGCGGCCGCGCCGAGGGCGAGTGCCCCGCGGTCGGTGCCGGCACCGGGGGACGGGCAGGACAAGAAGCCCGCACCCGCCGGTAAATAAATCCCATAGATGGAGGAACAGACCATGCAGAACGAAGACTACGGACATTTCGACGAGCCTCGCGGCCACGAGGACATCGACCTCGCGCAGTTCGACGACGATTTCGCACATGCCGAGGTCGAGGAACGCGAGTTCGAGACCATCCCGGACGGCAAGTACCAGGTGAACGTCGAGCGGGTGGAGCTGACCCGGGCCCAGACCTCGGGAAACCCCATGCTCAAGTGGACGCTGCGCATCCTCGCCCCGAAGTTCCGGGGAAGACTCCTGTGGCGCAACAACGTCATGGCCACCCGCGAGAACATCAAGTGGCTCAAGACGGACCTGCACACCTGCGGGTTGAACCTGGACAAGCTCTCCGAGCTTCCGACCAACCTGGAAAAGCTCATCAACGTCAAGCTCGAGATCACCAAGCGCACGCGCGGCGAGAACGAGAACGTCTACATCAACCGGCGCATCGTGCTCGAAGACGGCGGAGACGAATACGACTCGGCGGCTCGCAACGCCCTGGCCCCGTTCTGACGTGAACCGGGTCACCGTCGTCGTCGACACGCGGGAGCAGGAGCCCTACACCTTCGAATCCGGTTGCACGGAGGTCGTCCGCCGCGCCCTCCCCGCCGGGGATTACTCCATCGAAGGGCATGAGGATTCCGTGGCGGTGGAGCGAAAGACTCTCGAGGATTTCGTCTCCACCGTCATCCGATCCCGCAAGCGGTTCACCAGGGAGCTGCGCCGTCTCTGCGAGTACGACGCCGCGTGCGTCGTGGTGGAAGCGGATCTCCGGGACATCCTCGGAGGCCGCTACCGCTCCGGAGCGCATCCCAACGCCGTCCTGGGAGCTCTGCTTTCCATCGTCGTCGACTTCGGCATCCCGGTGTTTTTCTGCTCCGACCGGCAGGCCGCCTGCCGGTTCGTGGAGGAATTTCTACACAGGTATCACCGGAAGGTATCGAGACGATGCGAACAAGATCAAACAACCAATCCGTAACCGTCCGCGGCCGCATCGAGACGGTCTTCTACGCCGGGCCGCGGTTCTCCGCAGGCCGTCTCACGACGGCAGACGGCGACGAGGTTCAGTTCGCCGGTCGGCTCTTCGCCCGTGAGAACGAACCGGTCGTGTTGAACGGCCGCTGGGTGACCCACCCGAAATACGGCCGACAATTCGAGGTCGAGGGCATGGAATACGACCTCGATCTGGACGCCGACGGTCTCGCCAACTACCTGGCCAACCACCCGGAGATGAAAGGCATCGGCCCGGCCAAGGCCCGCTTGATCGCCGAACGCTTCGGTCACGATTTCGACCGGATCATCACCGACGAACCCGGACAAATCGCCGAGGCGGCAAGGCTGCCGCTGGATGCCGTACAGAAGCTCCGCACGGAGTGGCTCAAGACGCGGGAGACCAACAAGGCGATCACCTGGCTGGCCGCTTTCGATCTCACCCATCACCAGGTGACGAGCCTGGTCAAAAAGTTCGGCAACGACGTGCTGGGACTGCTCAAGGCAGATCCGTACATCATCGTGCGCGAGGTCCGCGGCTTCGGCTTCAAGCGCGTGGACAAGATCGCGCGGAAGATGGGCACCGCCAAAGACGACCCCGCGCGCATCCGGGCCGGCGTCCTCCACTGCGTGAACGAATCACTGGACCAAGGCGACTGCTGGATCGAGTTCGAGGAGCTGGTCGATCAAGCCAACGTACTGCTGGTCATGGACGTTCTCGACAGCCGGGACCGCATCGAGCAGGCGCTCGACCGGCTCATCGACGAGAATCTCTTGGTCTGCGTCTCCCACGGCGGGAGGTTCCTCGTCGCCAAGCCCGAAATCCGCGCGATGGAGGAGTACCTGGCAAAGGTCTTCCGGAACGGCGGAGCGCCCAACCCGCACTTCCCCGACCGAGACCGCCTGCCCGACATGGTCGCAGAAACCGCGCCGCAGCTCAACGCGGGCCAGCGGCAGGCCGCCGTCACAGCACTTCGTCATTCGATTTCGCTCATCTCCGGCGGAGCGGGCAGCGGCAAGACCTTCACCGTATCCGCCATCACCGGTGTTTACGAGGAACAGGGACTGCGCGTCGTCCTGGCCGCGCCCACAGGCAAGGCCGCCAAGCGTCTCGAACAGGTCGTCGGCCATCCGGCGGGTACGATCCACCGGCTGCTCGGTTTCAACGGCAAAGACTATGCCCGGGGACCGGACGATCCCATCGACGCCGATGTGATCATCGTCGACGAGGTCTCGATGGTGGATGTGCCCCTGGCTTGGCACCTCTTTCAGAGCATCGATCTCGAGCGGTCCGCCGTGGTGCTGGTTGGAGACCACAACCAACTGCCTCCCGTCGGACCGGGCAATCTGTTGCGGGACCTGGTCCAGTCGCGGATGGTCCCCACGGTGCTCCTCGACCAGGTGGTTCGGCAGGCCGGTATCCTGAAGGAGAACAGCATCGCCGTCTTGAACGGCGAGGTCCGCAAGACGAGCGACGCCGAACCCTCCGGCCGCCGCGCCTGGTACGTCGTGGATCAGTTCACCGATCAATGGGACGCGCAGCGGTTCGTACTGGACCTCTTCGAAAATGTGCTCGTGGAACGCCTCGGGTTCGACCTGTTGACCGATGTCCAGCTTCTGACCCCGACCCACAAGGGCCCGCTGGGCACACGCGAACTCAACTGTGAGCTGCAGCGTCTGGTGCAGCGCAGACTCTGGAATGTCGAAGCGCCCCCGACGCCCCCCAGTCGCCGGCCCAAGTTTCTCGCGCATGACAAGGTCATCCAGACCCGGAACAACTACGAGATCGGCGTCATGAACGGCGCGATGGGCGTGGTTCTCCACGTCGGCCGCGACGGCTCTCTGAGCCTGGACTTCGACGGCATCCCGGTGGAGATCGAGGCCGGTTCGCCCAACCTGCAGGACATCCAACTCGCCTATGCCCTGACGATCCACAAGGCCCAGGGCTCCGAGTTTCCATGCGCCGTGGTGGTGGTCCACAAGGCCCACTCCTTCATGCACCACCGGAACCTTCTCTACACCGGCGTCACGCGGGCCAGACAGACGACGGTCCTCGTCGGGGACCGCTGGGGCATCTCGAACTGCGCCAGAAAGAGGAAACAGGACGACCGCCGAACGTTCCTCTCCATCTTGCTGGATGCAGGTCGCCTTGAGGAATCCCGTGTCCCCGCGACGACCGGTCAGTAGCGAATGGACATTCTTGGAGCGGAGCACGCATGGCATTCGAACGTCAGGACAACGTGAGGGAGTATTACCGGCGGATCACCGAGGTCGACATCGGTGCGGTCGCGCGGGAGTTGCTCGGCGCTCACGTCCTGCATGAATCCGACCGCCTGCTCCAATGCGACTGCCCGAACCACAGCAGCCAATCGCACCGTTCCCTCCATGTCATGCTCGACAAGCAGGGTTGGTATTGTTTCGGCTGCGGCGTGGGCGGCGACGTGCTCCAGCTCGTGGAGTTCATCCAGTCGGGCCGGGTGACGCGGGGCCGGTCCGGCCCCATGCCGGAGAGCCATCAGCATGCCCGCGATTTCCTCGCGGCCAAGGTGGGCCTGCCGTCTTTGGCCAAGCACGGACTCTCGCCGGAGGAACTTGCCGAAGCTGAGGCGGAGCGCCTGGTCGAACTGCGGGTCCACGATGTGCTGACAGCCCTGGCGGAACACTACCACGGGCGGCTCAAGGAAAACCCCGAGGTGCTCGAATGGCTTCGGTCCAAGTACGGCCTGTCCATGGAGACGGTCGACAGGCTCCTCATCGGCTATGCGGACAACGACGGCGACGAGGGAATCGTCCGAAAGTTGACCTGCAAGGAACGCGGTTTCTCCCCGCGGGATTTGGCGGCATCCGGCGCGTTCCGTCCCACCAACCAAGACGGACTCGATCCGTTCTTCGACCGGCGCGTCGTGTTTCCCTACTGGAGCCGCGGCCACGTTGTTTTCATGATCGGACGCAAGACACCCTGGACGCCTGACAAACCATGGGAACAAGGAAAATACAAGAAGCTCCCGGTCCACGACGAAAACACCCGCAAGCACATCGCCCCGTGCATCGACAACAGCCACCTTTACAACGAGGACTGCCTGCTCGCCGATCCGGAACGGTTGATCATCACCGAGGGCGTGACCGACTGCATCTCGCTCATGGAACATGGCTTCCCGGCCGTGTCGCCGGTGACCGTCCGTATCCGCGAAGCGGATTGGGACCGGCTGCTGCCGCGCCTTCGCAACGTGAAGACGGTCTACGTCTGCCAGGACAACGAGATCTCCCAGGCCGGGTTGAACGGCGCGCTCAAGACGGCAGCGGTCCTTTCCGAGCACCGCATACAGACCCGGCTCGCGGTTCTCCCCCTGGACGAAAGACGCGAGAACGCCCGCCGGGAATTGCGGGAGCGGTTCGGTCTCGACGCCGCGGTGGGAGCCCGCGAACTGACCAAGCGCCTCGACGGCCGGTCCAAGGAGGAAATCCGCGAGGCCGAGCGACTGCTCTCCGAAGCCAAGATCGATGTCAACGACTACTTCGTAGCCGGTCACTCCGCCCAAGACTTCGAAGAGTTGCTGGCAAAGGCCGAGACGCCCTTGGAGTTCGGCATCTCCCATCTGCCGACCGACGTCTCGGAGGAGGAGCGCAACCGGCTGCTCGAACCGATCCTGCGCGAAGCCGCACACCTCTCCCCGCTGGAGCAGAACCGCCATCTGAAACTCATTCAGGAGCGGTTCGGCAAGACGGGACTCTCGCTGGCCACGTTGCGCGAGCAAGTGCGGGCGGTGCAGAAAGAGCAGAGGTCTAAGGCCAGGCAGGAACGGAAGCGGGAAAAGCGATCATCGGATGCATCTCCCGGATCGTGCCGGGCGCGAATCGAGGAAGTCCTGCTTGCGACCGAAGAAGAACGCGGCTCGCCCGACTTCACCCTCGCAGCCGAAGCCGCCTACGAATGGTTCGCCGCCCACGGGGCCCGGTTCTTCCGCACGCCCCAGGGCGAGCCGTTCATGTTCTTCGAGGACACGATCCTGTGGATGGACACGCCCGACCGGGGCCGTAAGCGGCTCTACGCATCGCTCATGTACAAGCACACCGGGATGGTGCAGACCACCGGCGGCGGCCGCACGTTTTACGAGGTGCTGTCAAACCTGGCGGTGGAGCGCGGACAGGTGCGGGAGCATTTTTCCTGGCTTCACACGGACGTGGCCAGGGAAACGGTCTACTTCAACCTGAACAACACCGACCACGAGATCGCCAAGATCACTCCGGAGGGAGTCGAAATCCTCAAGAACGGCGGCAACGCGGACGGGGTCATCCTGGACGGTTCGCGGAAGATGGCACCGATCCGGTTCCTTCCCGAGGCCGAACCCGCGGAAGCCGACCGGCTCCTGGTGGAGCTGTTGCTCGACAATCTCACCTGCGCGCCGGGGGATCGGGTGCTGATCCTCTCGTGGCTTTCTTGCTTCCTCCTGATCGATTTCGCAGGCACGAGGCCCATGACCCGGTTCGAAGGGCCAGCGGGATCGGGCAAGACCACCGCGAGCAAGTTGATTTCGGCCCTGCTCTACGGCGAGCCCCAGCAGAAGAAGAGCACCGACGCGGCCAACTACACCGACGGCTCGCAGAACCCGCTCATCGTCCTCGACAACATCGAGGTCAAGCAGATGACCGAGGACCTGACGACCTTCATCCTGACCAGCATAACCGGTATCGCCAAGGAAAAGCGCAAGAGCGGCACGGACACCGAAACGGTCATCGAACGGACCAAGTGTCTGCTCAACACGACCGGCATCGAACCCCTGGGAGGGGAACTCGCGGAAATCCTGTCCCGCTCGTTCATCATCCGCTTCGACATGGACGAGCAGGCGAGCGATTGTTTCCTCGAAGCGAAAATTCTGGCTGCGCTCCGGGAGCACCGTGATCTGATCGTCTCTTCCCTGATGAAACGCACGAGCCACCTGCTGGCCATGCTCCGGGCCGGCGCTCAAGAGAAGGTGATGCGGCTCCTGCACCGGAGCCTCGGAAACCACAGCAAGCGGCGATGCAACGACTACCTGAGTCTCATGTACCTGATGATGCTCGCCGGGGAGCGGCAGGAAGTGATCGACCGGGCGCTGGAGGAACTCCATCCGCAGTTCGTGAGCCGGATCGCCACGCTCAACAGCGTCAGCCTCGAGACCGCCCGCGAGTCCAATCCCATCGCCACCTGCCTGGCGGCGCTCTTCAAGGCCTACCGGCACGCACTCGAGGCGGACCGGGAGAGCACCGCATTGAACGTCGCCAAGACCAACAAGGCGGCCTTCCTCGAACGCTACCAGCTCGATTTCCGGAGCGAGACGACCGTTGAGGGCGCTCTGGCCCGCGATCTGTTCGTGGCCGTCAAACGGCTGTCCAAGGATTTCGGTCTGTCCTTCAGCATGAACTCGGTGCAGCAGTTCGCCCAGCGGTTCTCGAACGACCTGGACACCATCCGCCAGGCCGGGTTCGAGATCGTCGTCAACCGATCGGAACATTCCATCCGGCGCACCGCCACCTACGACATCACCTACCTCGTCTGATCCTTTCCCCTGACGATGCTCTCCTGTGCGAAGGGTACCCTTCGCAAACCGCGAAGGACCTTCGCACCCGTAAACATCGTCATATCAAGCTGTTGCGGCGACACTGCGAAGGTGCGAAGGGTTTCAGGGGTTCACCCCCCTTACTCAGGAAAAAATATCGCGTGCCGTGACCCCGTGTCTCCCGACGGACCACCGGTTGTTTTTTCGGTCCGCGCGGGAGTGACACCCTCTACATCCTTCGCACCTTCGCATTCTTTATTCATATCTACCAGCAATATCAATCATCTACAGCACCGCGAAGGCTCCTGCGAAGGTTCGAACCGCATTCATCGACCTTCGCACCTTCGCATCCCGACGGCAGGGACCCCGCTCCGGTAGGTATCCCATGAAACGGAAACCACCCGATTGGAGCAGGGAACGTGAGCCTTCTCGAACTCATGATGCAACAGACCGCCGGAGGATCGGCCCCGGTCGATACGAGCAACCCGTCGGTCGATGTCTCCAAGCCGGAGACATCGGAACCGGCTGAGCGCAACGGTCCGCAGGAAACCGCCGATTCCGACGGCACCGCCCTCTATGCGGCCACGAATCTGGACTCCTGGGAAACCGACAAACCTCGATACTTCGCGCGGGACGTGGGCATGGACGGCATCTGCTATCGCCGTCTGGACCCGGAATACTACGCCTGGCTCCGGCACAAGATGGCGCTGGCCAAAAAGGCGCTGGAGGCAGGACGACTCGATTCCGCCGCCTTCGACGGATTGCGAACCCGCTTCAACGACATCCATGCATGGGCTGTCGCACGTTTCGGTGAGAACGAGCTTCTCGCCGCCGTTCGGAGTCTCGATCCCAAGGCATATCCTCCGCCGGCGATTGACCAGGCCGCCCAGAGCCGTCCCGCTTGTGCCGCACCCGTCTCTCCGGTTGCATGTCCCCCTGCGCCGGATATTGAGCAATACCTTTACCCCAAGGACGGGGAGTGGCGTTTTACGGAGAAGATCCCGCAATCGGCCATCGACAAGGTCGATGCCATCCGCGACCAGGCGCTCTCCCTCGGCTGGTCCGAGGCGCGGCTCTATCAGAACCGGGGACGGTTCCGCTTCCCCTGCGGCGAAGACTACGGTCTCGTCTGTTTCGTCGATGCCAACGAACGCATCGGCCAAGTGACCCGGCAGTACATCGAGATCGTCGGCCCGCCACCGCGGGAGAACCGTCTTCGTTTTCACAACCCCGACGTGGATCAACCATGGCTCAAGAGAACGAATCCGGAAACATGAAACGGCCCTACGCCAATGCCAGGGACGTTCTGCCGTCCGAGGTGCTCGACACCGTCCGGCGGCATTTCACCGGTCTCCTCTGGGTGCCGAGCGACGTGGGCTTTTACGAGGAACGCCGCAAGCTCGTGCTGGCGCTCAAGGGACAAGGCGTGCCTACCCGCGAAATCGCCCGGTTGTCCGGCGTCACGTCGCGCCGGGTGCGCCAGATCGTGGCTCAGAGCCGCGAGGAATCCATCCCGACGCATCGCGATCCGCTCCGGTAGGTATCGAGGGGGTTTCCCCTGAAGAAAGAGGGCGAAATCCGCCTTCCGCCCCGAACCCCGAGATGCCGAAACGAAAAACGCGGTGACCATGGCAGACGACAAGGCCCAAGACAGGATCGGAAAACACGACGCGGGTCAGCTCAAACGCTGGCACCGGAACGCCGCGCCCGAGCAGGAAGTCCGGAAGACCGCCAAGGCGCGGACCGGCAGCGGCGCAGTCCCTGGCAACCAGAACAGCCTGCGCCACGGCATCTACGCCGACCGCTTTCTCTCCCCGGAGGAGCGACCCCTCTTCGAGGCCATCATCGGCCAGCTCTACCAGGACTTCGTGTTCAACAAGAGCTCGGACTTCATGCAGGTCGAGCTGGTGGCGGTCTACTTCCTCAAGCTTGGCCGGGCGCAGGAGTCCGGCGACTGGGACGCAGCCGAGCGGCTGGACCGGATGATCCGCTGCCACCTCAAGGACCTCAAGGCCACCAAGATCGCCCGTGAGGGTGAGGCCTCCCAGGGACCGGAGACGACGCCGGCTGAGTGGGCCACGGCTCTGCTTGAGAAGCTGGCGGAGTCGCAGAAGAAACCGGCCCGGAAAACGACCGCAAGAGGGAAAACACGGAAATGAGGTCGGATAACACCACCGCCCGCCATGCAGCGACCCGCGAAACACGCGGACTTTCGGCCATGCCCGGACTGGGAATGTCGGATAAGACGTGTTCTCTGACCTTCCGAGAACCTCGGTCGGCGGAAGGTTCTCTCTATCAATGCTTCCGCCCGGCTCCCGAAGGCTCCGATGCTGCCCGCATCATTGCCTGCGGATGTGTTCGGGGACGCGACTGTAGGCTGACTGTCTCTTGCCTCTGTCATTGCCTGTCCGAAGGCGGGAACGGGAAAGCGGCCCGGGTGGACCGCTTGGCTTCCATGGGCGGCGGCGGATCAGAGGCGCTCGAGGGCGTCCTCCAGCGCGCCGTCCACGAGGTGGGTGTAGACCTGGGTGGTCGACAGGTCCCGGTGACCGAGGGCCCGCTGGACCACCAGGATGTCCCCGGTCCGGCTGTAGAGGTGGGTGGCGAAGGTGTGCCGGAGCGCATGCGGACCGAGCTTCTTGTCGATGCCCGCGGCCTTGAGCCAATACTCGAGCCGCCTGGCCACCTGCCGCTCGCAGAGCCGCTCCCCGCGGTTGGAGAGGAACAGAGCCCGGCATTCGCCGTCGCCCCGGCGTCGGCGCTCGACCAGGTAACTCCGCAGGAGGGAGCGCAGAGTGGACTTTAGAAACTTCACTTGCGGGACGGAGCCCTTGGCGAGCACGCGGAGATGCTTGGCGTCGAGGTCCACGTCCTCGATGTCAAGGTCGACGAGTTCCTGCAGCCGGATGCCGGTCCCGAGGAAGACCTCGATGATGACGCGGTCCCGGATCGCCAGGGAGGATGCCCTGCCGCGAAGTTCCTTGAACAGACGGCGCTTCTCGGCCTCGGCCAGAAACTTGGGGGGAGTCCGGGGAAGCCTGCGAAGGGTCAACGACCCGGCCGGATTCTCCCGGACGATCCCGTTCCGCTCGGCCCAGGTGAAGAACGACCGGACGGCCGCCTTTAACCGGTGCATGGACGCCGGCGAGCGGACGCCGCCTCCGGCCGAGATCGTCACCTCCGGTGAGGTCAGCGCCTCGTCGATCATAGGGCTGGTCACCTCCTCCGGGACGATCCCCGGATGCCTCCGGAGGATCGCGTCTGACAAGTATGAGAGGTCGCGCAGGTACGCGCTGATGGTGTTCTCCGAGCGCCCTTCAGCCGCGAGCCTTCTGCCGAAGGCTTCCAAGGCGTCAATGAAACCGGGCCGCGCGCTGGAAGGCTCAGGACTGCTCAGCAGCCGGAGCCTCGATGGCGTCGTGTTTGTCATCGCGCTCTCCTCCTTTCTTGGCGCTGCGGCCCATGGGCGTGTCCTTGGGCAGGGGCAGCTTGTCGATGCGGCCGGTCTCCTTGGCCCAGATCAGAAACATGCGGAGCACCCGCTTGGTCTTTTCGACCGTGGGCGCGGAGCGCTCCCGCCCGTTGGGCAGCTTGAGCAACGCATCGGACTTGAAGAATTTTCCCACGTGCGGAATGAGGACGCTGGACAGCTTGCGCTCCGCACCGAAGAAGGCCTCGATCTGCTCGAAGTCCTTGCCGTAGGTGTAGAGCGTCCGCTCCTTCTTCCCCTGGGTCCGCAGGTGTTCCAGATAGGCCTGGGCGGCCTGATGCAGGGTCTCGTTCATGACTCGTTCTCCTTTCGTTCGTTGAGTTCAGGTTTCCCGGACCGGACGGTCCCGACGTCTAAAACTCGCATTCGGCACCTCCTCTCAAACGGCTCAAGTCCTTGTAAATCAAGGCTCTACGCACATTCACATACAGGCTTCGCGTGCGCCGGAAGTCAAGGCGTTCCATGCACATTCCAGAGAAACAATCAGGCCCCGGGCGGGCCGGGAGGGGAATCATGAGAAGACAGATCGCAATGATCCTGAAGGCGCTGTTGGCGGCGAGTCTGGCGGCATCCCTGCTGGGTTGCGCCGCTGCCAGGCCGCCTCAGCGGATTCAGGACGCCATACACACGGCGAACCGCTACATGCCGGAGTACGTGGCCGAGGCCAACAAGGCCCTGGCCGACGCGGAGCACCCGGACCGGGAGCGCCTGGCCGGCATCGGTGACCGCCTGGCCGGGGTATTGGACGCCCTGGACCGTTGGGCATCGGGGCAGGAAAAAACACCGGAGGAGGACAAGCAATGAAAGAAATCCTAGAACGGAACAGCGAGGCCGTCCGCGAGGCTGGACGGCAACTGGTCGAAATCGGCGCGGAGCTGGCTGCCGGGAAGATCGACGATGCCCTGGCCCGGCTCGATACCGCACGGCAGGCTTACCCCGAGTGGGAGGAGCTCGATCAAGCCGCGGCTGATATCGAAGGGGTGATCCGCGACCGCGAAGGGATGCTCGCCGTCCAGCACATTCTGGCCGAAATCGTCGGCACGGTCCTCGGGTCGGTCTTGAGGTCGAGGCTGCCCTGATGGCCCGGATATCCGCCAAGGAGCGCAAACTGGCGGAGACCCTGGCGGACCCGGTCCTCTGGGGACAGGGATACCTGCGCAACCGCGACGGGGGACAACGGGTCTACTGGCCGCACCAGGCGGAAGACCTGCTCTGCCCGGACAAGAATATCATCCACCTCGACGGGCGCGATGTGGGCAAGAGCGTCTGCATCACCACCGACGCCCTGCATTTCGCCTTCACCAACCGCGGCTGCCAGGGACTCGTCGCCGCGCCCCACCAAGGGCATCTCGACACGCTGATCGAGGAGATCGAGTTCCAGCTCGACGCCAACCCGGACCTCATGGTCAGTGTGGCTCTCACCAAATACGGCAAGCCCAAGATTCACCGCAAACCATACTTCCGGCTCGAATTCACCAACGGCGCGATCCTCTACTTCCGTCCCGCCGGGGCTTACGGCGACGCTTTCCGCTCACTGCATGTGGACCGGGTTTGGGTTGACGAAGGGGCTTGGCTCACCGAGCGGGCCTGGAAAGCGCTTCGCCAGTGCCTGAAGTCGGGCGGCAGACTGCGCATCTATTCGACGCCCAACGGGCTGCGTGACACGACCTATTACCGCTTGACCGGCTCAACCCAGTTCCGGGTGTTCCGCTGGCCTTCCTGGCTGAACCCGGCGTGGACCCAGGAGCGCGAGGCCGAGTTGCTGGAGTTCTACGGCGGGCGGGACAGCGCGGGCTGGCAGCACGAGGTGGCCGGCGAACACGGCAAGCCTTCCTACGGCGCGTTCAACATCGAGCACCTCAATCTCTGCCGACAGGATGTGGTCGAGTACCAGAAGGTCGTCGTCACCGGCGAGGAACTGCGCGGCTGCGCCACCGAGGAGGAATCCCATGACCGCCTGGAGATGCTGCTCAATCTCATGCCGCGGACCGGCGTCTTCTGGATCGGCGGAGACCTGGGCTACACCAACGACCCGACGGAGATCGTCGTGTTCCAGGAGATCGAACTGCCCGAGCGGAGGATCGTCAAGCTGATCCTGCGGGTCCGCATGGAGCACGTGGCTTATCCCCACATCGCCCAGACCATCGCACTCCTGGACAGGTACTACACCGCCGCAGGCATCGGCGTGGACAACGGTGGCAACGGGATGGCCGTCGTGCAGGAACTGCTTACCCTGGACAAGTACAAAGACCTGGCTCTTCAGGGGCGGCTGCGCGGTTATGACTTCGGGGGCATGACCACCTTGGCCGTGCGCGACGGCCACGAGGTCAGGAAGCGGACCAAGGAATTCATGACCAGTCTTATCGCCGGGGCGCTCCAGCGACGTCAGCTTGTGTTCCCCATCGAGGACCTGGAGATCGAGGACCAGTTCATCACCCACACCTACACGCTGCACGACGGACGCATCGTCTACTCAAAGGGCAACGACCACGTCATCGACGCCGTGCGCTGCGCCATGCTGGCCCGGGAGCAGTCAACCCTCAACCAAGTGGGCGAGGAGACGGTCTCTCTGGTACCGCTTACGACCGAGCCGGTCTTTATCTGAGGAAGGTCTGGAGCTTCGAGCCGGTCTCGTCGATATCGAGGACGGCGTAGCCCACATGAGCGTCTGGCAGGTTGATATGCGTCATCCGCCGATACCAGCGGGGCGCTTTGACGCCCCTTCCAAGGTCGATGGTATCTTCCGGAACCCGGCCGATGAATTCGAGTGTCTCGGCAACCCATGAAGCATCCGTTTTGGCGGTGTCCAGACACGATTCTCTTACGGCGTCGAAACCATCCCGAAGCCGTTTTTCCGCTTCCTCGACGGTGCTTACCGCGAACGCATTCCAGACCATGCTGGCGGGCGCTCCCATGTGTCCACTGACGGTGAAATCCGCCCTCGTCCTGGCACCGATAAGTTCCACGAAAGGCTCCTTTCCCGGGCTGACATGGGAAACGAAGATGCGCACCATGGCCGGGGCCGCATCCCTTTCGACGGTTTGTATCAAATCGGAGAACTGGGAAAGCGCGCTCCATATCTTCCCTCCGCCGCCTGCGATGGGCCGTTGCATCATCTTCGAGCCGGGAAGCACATTTCCACCGAGCCCGGAGATAAACGCCGGTCCGACCCGGTACCCACGCCGGTGATGCAGGATGTGGAGGTTTGTTACAGCGACATCGCCGTGGAAGAGCCGCTCGACGACCTCCTTGTCCTCGTGGTTTCCCCAGACGGCGTAAACGGGAACATGGAACGATTCGATCCCTTCGAGGAAAAATTGAAACGCGCCAAGCAAACGGTGCTCCCTCGCCGTTCTGATCATGTCCTTTCGGGAAAGCGCCAGGATTCGGTCCCGTTCGGTTCGCGGCAGATCGGAATGCGCGACGTGAAGACGAAGCTCCCGGTCCGAGAGGCGCTCGAAACTCCCTTCGTCGAAAAACCCGAAGTCCCCGGCGTGGATCACGGCATCGGCCCGGACCCGGTCGGTCAGTTCGTCGATCACCCCGAGCCTTCCGTGTGTGTCGCTGATCAGCAAGAATCTCATGCAGCTATTCCGTAGATTCCGGCAGTTCGAGGAGGAACCGCCATGCCGGGACCACTTCGATGGTCCCGCCGCCGGCCTCGATCCGCTCGTCCTCGTTCCGGGTCACGATGGTTCCGGTGGAGAGACCCAGTTCTGCCATCGCCTCACTCAAGGCCGCAGTCTCCCGTTTCCGCGTTTGCGGCTCCGCCAGAGACTCGCACACCTGGACCAGCATCCGCGGCCGGCCTCGCATCGGGACGATGAAATCGACCTCCCGGCCGGCCTTGGTCTTGTAATAGTAGATTTCCGGATGAAGACGCCGGAGCGCGGTGAACACGAGGTTCTCAAGGAGATGGCCGGAGTTGACCAGAATTCCCGACGACACCGAAATGACCAGTGCGTGATCGATGCAGTAGACCTTTTTCGGATTGGTGTTGCTACGCGCGAGGGACGGGTCGAATATGCGCACGGTGAACAGGAAATATGCGTCCTCGAACCATTCCAGGTAGTCCGACACCGCAGACTTCGGAGCCTTATGGCCCAGCGACTTGAGATAGCCCGTGAGACTGTTGACCGAGTAAAGCGAAGCGGTGTTGTCCACCAGCCAGTGCGCCAGATCGGTCACCGCCTTCGGGTGTGAAACGTCGTGGCGCTCGACCAAATCCCGAAACAGGATGGTGTGAAAGTATTCCTGGTGGGTCTTGATCCGCAGGTTCCGGCCAAGGCCAGCGACCTCGGGGAAGCCGCCGGCCTCCCAGTATTCCTCGAAGGCCTTTTGAACGAGGAGCCGCTTTTTCGTCGACAGCGCGCCCTCGCTCGCGATTCCTTTGTAGTCCAGGAATTCCCTGAACGAAAACGGAAACATCTCCCACGAAAGCGCCCGCCCGCGCATCTGCGTGGCGATCTCCTTCGACAGCATTCTGGCTGACGAACCGGTCAGATACACCTCGCATTTTTCCGTGCGCATCAAACGGTCGACGAAGGGCTCCCAACCGGGGGCTGCCTGAATCTCGTCGAAAAAGCAGTAGATCGTCTCGGTGTTTTTCTTCTCCGGGTAGATGGAGTAATAGGCCTCGGCGATCAGGCCGAGATTGTCCTGCCGCAGGTTGTGGAGGCGGTCGTCGAAAAAGTTCAGATACAGAATGTTCTGCCGGGGAACCCCACCGTCCAACAGCCGCTGGATAACCTGGAACATGTATGTCGACTTGCCGCTCCGCCGCACCCCGATGCAGACGGCGGCCTTGCCGTGGACCGCCTCGATACGCAAACGCCGGGGCACCCCGGTCTCCAGTCGGGTTTCCTGGAAATCCAGGATGATGGATTTGATCGTCTCTATCATAGGGTCACTCCTGGCCATGGTTCTTTCCGGTTTCTGCCTTGTCCGGGAATAAATATAGCCGGTTTTGTCTCTAAGTGTCAAGGGATATTTCCGGATACGGTCTGACCTCCCCAGCCCGAACAACCCGCCCACCGACGTTCCTTCCCCGCCTCCGGTAGATAACCCCAGGGGCGGGCTTTCCCCGCCACACGGCGCGAATGTCGCGCCCACAAGGGCAAGAAACCGAGAGGACCCCGGTGGAAACACGAAGCAACTCGACACCCGACAGCCCGGCATCCGGATCGGGCGCTGAGCCGACGCCGCTTTCAGCGGACGGTCTGGTGCTCGTTCCTCTGGCAGCCGCCGCGGCCTTGGACCCGTCCGTGTTCAGCAAGGTCAACGCCTCCGAAGCGATCCCGGCTTCCTGGGAGGACCGGGCGCGCAAGGCCTGGGAGTACTACCTCGAAGAACCGCTGGTGAAGAACTGCGTCAACTCCTGGCGCACCTTCGCCGTGGGCGAAGAAATCAAGATCGCGGGCGATGACGAGAAGGTGAAATGGGAGGCCGTGGATGTCGCCGACCGCCTGAGCGTCTCCGAGTTCGTTAAGGACATGATTCTCCAGCTTCTGGTCAAGGGCGACGCCGTCGGATTCAAACGCTACACCAAGGACGGCAAGGACTTGGAGGAACTGGTCTGCGTCAACCCGGTGTCGGTCAGGGTCAAGTACGCCCAAGGGCGGCTCGTCGAAGCCCGGCAGACGCCGGAAGACAATCCCGCCGCGGACGAGGGACTGGACCTTCCCGTGGAGCAGGTGCTCCATCTCAAGTGGGACGCGCCGGCCTTCTCGCCACGGGGCAACTCGCTCGTCCTTCCCGCGTTCCAGTCCATCGAACTCCTCCGCGACTACCGCCGGGCCGAACAGGCCATCGCCAAGCGCTGGGCCACGCCATTCAGGCTTCTCAAAGTCGGTGGCGCGTTCGGCCAGAAGATGGTCATGCCCGACCAGAAGATGCTCGAACAGGTCCGGGACATGGTCAACAAGATGGACCTCAAGAGCGGCTTGGTCGTCCCTTTCTACGTCACGGTCGAGACCCACGGCACCGAGGGGCAGGTCCTCAACGTCGAGGACAAGGTCAAGGAGGTGAAGGAGGACATCGTCGTGGCGCTAGGCCTCTCGCGGTCGCTGGTGACCGGGGACGGCCCGAACTTCGCCACGGCCTCGGTGAGCCTCCAGAAGATGCTGGTGATGATCCGGGAGATCAAGCAGGCCGCCCGGAGCATCCTGAACTGGATATTCAACGACTGGCTGGAGCTCAAAGGCTGGGAAGACAAGACGCTCCAGTTCCTGTTCAACGACCTCGATCCCTCGGACGCGGTCGATTTCAAGCGCCTGCTCATCGAGCTCTACGACCGCAAGCTCATCAGCCGTTCGAGCCTGCAACTGAAGATGGACCTCGATCCCGACATCGAGGCGGCCAACCGGGAGACCGAGAAGCGCTCGGTGGACATGCTCGACGAAAAGCAGATCAAGCCCATCGTCGATATGGTGACCGCCGGAATCATGGGCGTCGAGACGGCCCAGGAGATGCTCGGCCTCGATCCGGCGAAGAACCCGACGGGAAGTCGCGCCGAGGCATCGTGGGCCGGGCCGTTCGCCCGCGCAAGCATCGCCGCCGTCTGTGATGACTGTGTGCATTTCGACGGTGATCTCAACCACTGCCGGGTCCAACGAAACGAAACCACCTTCGACACCCCGGTCTGCCGCTTCTTCGACCTGAAGACCGCCGCGATGGAACGCGGCTCCGACCGGGAGAAGGAACCGACGTCCCGGCAGGTAGCGTGCCGGGAGTGCGGGGGATGATCGGTGCGCTTGCGGCCAAGCTTCCGCTCTCTCAAGCCGAGGCTATCCGCCTGGCCACGGAGAAGAGCGTCCACGCTCGCAATCTCTATACGGAGCAAACGGTCGCCGATCTGACCGCGATGCTTGCCGGGGCCGAGGAGGAGGTCCGCCGCGCTATCCTCCGCTACAAGAGTCTCGGCTCCCTCCCCGACAACAAGCTGGCCGCTCTCGAAGGTCTCAAGAAACTCCAAGCCGACATCCAGGAGACCACGAGCCGCCTGCACCGGGAGCAGACGCTGCTTTTCCGGAAGACGGCCAAAACATCCTTCCGCCAGGGCATCTACCGAGGCATCGACGAGTTCGCCGCGGCCCAGCTTCCCTTTTACCGCGACTTGACCCCGGAGGGCATCGACAAGCTCGCCACCCGAGTGTTCACCCTGGTGGATACCGATGCCCTCGATTTCATGACCAACTACAACCTGGTCCTGGCCGGCGACGTCAACCGCGAGCTGGCCGACGGCATCAAGCGGGTCGTGATGGGCGGCATCGCCACCGGCAAGGGCGTGGAGGACATCGTCCGCGACCTCGGGCGCGTGGTGAAAGACCCGGAGTCCTTCCGCTACGCCGGTTCCAAGGTGTTCACCAAGGCCCAGTACCGCATGGAGGTGATTGCCCGCACTGAGGTCCTGCGCGCCCATAACCAGGGGCGACTCAAGTTCCACGACCGGGTCGGAGTTCGGAAGCTCGAATGGATGACCATGGAGGACGAGCGGGTTTGCCCCGTCTGCGGGCCGCTGGACGGCAAGGTGTTCGACACGAACCGCTTTCCCCAGCAACCGGCCCATCCCAACTGCCGCTGCACAAGCGTGGTCGCTTGGCCCCTGGTGATCTGCGGAGGAGAGCTGGGGGCGAAAGCCGCGGCTGAACCCGCCGCGTGCATCATCCCGCCCCAGGCCATCGAAGAGCAGGCGAAGGCCAAGGCGGCGGAAGACGCGAAGCTCAAGGCAGCCTTCGAAGGCGGACAGATCGCCGACCTGAACACTCTAAGCGTGAAGCAACTCCAGACCCTGGCCAAGCAGAACGGCGTCTCCATCGCCCGGACCAAAGCCGACTTCATCCATCTGCTCGACGCGGCGGAGCCGGGCGTGGACCACTCCACCCTCTCCGGAGCCGCCCTCGACGCCAAGCTCAAACAACACAAGATCGGCCTGCTCCGCACCAAGGACGACCTGATCCAACTCCTGGCGCAGAAACAGGCGTCCCTCAAGCAGGCGCAGCAACTGGCGGACCAGCTCAAGAAGATTCCGCCGAGCGGCGGGCTGCATGACCTCACCGTGGTCGAGCTGCAGGAGATGGCCAAAGCCAAGGGCGTCTCCCTCAACATGACCAAGCAGGACGTGATCGACCTGCTCGACGAGTTGGAACCCGGCGTCGATCACAAGGCGCTCCAAGGCGCGACCCTGATCGACGCCAAGAAGAAGCACCACATCGGCCCGCTCAAGAACAAGCAGCAGCTTGTCAAGGCGCTGGAAAAGGCGGTCGGTGAGGAACTGGCGGAAAAATGGCGGAAAACACGCGAATAATCTATTTTGTACGGAATTCTTTTAGCCGCGTGTTATCAACAAGCCGGTCAAGGGTCTTCATCGTGAAGACCTTTCCACGCGTTGCAAGGATCATTTTCTTCATGTCCTCGCGGCGAACCCCAAAACCACGGCCGCCGATACACGCGATGACTTCGTATTTTGGATTGTCTGACGGACGGCCAGCAAGGCTCAGCTCTCCAAGATGTTGTATCCGGGTCACTTTATCTCGAGCTGTTCCATCGTCCTCGGTGATTTTGGCTTCTATGATAATTTGCGGATTAAATTCGCTCGGTATAATGAAATCCGGAGTTTGATCGAACCCCTCGATACGTTCGGCGCGCTTGGTTTTGCGGAAACTGATTCCGGACTTGGATAAGACTTCTTCAATGGCCGATTCAAGACTATCACCGACCAATTCGCTCACCGAATCACGATGCCCGGCGAATGGCCTTCCGAGAAAGCGCTCATAAAGCAACATGGCGTATGGAACGCCCATGCCAGCGAGATTTGAGAGGCTTTCGATACCGCGTCTCGTGTCAGCCTTGTCGAGCCGGTGAAGCTGATCAACGTCTACTTCCGGAACACCCTCCGTGAGCAACATGCATGCCGTTTTGATCAGGGCTTCAAGCCGTTCCCTGGTGACACCGTTGAAGTTCAGCGGTGTTTCAGGAGACATGCGGATTTTACGGTCAAGAGAACGCACAAATCCCTGTGAAACATCAACACCGGTTCTTTGACTCGTCACATAGCCCCATTCGGGAGGGGTGAAGCCAAGCATGGTCCGCAGCACGACAATGGAAATCGGCTCCTGTATGGTTACAGAAAGAACAGACGTCGGCTCGAATTTAGTAAACCCCATTGTCCCTGATTTCAACGCTTCATAGCCGTGCTCGAAAACGGGGTATTCGACAAACCCAGCTCCTTTCGGCATGACCAGAAACTCGGATTCGAGACAGGAAAATACGGCATCGACGTAGCCTTCTGGATTTTTGAGAATGTCTTCGAAACTGACTTCAAAAGGAAACGTGGGCATATTCGACTCCGTAATCCATGGTATTTTCTCGGACAGTGAGCAGCGGTTCGTGAGAGCAAGTTCCATTTAATTCATTGAGGTGCCGTTCAACTTTAGGCCACCCGCCGAATGCTCGGAGCCAATCGGCCACCGCTGAAAGTTTCTTTGATGTATTGGTTGAATTGTCCCAAGTGCTCCGCAGATTCCATATCGCCAAGCGAATGAGATGGCCATAAGCAATGCAACGAGTGTCCCCAATCGACGGCTTAACATTTCCTTTCCGAAGCTCGGCTAAGTCTTGGCATACCAGACCGGCGACACCTGCGGCTAAACAAGGCAAACTTTGTTTTGAAACGAATCCGGTCTTTCGACATACAAAAACAGTGTCGATAATGGAAGAACCCGTGCCGTTGATATGGATGGAAGCTCCCATCTCCGCCGGACAAGGCAAGGAAGCGGAACAAACCAATCCGGCGTCAAGGATGGCCACGGCAATTGGAAAGTAGGCTTCGATGGTGTTGTGATGATAAGTGAAGGCTAACGGGGCCTTTGGCTTCAGGGCTTTTGCCATTCGCTGGAATACGGAAGAGATGCCCTCCGTAAAATATTCCAGATCTCTTCCCATGTCTACATTGCCGGTTAATTCATGCTGGCTCCGCGTCGATGGGTGCTGAAACGGTTTCTCCTTCTCGCCGATCAACTTTCGCAACCATACGTAACAGAAGTCCATCAATTCCGCATATTGGACATTTCCAAAGTAAGGAGGATCGGTAAGAACCGCATCGAGCGAGGATTCAGGCAAATCCACGGATGCCGAATTTTCGCAGTGAATTTCCACAATCCTGTGTCGCCCGACTTGTCCACCGTTAAGACGGTCGCCGATCCATTCGCCCCTGATCGGAATTATTTCTTTGTTTCGCCCTTTGTGGCGTACTTCGAATGGGTCATCACAGTAAGCTTTTGCTTTACGATATTTTTCTGTGATGTTTTTCCATCCCCCGCTACCAACGCATATATTTTTCCCTTTTTCCACGATCCCGAGAAAATTGGATTCGCATTGGATGAGCCCAACCGGGAACCCATGTACAGAAAATATATCCAGGGACTTCAGCGCCATTGTGTCGTAACGGCACAGCATATTCTGGTAGCGCAGGAGATCGGAGAAATTGGTTGCTAACGCGTTTCTGACACGTTCATCTGTGATCTTAGAAATGATCCGTGCGGAAAGTTCTAGGCCCAGGAGTTGGCGAGCGTTGAACATTTCCCGATACCGCCTATATCCCCAACGATGGAGACGATTTGTCTCGTCGCCAGAAGGAATCTCATCGTCGGGAACAAAACGAGGTCGTGTTGTCGACCATCGTTTCTCGGATTCCGTCACACGGGCGATGTCTTGATCGTCAGGCGCCTTGAAAAAACGTCCATCATGTCTGCTCTTACAGGTCGGGCAATGATACTCGATGGCGAAAAGACGATGCGTTGGAGGTCCAAGAGATGGGTTCGGGAATCTATTTTCTGCTCCACAGTGGGGGCACCGGCAACGGTTACGAGCCGCCGGTCCGTCCACTACAAGCGAATCTCCGCAGTAACCACATCGACCGGGATTCTTTCGATCGGCGGTTTCCGACAATTGCCCGCATGAGGGGCATACGAAGACGTTTTTCGGATGCCTTGCATCCGAAGAGAGAAGATAGCCCGGGAAAAGGTCTACAGTCTTTCGGCAACCCTGACAGACGATCTTTTTCACCCACAAGAAGTACTTTATGTGGGCGTCTTCGCTGCCACACAAACAGCATTTTGTTCGGTAAAGGTGGCCGATCTCTTTTTCAAGCTCGGCACGCAGTGAATCCGCAGCCTCGTCATAGGCTGCAAGACTGAGGTGCTCGATTCCCTGCTTCACGATCCAGTAGGACATCGGGTTGATATCGAAACCCACCACATCGCAACCAAGACGGTTCGCTTCCAATAGAGGCGTGCCTCCACCCATGAACGGGTCGGCGATTCTGCGCCCCGCAAACTCATTGGCATCGTAAAAGGCCTCGCGCATAGGTCGTTCTGAAAACTCGGCCAGCAAGAGACCCCGAAATAACGTTCCCGGTCTGCGAGCGAACCATTTATGCACCGCGATTATAGGCCGGTAGTTCTGTTGAATCTGTTTTTCTCGAAGGGCAAGGTCGGCAATGAACGGAATGTCGAAATTTCTCTCGATCATCTGGCAACACCTTCCTGCCTCTGACCGGCGCTGACAGGTCGTTGGTTTTTCATCCACTGATCGATTTCCTCCCGGTCGAAGCGCCATTGGTTGCCGACCTTGGATGCCGGGATTTCCCCCTCCTGCGCCATGCGGTAAAGCTTGGTCCGGCCCATCTTCAGGTATTCGGCCAGTTCCTCTATGGTCAACCACTTTGTTCGGTCCATCGGAATCCTCTGCACATGCTCGCGTCCTCGCCACGAAACGACAATGAATGATAACACCCGGCACATTTCGTGTCAAATCAAAAAGTCGGGCCGCATCTCCTGATTCCCCCTCCGACACTTTCCGACGGTCTCCGGTAGGTATCCAAGCGACAGGGCTCTCGGCCTGATATCGGGGTTCACCCCGGGCACGGGCCGACCGCTCACCGGCATCAACCGGATTTGTCGCGACATGACCGGAGAACCGAATGGAGCTTTTCGCAACCGACCGTGAACGGCTGGCGTTCCTCCTCGAAACGGACGCCGCCTTGGACCTGGACTTCGAGGCGCTCGAGGCCCAGGCCGAGGCGGCTGCCGAGGAGCCGTCGCCGGAAGAGCGGCCTAAATACATCACCAACTACATCGGCTCGAAGCAGAAGCTGGTCGACTGGATTTGGAAGCACACCCCGGACGGCGTGGAATCCGTCGTCGACGCGTTTTCCGGTTCGGCGGTCGTGGCCTACATGTACAAGACCAAGGGCCTGCGGGTCCTGGCCAACGACCGGCTGCGCTACTGCCACCACGCGGCCCGGGCGATCATCGAGAACGACAAGGTGCATCTCTCCGATGAGGACCTGGAGGCGCTGCTCGCGGACAACCCGAAGGCCGGAACCTTCGTCCGGGAGAACTTCAAGGGCATCTTCTTCGCCAAGGGCGTCCACGGCCTGATCGACACGATACGGTCGAACATCGACAAACTCTCGGGTTTCAAGAAAGACATCGCTCTCTTCGCCCTGGGCAAGACCTGCATGTCCGGCAAGGGCGGCTTCGGGCATTTCTCGTCGTCGACCCGCTACGGCAAGCGCGAGGACACCCCGGAGGAATTCAAGGAGCGGCTGCGCAAGAACGTGGCCCGCATCAACGCCCTCGTTTTCGACAACGGCAAGGAGTGCAAGGCATCCCGCAAGGACATCAACGACTTCCTGCCGGAGGCCAAGGCCGATCTGGCCTATTTCGATCCGCCCTACGCCACGGAGTTTTCGACCACCAACTACGAGAAATCCTACCACTTCGTGGAAGGGCTGATGACCTATTGGGAGGGGCTGACCCTTGTCGAGGACTCCAAGACCAAGCACTACGAGACCGACCACAAGACCGTGACCCGCGCCAACGCCGCGGAGTTCTTCGAGTCCTTCCTCGGCAACGCCAAGCATATCCCGCACTGGCTCATTTCCTACCGGGACCATGCCTATCCGAACGAATCGGAGATGCGGCGGATCATCGCCTCCCTGGGACGGGATTCGTCGATGCGCTCCCACGATCACCATTACGCCATCACATCCCGGCACGGTGAGGCGTCCCACGCCAAGGAGCGTCTGTTCATCTGCCGCAAGGCCGAGGGCGCGGAGCGGTCCGCCAAGGCGTCCGCAGAGGACAGCCTGCGGGCAGAAGCCGTCTGGGAGGAAACCGAGAACGAGGTACGTTTCCGCGTCCGGAACCCGGACGAGTTCGAACCCGACAGCTTCCGCCGCAAGCCCCTGGATGGCGTCGACGGCGTTGCGATCATCATCGGGCGATTGAAGAAAAAGTTCGTGCCCGAGGGCGGCAATCCGCGCTCCATGGTGCTGCAGGCCTACCGGTTCGTCCGCAAGACGGAGAAGAACCCGGACGGCTGGACCATGGAAAAAGCCAAGGAGTGGATCGACAAGCACGAAGCCGCACGGGCCGTCGATGCCGCCCTGCGCGTGGAGGAGAACCTGATCGCCCTGGCGGACGCGCCGCTGGGCGAATCGCTGGACCTCCTGAGCTGCCAGGCCGGGAAAGCGGAATCGGTCCGCGTCACCGGTTTCATGGGCAGCAAATACCTGATGCTCGGCTGGATCGAAAGCCATGTCCCCAAGGAAGCGGAGAGCATCCTCGATGCTTTTTCGGGTGGGGCCAACGTCGCCTATCACTTCAAACGCAAAGGGCTGAAAGTCATCGCCAACGATCTCCTGCGATATCCCCACCATCTGGCGCGGGCCGTGGTGGAGAACTCCAGCGAGACGCTGAGCGACGAGGACGTGGACCGAATCCTCGCACCCAATGCGGACGCGGGTACGTTTATCGTCGATCACTTCTACGGCTACTACTACACCAAGCCGGTGCTCCGGTGGCTCGACCAGGTCTGGGCGAACATCCAGAAGCTTCACGGCTACAAGAAAGATCTGGCGCTGGCCGCGCTCGGCACCACCGTCAAGGCGAAGAGCGCCTTCGGTCAGTTCTCGCGGTCCAAGATGCACCGCCGGGCCGATCTCGACACGGATGCCAGCCTGGAGCAATCCCAGCTCTCCAATCCGCCGCTGTCCAAGTTCATCGAGTCGTTCCGGCGCTCGGTGGGCCAGCTCAACCGGCTGGTCTTCGACAACGGCAAAGAGTGCAAGGCGTTCAACCTGGATGCGGCCGAAGCGGTCCGGCGGTTCGGCGCGGACGTTCTGTATCTGGACCCGCCCTACGTCACCGAGTTCGGCAGCAACGATTACGAGGACTCCCTGCATTTCATCGAGGGTCTCATGACCCGCTGGGCGGACAAGGAACTCCAGGACAATCCCCGCCGCAACTATCCGTCCCGGACGCGTTACACCAAGGAATCGATCCGTTCCCTGATGGAGACGATGGCAGCCGACGCCCGGGGCAAGTACGGTACGGTGCTCATGTCATACCGCGACCGGGCTTTCCCGCGGGAAGAGGAAATCAAGGAGATATTCGCCGAGCACTACGGTCTCGTCCGTGTCCGCGGCATGGAGGTGGACTACAACATCGCCAAGGACATCGGCCGGGAAGGTAAACACGCCCAGGAACTGCTCTTCGTCGCTTCCAAATCACGCGGTGCGGCGCGCTCTAAAGCGGATACGCGGGCACCGGCGGCATGTCACACCTCGTTCCCCGTGGAGCTGTCGTTCGATACGTTCGCTGGGCTCCAGACCGAAGCGGCGGCATTGGACCAGGCCGCGGGCGATCCGCAGTTCACCTTCATCCTCTGCCGGGCCGGCACGAACAAGAACGGCGACCACTTCACCCCAGACGAACTGGCCGCCCGCTACATGACTGCGATCAACAAGAAGATCGACCTGAAGCATTCCCAGGATTTCACCGACATCGTCGGCGGCATTGTGGGGGCGGATTACGTGGAGGACGAAAGCGGCGGCCGGATCGAGTGCGCGGGCGAACTCTATGTCTCCGACAGCCCGCACGCGCAGTTGGCCTACAAGCTCATCCGCAAAGGGATCATCTCCCAGGTCTCCATGGAATGCGACTACGAGGAAGGCGAGTGCTCGATCTGCGGCAAACGCGTCGTTTCGAAGAGCGATTACTGCGTCCACCTGCGCAAGAACAAAGGCGGCGAGCTCCAGGGGCAACCCGTCTACGAAATCCTCCACGGCGTCACTTTCACCGGGCTCGGACTCCTCGACCGCAAAGGCGCGGATGAAAACGCCCGCATCCTGAAGGTCGCCGCGGCGGAAAACGATGGTTCGACAACCCACTCTGAAGGAGGTCCGACAATGGACGAGAAACACAAGGAAACCGAGGACAGGGCGGCGGAAGCCGCCAAGAAGAAGGACGACGGCGGCGGGACCGCGCCCGATGACAAGACCCGGCTCAAGGAACTGGAGCGGGAGAACAAGGAACTCAAACAGCAGGTTCTCGGCCTGCAGAAGCAACTCGAGGAACTGGAGGCGGAGAAAAAGGCCGCCGCGAACAGGAGCCGAGCCCAGAAGCTTCTGCGCAAGATCGAAAAGAGCGGGCTGGCATTCGAGAGCGACGAGGATCGCGAACAGGAGCTGATCCGTCTGGCCGGTCTTTCCGACGACGCCTTCGCCGCCAGCGAAGCCGCTTTCGAGCGGATGATGAAGGCCGGGCCCCGCGCTCACGCCGACGACAAGGACGCCAAGGACCGAGGAGCCGGAGCGGAAACCGCGAAGGCTTCATCCGGCGGCGACGATCCGCCTCTTCGCAGCGACGCGGGCGTCCGTCCGAAGGACGTGGAAGACAAAAAGACGAGCCTCGAGGACCGGCTGAAGAGCGGCTTCATGGCCGCCTACCGGCAGCGAGTGGCGACGGCGACCGGAGAACCGGTTTCGACCAACTGACAAAGGAGGAATGACCATGGCTTTCATCAATCCCAATCATCGGGGCCTCGCATACGGCGACGGCTACCTGCAGGGCGACGGCCAACTCGGCCAGGTGGTGAGGATCGTCGGCAACGACCTCTTCGCCGTGAACACCACGCCGACGGCCAAGTCGTTCGGCATTCTGATCAAGGATTACAAGAACGGAGAGATGCCCGGCATCTACTGCATGGGCGGCGTCTACGAGACCGACGTCTTCGAGGGGACCGTGAATCCCGGCGACGACCTGAAGGTTTCGGCCAACGGGAAACTCACCGCGGGCGTGCAGGCGGGCGAGGAAGTCATCGCCCGGGCCGTCTCCGTCTCCGGCGGAACGATCAAGTTCCGGCTGCTCATCTGATTACAGGAGGAAAACGATATGGAGACGATCCGCATGAACGTGCACAGCCAGGAGTACATGGAGACGATGGCGCGCCTGATGTCCGAGGCGCTGGAGTCCCCGGAAGGGATGCGCGCGCTGGCCGCAGCCATCGCCGAGCCCATCGAACAGGAAATCAAGCGCAAGGAGATCTCTTCGCTCCTGCTCACGAAGCACACTCTGCCCAAGGGAGAGCGTCCTCTTTACCAGAAGAAGCCCAAAGTGAAGGCCTACTGGATTTCCACCGAAGGCGAGGCTCAGGAGCAGGAAGTCGGCAAGGACGAAGTGGAGTTCCCGACAAACCGCATCCACTCCGCTCCCATGGTCGACGTTTCGGTGCTCAAGAACGGCAACATCGGCACCCTGATGGACATCCAGACCGCGGCTGCGGACGAAATCCGCAAGGAGATCGACAAGCGGACCATTACGGTGCTTTCGGCGGCTGTGCCCGCGGCCAACACCGTGGAGGTGACCGGCGCGACCCTCACCGAGGAGGCGCTCAACGAGGCGATCTCCATCATCGAGGACCTCGAGTTGACGGTGAAGTACATCGTCATGAGGGGCCGGCGTTTCAATGACCTGCGGGGCTGGAACCTCGACCCGGAAACCAAAGCAGAACTGCGGGCCAAGGGCGTCATCAAGAACTATGGGACCGGCGGCATACTGCTGACCGCAGCGCAGGCCATCGACGAGGTGCTGCTCATCCCCGACGAAGAGGTCGGCAAGATGCCGGTGCGCGAGAGCCTCAAGACCGAAGCCATCGAGCAGAAGACCCGCTTCAAGACCGGCTGGCTCGTCTGGTCGGAACTGGGGCAAGGCATCACCCGCCCGGACATTCTCGCCAAGATCAAAATTCTCGGCTGACGGAGGTGAACCGTGACGGTGAAACTGAAAAACATCCGCCCGGGAGTCCTGATCATCGCCGATGTGAAGCTGCGCCTCGACCCGGGCCAGGCCTTCGAAACGGACTCGATCTCCCCTCAGATGGAGTCGGCATTGTCCGCGGGAAGGCTCGCCCGGATGGACGGCAAGGACGATCACCGGAAACAGGACGAAAGCCCCTTGACCAGTATTCAAGAGGAAGACCTCTCTGGGCTTACCGCAACCGAAGCCATCTCCCGGATCGGCACCGAGGGTGATCCCGACAAGCTCAAAGCCCACTTGGCGGGTGAGAAACGACGGACGGTGATCGACGCCCTCAAGAAGCGGCTGACGGAGGTGGAAGGTGGCGCTGGCTGATCTTGTCGCCGTTCTCCGGACCGACCTGTCCGACCCCCAAGGCGAGCTGTTCACCGACGACGTCCTTTCCCGATGCATCCTGAAGGGCGTGTATCGTTTGGCACGCGACCTGGAGCTTTCCCTGTCCGTCGTGAACGGAGAGGTGGTTCCGGAGCCTGAAGGCGAGCCGCGTGAGCTGTTGCTCCTACTGGGCCAGATTCATGCATGCCAGGTCATGCGGGCACAGACCGCCAACGCGTTCGCCTTTTCCAGCGGCGACAAAAGGGTGGACAAGACCAAACAGCCCGAGCATTGGGCCGGGCTCGAGGGAGACCTCAAGGCCGTGTACAAGCAGCGGCTGAGTGAAATCAAACCGGGAGCCGCCGCATCCCCCGAGGACTACATCATCACGCCCGGCGGACTCAGACCGGTCATCTACGACCAAGGAAGCGAGCTTGAGCTGTGAGCCTCTTGAGCGATCCCGAGAAAGATGCGGCCGCCGGAGACGTAAAAGAACTGATCCTGGCATGCGGGCAGGAAGCCGCGTTGATGCGCGCCGTGCCCGGCGAGCGGTTGTACGGATCGGACGACGCATCCTTCGCCGAGGTGGATATCTTTCCTCTCGAGTTCATCGAAACGCCTCCGGAAGATCTCGCCAACAAGATCGACGCCACGGCCTGCGTGCTCCCCGGTCTGGACGTGAGAGCGGAAGACCGGGTGAAAAGCGGCGCGGACGTTTTTCGGGTTCAGACCATAGTGGAAGAGCGTCTTTTCGGCGTCGTGACCCACAAGGTGCTGAAGCTGGTGCGCATCCATGGGAGTTAAGCGTTTCGGCGATTGGGAAAAGGCGAAAGCGAAGCTGGCCGGCAATCCCGGGGCCCGGCTCGCCCTGGCGATCCGGCAGGCGACCATCAAGAACGCCCTTCTCCTCGTCCGCGAGATCAAGCGCGGCATCCGGTCCCAAGCTCCCGGCGGAAAGGCGTTCGTCAAGTTGGCCGAGAGCACCATCGCACGCAAGGGTTCCAGCAAGGCCCTGATCGATACCGGCTTCCTCGTCAATTCGATCACTCAGCGCATCCTCTCGGACCGGGCTTTCGTGGGACTCCTGCGCGGCACTGTCAACAAGGACGGCGACGACCTGGTGAACATCGGCGCGGTGATGGAATACGGAGCCACCATCCAGCACCCCAACGGCGCGGTGATCGTCATCCCGCCCCGTCCATTCCTGCATCCCACCATGGAAAAGTACCGCGAGCAGATCATCGAGAACTACCGCCAGGCCATCCGCGCCGCGCTCTGATCCCCGCCGACACTTCCCATCAGGCTCCGGTAGGTATCCAGCGGAAACGTTCGCTTGAGCCGGAGGAACCGGAATTGGAAACCGTTCGCACAGTCGTTGAAAGCCTGATCCGCCTGATCAAGGCGGAGATCGACCCGGACGCGGTGCTCGTCGCCGCGGACGACGTCTTCGAGGTGCCCAACGTGCCGAGCCTGATCCTGCAGGGACCGACGCTGGCGGAAAACGGCGACCGCCGCACCATGGCCCACATAGTGGAGAAGGATGTCCCGAACCTCATTTATGAACAGTGCCGCCATCCCCGACTCTACCACCTCGACTTCGACGTCATCGTCACCGCCGGTCGCGAAGGAGCCCTGTTGGACCTCCAGGAACGGGTGGCCCGTTTCTATCAAATCCACCCGGTCCTGGTCGTGGAAGACCGCGGTTCCCTCAACCTGACGGAGATCGTCCCATTGGGCGGATTGCGACGGGTGAACCTGTCCAACCTGCGCCAGAGCAGCGGCCGCTGCCGGATCGAGGACTGCCCGGTTTACGACGGCCTCGTCGAAACGGGCCCGCTCATCAAAGACCGCCGGTTCGAGTTCCGGGACGGCGTCGAGGAGGATCGGCTCCATACCCCATGAAACAAGGAGGAACCACTGTGATCGAAATCAAGAATCTTCTGTTCCAACCGCTCACGTTCCACCTGGCGGGAGGCGGCCGGGGGCTTCATCTGAATCCCCGCGAGCGCAGAACGCTGGGTGAGGACGACATTTCCCCCGAGATCGATGCCGCGGCAAAGCGGGGCTTCGTGTCGCTGACGTCGTCGCCGCCGACCGTTCCCGAACCCGAGACGCCGCGGGAAGAGCCGGTCGAGACCGAGACGGAACACACCGGCGCAAACGGCGGCAAACGTCGGAAACGGAGGTAACCCATGGGCACGTATCTTTCACCGGGCATCTATACCCGTGAAGTCGACTTCAGTTTTTACGTCAAGCAGATATCCACCTCCTCCTGCGGCATGGTGGGTGTGGCCGAACGCGGCCCTATCAATAAGCCCGTTTTGGTCACGAGCTGGGAGCAGTTCATCAACAAGTTCGGCTCCTACCTGCAGGCCGGATACCTCGCCTACGCCGCAAGGGCGTTCTTCGACAACGGCGGCTCCGTCCTTTTCGTGAACCGCATCGCCCATCTGACCGATCCCACGGATCGGAACACCCTGACCGCCGTGAAGGCGCAAGCTATCCTCAAGGACCGGCGCGCGGCGACGGCGTCACTCGCAACCGGCACCGTCGGCACGGATCGAATCGCGTGGCGGGCGATTCAGCCGGGGGCCGCTGGAAATGCCGTCTCCGTCGAATTCGTCGTTTCGGGAAACGATACGCCTCTCTCCGTCGAGGTCTTGGGACAAGCAATCACCGTGAACCTGGCGACCGACGGCGCGGGTGATCCTGTATCCACAGCGGACCAGGTGGTCGCCGCGGTCGTCGGTTCTGCGGAGGCCTCCGCGCTGGTCACGGCGGACACGCAGGACGCGGGCATCGTCCAAGCCGCGGCCTCGGCAAACTTGTCCGGAGGCATGGACGCGATGGACACGCTCAAGGTGCGGGCGGCCGACGAAGGAACCTGGGGCGAGCGTCTCTCCGTCCAGGTCGAAGACGGTTCTCTCGATCCGAGCGGCGCTTTCAACCTGGTGGTCCGCCACAAAGGTGAGGTCGTGGAGGTCTTCAAGGACCTCTCGATGGACGAAGCGGCTTCGAACCATGTAGAGCTTGTCGTCAACGAACGGTCGGATTTCATCACCGTCGAGGACCTTGGAACCGCATCCGGCCTTCCGTTGGACCGGCCGGTGATCGGGGTGTTCGACCTTTCTGGAGGAGACGACGGTCTTACCGGGCTCGACGATGCCGACTACTCCGGCGATCCCTCCCAGCACACAGGCTTCTACGCCTTCGACGAGATCGACGCGCTGAATCTGGTCATGGTTCCGGGCGTCACGACCGCCGAGGTGATCCACGCCGGCATCACCTACGCGGAAAACCGCCAGGACCTCATGTTTCTCGCCGAAGCGCCCATTCACCTCGAACCCCTGGAAGCGGTGGATTTCCGCAAGGGCCAGGGAATGTATTCCCATGGGGCCTTCAACTCGTCTTATGCCGCGCTCTACTATCCCTGGATCGAGATCAACGACCCGGTGACCGGCAAGCGCAAGCTCGTTCCGCCCAGCGGAGCCGTGGCCGGGTGCTACGCCCGCAGCGACAAGAAGACCCACGTCTGGTACGCGCCCGCTGGCATCGACCGCGGCCGGGTCTTCAACGCCTTGTCCCTGGGCTACAAGACCAGCCGGGGCGAGCGGGACGTCCTCTATCCCGAAGGTGTCAATGTGATCGCTTCCTTCCCCGACAGCGGCATCAACATCTGGGGACAGAAGACCCTGCAAAGCCAGCCCTCGGCCCTCGACCGCGTCAACGTGCGGCGGCTGATGATGTTCATCGAGGAAGCCATCGCCGAATCCTCGCGCTTCGTGGTCTTCGAACCCAACAACCCGCAGACCTGGCGGGCGCTGATCCGGTTGATCAACCCCTTCATGCAGGACATCAAGGACAAGGGCGGTCTCTACGACTTCGCCGTCCAGTGCGACGAGGAGACCAACACCCCGGCCGTGATCGACCGCAACGAACTCGTGGCGCGCGTCTTCGTCAAGCCGACCAAAACGGCGGAATTCATCGAGCTCAACTTCGTGCTCACCGCCACGGGGGCAGATTTCAAAGAGATATTCAAGACCGGGTAAGGAGGTAAGTCATGCGCAGCGGCAACATGCCCAAGAGTCTGTATCAGAACTGGCAATTCGCCGTCGAGGTGAACGGTTTCGACGTGGCGCTCTTCAAGAAGGGCCAGGAACCCAAGACCGAGTTCGAGGAGGTGGCCTTCGCTCCCGCCGGTTCCATGTTCGACCAGAAGGTGGCCGGACGGGTCAAGTTCGAGGACATCACCCTGGAGAAAGGGATTCTCCAGGACGGTTCCGACGAGGCCGCCAGGGAGTGGATCAAGAAACAGGTGGACGTCAACGCCGTGGTCGGCGGCCTGCCCAACGACTACATGCGCGATATCGACCTCGTCCGCTACGACCGAACCGGCAACGAAACGCGACGATGGACTCTGCACGGCGCGTGGATCAAGGTCCTGGAGTATGACGAACTCGAGGGCGCGAACACGGACAACACCATCGAGAAGCTCAGCATTTGCTTCCAGTATTGGACCTGATCCGAGGAGGTAGATCATGCACACCTTTGAACTGCCGAGCGGCATCGAGATCGAGCTCCGGGAGATGACCGGGGCCGAGGAGGAACTGCTCACCAACCAGCGTCTCATCCGCACCGGCGACGCCGTGAATCAGGCGCTCAAGAACTGCATCGTGCGGCTGGGGGACAACGACGAGCCGACGGTCAAGGATGTGCTGGACCTCCTCTCCGGGGACCGGCTGTTCATTCTGGTGCGCCTTCGTCAGATCTCGCTCGGCGACGAGGTCGAGCTGGAACTGACCTGCCCGAACACCGCCTGCCGGGCGTCAAACGCCGTGACGGTCAACCTGGACGAACTGGAGGTCACGCCTTACGGAGAGGAACGGGAGTTCGCGTTCACGCTGCCCGGTTCCGGAGGCAAGGTCCGGTTCGGTTACTTGGACGGCCACAAGGAGAAACGGCTGGCCGCACTCAAAGAGCCTTCCATCTCCTCGGCCATGTTGATCCGAATCATCGACGTGGATGGCGCTCCGCCGACCAAAAAGATCATGAACGATATGTCGATGCGGGACCGCGGCGCCCTCCGGCAGGAGATGCTGAGGGTGGACGCGGGAATCGACACGACCGTGGAGACCGACTGCCAATCGTGCGGGACGCGCATCCGCACCCGGCTGGAGGCTGAACCGGGTTTTTTGTTTCCAGGAGTTCGCTTGTAAGGGACGCGTTTTTCCTCGCCTACGGCGGGCTCCACTGGAGTTTCTCGGAAACACGGGCGCTGCCGCTCTCGGTCCGCCGCGAATTCGTGGAGGCACTGGAGCGGCAGCTTGCTTTTGAGCGTGAAGAAATGGAGCGCAGGCGCACATGAATGGAGATCTCGGACTCGGCATCATCGTCTCGATGAAGGACGCGTTCTCGCAGAACGCGGCCCGGGTCCAGTCGTCCATGCAGTCCCTGGACGCGACGGTGGCCGCCTCCAGCGAGCGGATGACGCGCAACCTCGACCGCATCCAACAGGGCACCATGATGATCGGCGCGGGGCTGGCGCTCATGGCCGTGCCCGCGGGGCTCATCGCCTCCACCGCCGCGACCCAGAAAGCCCTGGGCGAAATGGCGTCACTCGGAATCAAGGACCTTCGGGCTCTCGAGGACGCCGCCGAGAGCTTCACCAATACCTGGGCCGGATACAGCAAGGCCGAATTCATCGGGGCGGCCTACGACGTAAAGTCGGCGCTCGCCGGCTTGAGCGACGAAGCCGTGGGAACCTTCTCCGCCATGGCCGCGCTCACCGCCAAGGCCACCAAGGCCAGCATCCAGGAGATGGTCGGCACCTTCACCACCGGGTACGGCATCTTCAAGCCGATCATGGCGGATATGACCGATATGGAATGGGCCAAGGCTTTCTCCGGGGCCATGGCTCAGACCGTAGCGTCCTTCAAGACCACCGGGGCGCAGATGGCGGAAGCGATCAAAAACATCGGCGCGGTCGCCGCCGCTTCCAACATCCCGCTGCAGGAACAGCTTGCCATTCTCGGGCAACTGCAGACGACAATGCCCGGTTCGGAAGCCGGAACGCTCTACAAGGCTTTCATCATGAAGGCTGCCGAGGCCGGAGAGCAGTTGGGGCTCTCGTTCATCGATTCGAGCGGGAGGCTCAAAGGGATTATCCCCATTCTTCAGGAGGTCAAATCGCAATTCCCGGACCTGTCCCAGGCCGCCGCGCAGGTGCAGATCAAGAAGGCTTTCGGCTCCGACGAGGCGGTGAAGTTCCTGCTCCAGATGTCCCAGGGAATGGAGTCCCTGGAGGGCAACATCCGCACCATCGAACAGGCGATGAAGAGCGGCACCGCCGTCACCGAGGAAATGGCGCGGGCCATGAACATGGACATCGGCAGTCAGTTCCAGCTTTTGCGCCAGCAGGTCGGAAACCTTGCTGAAATCCTCGGCCGCACGCTTCTGCCGGTGGTGACTCCGGTTATCCAGGGGATATCGAAAGCCGTCCTGTTTTTCCAGAAGCTCGCACGTTCGATGCCGGGGTTGACCAGAGTCCTCTTGACCTTGTCCATGGCCCTGGGTGCCGTGCTGGTCGTCGTCGGGGGAGTCATCGCCGCGGCCGGGACCATCGGCCTCATGCTCCCCGCCATCAAGGCGGGGCTTGCCGCCATGGGAGCGGCAATCGCCGGTGTGGGAAGCATGTTCGCGGCATATTTCCTTCCGGTGGTCGCGATCATCGGCGGTGTGGTGCTCGCCGTTTATCTCCTCAAACGGGCTTGGGAGACCAACTTCGCCGGCATCAGGGACACCATCCTCGGCGCATGGGAAAAGGTGCAACTCGTATTCCAGGGAATCCGGGCGCTCGTCACCTCGCTCTCCGGCGGAGCCGGAACCATGTCGGCCGACCTGGCCCAGAAGCTCGAACAGGCCGGACTGATGGGACTGGTGGTCACGGTCTTCCGCATCTACTACCGGGTGCGCCAGTTTCTGACCGGCATGTGGGAGGCATTCTCCGACGCGTTCGGAAAGATCAGGGCGATTCTCGAACCCGCGGTCCGGGCGCTCATGCAGGCTTACGGCATGCTGTACAAAGCGATTTTCTCGGTCCTTGAAATCTTCGGCTTGGCGGCCTCTTCCGCCGATGCCTCCTCCTACCGGAGTCTCGGCGAGACACTCGGCAAGGTGCTCGGTGTGATCGCCAAGGTCGGCGCTTATCTCCTCAAGTTCGTCATCTACAACCTGGCGGCCGTCATCACTGTGGTGGCTTGGGTGGTGCGCGCGGTCGTCTGGCTCGGCAAGACCATCGTCACCGCCTTCATCGAGGCGGGGAAGTTCGTCTACAAGTTCTTCCTGCCGGTCCGGCTTTTGGTCGAGGCGTTCCGCATGGCGGCCCGGGTCGTCTATGCAGTCTGGCAGGTCCTCACCGGCGACATCTCCGTGCTCGACGGGCTCAAGGCCGTCGGCGGCGCGGTCTTTGATTTCCTGGCCACGCCGTTCCGCTGGGTCCGGGACGTGATCGTCGGTGTCTGGGATTTCATCAAGGGACTCTTCTCCGCCGTCGGAAGTTTCTTCGCTTCCGCGGCATCGGCTTTGGCTGCAGCCTTCATGGACCTGCCTCTGGTCCGGACGCTGGCCGATGTCTTCGGCGCGGTGCGGGGATTCTTATCCGGCGACACGACTTTCTTCGAGGCGGGCAAGGCGATTCTCGTATCCGTCGGGAAAGGCATCTGGTCGGCGGTCACCTATCCGTTCGAGATGCTCAAGAAGGCTCTCGGGTGGCTCCGCAGACTGCTGCCTTTTTCAGATGCGGAGACCGGTCCGTTGTCGGACCTCACCGCTTCCGGCGCGGCCGTTCTCAAGACGCTGGCCAAGGGAATGCTCGGCGTCCTCTCCCTGCCGGGCAAGGTTCTGAGTCTGGCGCTGCAAGGAATGCTGAACGCGGTCCGCTGGGTGTGGGACGGTTTGAAAAATTTGGGAAACGGCATCCTTGCGGCGGTCACCTGGCCGTTCAGAAAAGGAGCGGAGGCCGCGTCCGCCGTCTGGCGTACTGTCTGCACTGCGGCATCGAGCGCTTGGAACGGGCTCACAGCACTCGGTCGTGGAGCTTCGGGTGTGTTGGCCGCGCCCTTCAGTTGGATGCAGTCCGCGGCCGGGACCGCCTGGAACGGCATCGAGCACGCAACGTCAAGACTCTGGACCGGCCTCGGCAACATCGGGCGGACGGCTTGGTCGGTGGTCAGTGCGCCCTTTTCGTGGATCGCCGGTTCCGCGGGAGAGGCCTGGGACCGGGTTCAAACCTCAGCCGGCGCAGCCTGGGATGGAATCGCCAATCTTCTGCAGGGTGGATGGAACCGAATCGCTTCGCTGTTCCAGTCGTCCTGGCCGCTTCTTTCCGCGCCCTTCGACTGGATCGCCGGAAGCGCCATCTCCGCCTGGAGCCGGATCACCGGCACGGCGTCGACGGCATGGGACACCATCAAGACCATGGCGCAGAGCGCCTGGGATTGGATCAAGGCCCCGTTCGAGGGTTTGGCATCGGCCGCATCGTCCGCATGGGAACAAGTCAAGACCGCCGCATCGAGCGCCTTCGGGTCTCTGGCGTCCAGCGTGTCCTCGTTGTCGGGCTCGGCGTTCGAAAGCGGCAGGGCGTTTATGACCGCGGTGGGTGACGGCATCAAGTCCGCCGTGAGCGCGCCGTACCAGGCGGCGAAGTCGGCCCTTTCGTTCGTGCGGAATCTGCTGCCTTTCTCCGATGCCAAGGAAGGCCCGCTCGCGGACTTGACCCGAAGCGGCGCTGCGCTGATTCAGACCCTGGCCGGAGGTATCACCAAGGCCGCCTCAGCACCCGCCGAGGCCATGACCCGCGCATTCGGGTTCATGACCGGGCTGACCGGCAAGATCGCCGCTCCCGCCATGCTGGCGGGAACCCTGGCGCTCACACCGGTCATGGCGGCGGAAGCACCGACGCTTGCCTCTTCCCTGGAAAGCACCGGAGCGGCGGTTCCAATGGAGCGACCGGCCGCTTCTCTCCCCACCGCTCAGGCCCGTCTTCTCGGCGAGACCAAAGGAGCGCTCGGTCCGGAGTCCGGCATGCCGTCCGCACCTCCGGGGGAGACGCTTCGCCCGGTGCTCGAATCCTTGCTGGCGAAGCTTGAGCAACTCGGCGAGCGGCCCATCGATGTGTCGGTGACCACGCTGCTCGACGGACGGCAGGTGGCCCGTTCCGTGTACCGGGACCTGCGCGAGCGCAAGATCAAAAACTACGAGACGCTGTGAGGAACGCATGAAACGGATATTCATTTGCAGCCGGTACGCCGGGGACGTTCCCCGGAACACGGCGACCGCCGAACGTCTCTGCCGGAAGGCGGTGGAACGCGGTTGCGCGCCCTTTGCGCCGCACCTTCTCTACACGCGCTTCCTCGATGACGGAAAGACCTCCGAACGCGAAGCGGGCATCGCCTGCGGCCTGACGTTCATGGAGAGCTGCGACGAGGTCTGGGTGTTCACCGGCGAAGGCCTTTCCGACGGCATGCGACGGGAAGTCGATCATGCCCGGCGTCTGGGCAAGCCCGTCATCGAGTTGGAGGTGATGTAGCCGTGGCTTGGGACCGGAAAGAGATCACCGCGTACTTGGTGGACGTGGACACGGGCGACTACCTCGATTTTCAGTACAACCCGAACGACATCGTCGACGAGAAAAGCACGGCCTACGCGGCCATCAAGATTCCGGGCATGAGCCATCCCCGCTACCAGTACGTGGCCGGCGAGCCGCGCAAGATCGGCTTCAAGCTGGTCTTCTTCAAGGGGTCCGTAAAGGAGTCGGTGGACTGGCTGCGCTCGCTGCTCTATCCCGAACACGCCGGAACCATGCTCAAGAACGCCCCGCACCGGGTGATCTTCATGTTCGGAGACCTCTATCCGGGCGTGCTCTGCGTCGTCCGCCAGGTGAAGGCCCGGTTCTTCCACATGTTCGACCGGGACAACCTGCTGCCCCAGCACGCCGAAGTGGACGTGATGCTCGAGGAGTACATCGACCAGTCCGTGGACTATTCGGAGGTGCGCGGATGATCGGACGTCGATCCAGATACGCGGCATCCATTCTCTACACGTCGGGAGAAGGGGATTTCCTGGGCACGCGTCCGGCCATCGAGAGCAAACCCAGGCCCGACGACCGGTTTCACACGGTGATCGAGGGGGACCGGGTCGATTTGCTGGCCCATCGCTATCTGGGACAGGCCGATCTCTGGTGGATCATCTGCGACTACAACGACATTTTCTTTCCCATGGAACTGACGCCGGGGACCATCCTGCGCATCCCCTCGGTCGAACACGTCAGCATGCGGCTTCTGGACTGAGTCTCCGGACGCATCCATCCCGACACCTCGCGCCGCGCGCCGGTAAGTATCCGGTGGAGTCCGTCCTTCAGGCGGGCCGACTGGAGACCGGCGCATGGACATCGACACATTCAAACCGACTTTTGTGATTCAGATCGAGGGGCAGACCCTTTCGGCGGATATCACGCAAGAGATCACCTCGTTCGTCTTCGAGGACAACGAGGAGGAACTCGACGTGTTGGAGCTTGCGGTCACCGACCGGAACCTCCAGTTCGTCGACGATCCACTGTTCCAGGAGGGCAACGAGATCGTCGCCCGTTTCGGATATGTCGGCAACCTCTCGCCGCGCAAGAAGGCGGTCATCAAGGATATCGACTACGACTTTCCGGAGGACGGTGACCCGACCATCCATATCAAGGCCTACGACAAAGGCTTCAAGCTGGCCGGAAAGGAGAACCAGAAGGTCTGGCAGAAGCCCGCTCCCGGCATCCTCTACTCCGAGATCGCCGAGGAGATCGCGGGGGCCAACGGCCTCACTCCGGTGGTCACGCCCACCAAGGGCCGCCATCTGCGCGTAACCCAGAGCAACGTCTCCGACGCGCAGTTCCTCAAGGAACTGGCCGGAAAGGCGCGCGACAAGGACGGCGACGGCGTCACCGGATACGTCTTCTACATCCAGGACGACGAGCTGCATTTCCATCCCCGCGATCTGGACAAGAAGCCCGCCGCGATCCTCGAGTACTTCACCGACCGCAAGGGCGTTCTGCGTTCCTTCCGCCCCTCGACGCAATCACAGGGGGCCAAGGGAGCGGGCGTCGAGACCAAGGCCGTGGGCGTGGACCCGCGCAAGAAGGAGCCGGTCGAGCACAAGGCCAACAACGAGACCACCCCGGAGCGGACTTCGTTGGGGAAGCGGACCTACCTGGTGGACGGGAACACCGGCGAGGGCGCTTACAAGGAGCAGGAGTCCGGGCAGGTGGTTCCCACCTTTGACCGTTCCGAGGGCTTCCACGAGGAGCCGCGACAGGAACCGGCCCAGGACCTCTCCGAGGGGAAGTTCCGCGAGGCCGAGCTCCGCCAGGTGGAAGCCGACGCGGTGACCATCGGCATCCCCGCGCTGCGCGCCAAGCAGAACGTGGAGGTCAAGGGTGTCGGCCGCAAATTCTCGGGCGTCTACTACTGCCATTCGGTCCGCCACGCTTTCGGCGAGGGCGGATATCACTGCGAACTGAAACTCAAGAAAAACGCCCTGGGCAAAGGGGCGGGCGACAAGTCGGACGAGGCCAAGGGCAAGCAGAACGACCAGGAAGCGCCGCCCACACCGAAGGAAGAGCCGCCGCCGATGGTGACCATCGACGCGGACAGCGGGCGGAGGCTGTAAGGAGGAAAAGCACATGGGAGATCTGAGCCGGAATTTCTCGAAGAGCGAGTTCGCCTGCCGGTGTTGCGGCAAGACCGATATCGATCCACGCCTGGTGGATGCGCTCCAGGAGTTGCGCGACCTCGCGGGCGCTCCCGTCCGCGTGACCAGCGGGTACCGCTGCCCCGATCACAACCGGGCGGTGGGCGGAGCGAAACAGAGCCGGCATCTGCTCGGACATGCCGCGGACATCGTGATCAAGGGCTTGTCCGTCGCCGGGATGTACGAACTCGCGGAGCGGGTGGCCGCCTTCCGTAACGGTGGAATCGGCGTCTACCCGGAGCGGGGATTCATTCACGTCGACATACGCGAGGGGCGGACCCGCTGGGGGCACCTCGACGGCAAATACGTTTCGCTCGAAGAAGCCATGACAACCAACGGAGGTGACCGCAATGCAGCAGTTTGAACAGATTCTGACCTTCATCCTGGACCACAAGGAACTCATCGCGACCTTGTTCGTTACGCTCCTCACCGTCATCAAGCTGACCGCCTGGGGCCGGGCCAAGGCTGCGGCTCTGGACGCAGTGATCGGCGTCATCGAGCGGCTCGGCGCGAAAGAGGTCAAGACCGGCGTCGCCGGTCAGGAACTCAAGCTCGAAGCCGCAGCCCAGGACGCCCTGCGTCATGCCGTGGCCAAGGCTGATCCGAAGAAGACGCCGGACGGAACCGTCACCCGCATCGTGCGCGAGGTGCTGCGGGGCTTCCTGCCGCTGAAGTGATCCGGAGGACGGACCGTGATCGAGACACAGGACCGGCAGCACGAGGAACGCTACAAGAACCGCTGGTATGGCAAATACCGTGCGTTCGTGCGGGACAACAACGATCCGGAACGGCTCGGCCGCTGCCGGCTCGAAATTCCTGCGGTGCTCGGAACCGGCAAGGAGAACTGGTCTGAATGGGCGTGGCCCTGCTTTGCCTACGGCGGAAACGAGGACATCGGCGTGTTTCTCATCCCCGAGGAAGGCGCGTCCGTCTGGGTCGAATTCGAAGGGGGCAACGTCCAGTACCCGATCTGGTCCGGCGTGTGGCTGGCCAAGACGAACCCCGGCGAACAACCGGAGGAATCCAAACGCCTTTGCTCCGACCCGACCTGCATCGACTGTGAGGACAAGCTCGAACACAAGCCCGACCGGCGGGACGACCTGGAGCACAAGAAACACCACGGCCACCCGCCGTACTACTGCCCGCGCCGCAAGGTTCTTCTCAAAACCGAGACCGGACACACTATCGTTCTCGATGACCGCGACGAGGAGGAGTTCCTCAAGGTCATCGACCGGGCCGGGCAGATTCTCCACATGGAATGCCGCGTGAAGCGCGACGTTCAGACCGGCAATGCGCGCCGCCGGGGAACCAAGGACGCCGAGCAGGGCGACCAGCTCGACATCGACTCGGACATCAAGGACCAGAAGGCCCGGATCGAGATCACCGATCTGTGCCGCCAGTTCGTGCGCTGGGAGGCGTGGAAGGACAAGGAGAAAATCCATATCCAGTCCTGCGACAAATCCCGCGCCCGGTGGCAGAAGATTCTCATCGACACCACCAAGGGCAAGGAGAAGGTCCACATCTGGGGCCTCTGCGGCACACAGGAAATCCTCGTCGATTCCACCGCCGGGACCGAGATGGTCCGTCTCACGGACAAGGCCGGCCAAGTCGTCGTGATGAACGCGGCCGCCGGACAGGAGCGCATCCAAGCCACGGACAAATCCGGAAGCGTGATCCTCATGGACGCCGTCATGGGGAACATCGTCATCCGCTCGACGAACAAGGTACTGATCAACCCATGACAAACAACGAGACGACAAGCCCCGCGGCATCCCTGGTCATGACCGTGTATAACGGCGAGCGTTATCTCGCCGAGGCGGTCGAAAGTGTTCTGGCCCAAACCCGGCGGGACTTTGAACTGGTCGTCTGGGATGATGGCTCCACTGACCGGACACTGGAGATCGCCCGTGACTACGCCAAGCTGGACGACCGCGTGCGCGTCGTCGCTGCGAAGCATCTGGGCCGGACCCCGGCGCTCAAGGCCGCGATTGCGGAGACGGCCGCGCCGTACCTCGGCTGGGTCGACGGCGACGACATCCTCGCCGTGACGGCGTTGGAAGAGACCGCAGCGGTTCTCGACCGGGAATCCTCTGTAGGTCTGGTCTACACCGACTACGTGACCATCGGGGAGGACGGCAAGGCACGCGGCTACGGCAACCGCTGCCGGATTCCCTTCTCCAAGGACCGGATGCTTCTCGACTTCATGACTTTCCATTTCCGCCTGATGCGGCGCTCGGCCTTCGACGCGGCGGGCGGCATCGACGAAAGCTTCCGTTGCGCGGAGGACTACGACCTCTGCCTGCGTATGGCGGAGCTGACCGAGGTCCGCCACATCCGCAGACCGCTCTATTACTACCGCATCCATGCGGACTCCATCTCCCAGCGCATGCGGATCGAACAGATTCACTGCGCACGCGACGCCATGGTCCATGCGCTGGAACGGCGAGGCCTGTCCGACCGGTTCGAGATCGATCTGCAGATACGCGGCCGCTATTCGCTGCGAAGGAGGAAAACGAATGGATGAAACCCGACATGACAGCGCCCCGTGCGACTGGAACCGGAGCGAGCGGATGCTGGCACGGACCTTCGAATCCTGGCGGGCCGAATTCCGGAGCATACTCGAAGACCACCGCCGGGAAATCCAGGCGCGGCTTGAAAAGATCGAACGGGAAATCGAGAAGAAGTCGGACAAGGAGAACGTGGACCTTCTGGTGCGCAGCATCCAGGACGATCTGCGCCGCCACGCCGACGACATCAAGAACCTGCAGTCGGGCATGAACGAGAAGATGGGCGTCGAGACCATGTGGAAGGTGGTCGGTCTTGTGCTCACTGTCGGCGGTGCCGTGGGCGGCGTGGTCGGCTTTCTGGTCCATGTCCTGACTGGAAAATAGCCATGGCAAGACCCCAGGCGAGACTCGGTGACATCTCCAGCCACGGCGGCGTGATCGTCACAGGAGCGCTTCGCACCGTAGTCAACGGAAGACCCGCGGCGCGGCTGGGCGATCTGCACGTCTGCCCGATACCGGGCCACGGCGTGACGCCCATCATCACGGGCAGCCTCGACACCGCGACGGAAGGGCTGCCCAACGCACGCATCGGCGACATCACGGCCTGCGGCGCGATCATCGTGACCGGCAGCCTGAACACCAACGACTGAGGACCGAGGATGGATTTCGAGGAACCGCAGTTTCACTACTGGGACGTCTTCCCCAAGACGGTGAAAGTGTCGCTCACCGGCTGGTCGGTGACGATACCGCTTTCCGTGCGCGGCGCTCCCACCGGACAGATCGAGTTCGAATCCGCCGACTCCAACATCGCCTGGGTGGACGAAGACGGAAGGCTGAACCTCGGTTGGCAGGCGGGCGCGACGGTCGTCATGGCTTACGACTCGGAGAATCGGGACAGCGTCCGCTACATCCAGGTGGAGGTCGTCGATTACGGTCAAAACGGAGGCGGAGGATACGACGGGTATGGCTATGACTATCCCACATAACCTTCCATTGTCCTTCTGGGAAGTCGCGCCCTCTCTGATCCGGGAACCGTATCGGGAGACGGAACAAGCGGTCCCGGTGGCCGTCATCGGATCGCCCGGCGGCGAGGTGCGGTTTGAGTCCGTCCATCCGGAAATCGCCAGGGTCGAGAACGGTGTGCTGCGCTTCGGCGCGACACCCGGCGCGACGGTCATCGTCGCCGAAGCGATCCGGGGCGAGGTGGCGTCATCCCGCAGATACATCCAGGTCGACGTGGAGAAGCCCAAAGCCGCGGCGGTGCTCGACTGGAGACCGTCCGGCTACGTGGAGCTTCTACCGGACGGAACCTGGCACTTTTACTATTTCTCCGGCTGGTACGACGCTTCCGGCAGCAATATCCGCGTGACCGGGGAGCTTGCATCGGAGGTGACCCTGGACCGGGACTACCTCCTCCGCTTCGACGTCTGGGGCGAGATCGAGAGCGTGGACGGACCCTATTTCGACCGGCTCGAGTTCTATGTCGACTGGTGGTTTATGCGGAGCTTCAATCCGACTTACGACATGAACGGCGCTCCGCTGCAGCCGTACCCCGTGCCGCGAAGGACCGAGACCATCGACCTGTCTCAATTCACGGGCGGCACGGTCACGCTGCGGTTTCTCTGGGACACGGGCGACGGCCTTTACCAGAAGTTCGACGGCTGGTTCGTGCAGAACATCGAACTCATACCTATCGGGAGTTGACGGAACATGGTTGTCGGAAACGGATACGGTTACGGCTACGGAGAGGAAGACGGCGGGCCGATCATCGAGCAGACGAGTTCGTCGGAATCCCACTATGAACTTATGGCGCTGGCCCGTCTGCTTGCGGCCGGTCTCGGCGTGACGGACGGCGAGGGTGAGGAGCCCTATCTCCGAAAGATTCGAGACGGCCTGGCCGAGATCAAAGGCATTCTGCAGCAGAGTCACGACGCCTCCGAAGCCCTTCGGGCGGAAGCTCAAACGGTACTGGAGGCGCACGCCGAGAGCGCGCAGCAATACATGCAGGTCGTGGATCAACCGATGCCGCCGGACTTAGACCCCTTCGTCGCCATGCCGACGGGCACCGCCGTGAGAGATCTTCCGGACGGAGGACGCATCTTCACCCTCGCCGACGGCGTCATGGTTCGGGTGGGACCGGATGGAAGACTGACGGCCATCGGTATGGATGGCTCTGTGACCCTTCTCGAACCCGCGCGCGGCGGCGTGGTGACGCTTCCCGACGGACGGGAGCTGATGCTCAAGCCCGAGGCGGTGCGTGTGACCCACGAAGCGGCCGGAATCGAAGGGCTTCCCCTGGACATCGATCCGATACAGACCGCGCAGGGGCGCTGCCGCGTGGAACTGCCGGACGGATACCGGTTGGATGTATTCCAGTCAGAGCGCGCGGCCATGATCGGCAACCCCGCGGGCACCTCGGTGGTGCTCGGCATTTCCCGGATCGAGGGCGTGGGTGAGGATGTCGAGGTTCGTCTGGTGCCCGGCGGGGCCAAGGGCTTTACGGCCGTGGAAAGCGGTCACAAGGGCGTCATCGAGGCCGACGGCACGATCCATGTCGCCATGGCGAACGGGTTGGACTTGGTCATTCATTTCCCGGACGACGATGGCTCCAATGGAAACCCAGGTTCGGATAGCGTGCCCGCCTGCATCTGCGAGGAGCGTGATTGATGGCCTTGGATTTCCTCGGACGCGGGCTTAAGTTCCCCTTCCGTTTTCATCGACGGTCCGGTGGCGCGCAGATCTCGTCGGCCACCTCCACCGAACACGAACACATCCACGAGAGCATCCTCCAGATTCTCGGCACCCGGCCGGGCGAACGGTTCATGCGCCCGGAATTCGGCTCGAAACTCAAGGACCTGGTGTTCGAGCCGAACGATGAGGTGCTGAAGGGCCTGATCCGCCATTACGTGATCGACGCCGTGAAGCGCTGGGAGAAACGGGTCGTCATCACCGGCGTCTCCTTCGACGATTCCCCCGCGAACAAGGATCGCAACCTTCTCCCGGTCCGCATCGCCTATCGCGTCATCCGGAGCCAGGTGGAAGGCAACCTGGTCTATCCCTTTTACCGCGAACCGCGCCAATCCGCTCCGCCCCGACAGTTCCGCTCCGTCGCCGGTAAGTAACAAGCGGGTCCTCGTCCGGCTCGTCCGGCGGGACCACTTGTGACCGAACCGCAACGGACGAACGGAAATGGGCAGAGCGAGCATCGCTTACACGAACAAGGACTACGACTCCCTGCGCCGGGAACTGCTGGCGCGGGTGCCGCAGCTCACCGACCGCTGGACGGATTTCAACGCGTCCGACCTCGGCGTGGTGTTGCTGGAACTCTTCTGCGGCATCGGCGACATGCTGGCCTACTATCTCGACGCCCAGGCGGCGGAGGCCTTCCTGCCCACCGCCCGCCAGCGGCAAAACGTCATCAACCTCTGCAAACTCATCAGCTACCGGCTCGACGGGCCGGTGGCCGCAACCACCGCTTTGCGTTTCTCCCTGGCCGCGCCGCTCGACGCGGACCTGGTGATCCCGGCGGGAACGACGTGCAGGGCCCGTCTGGAAGAAAACGACATCGTGTTCGAGACGGCCGAAGACGCGACGATCCCTCGGAGCCGGACGAGCGTCGATGCGGGCGCGCGCCAGGGGAAACGCAAGACCGAGAACTTCACTGCCCACGGGGAAACGGGCGATCCGATCATCCTGGCCGGAAAGGAAATCGCCCACGGGTCGATCCGTGTGTGGGTACAGGACCAGGAATGGACCGAGGTCTCCCACTTTCAGGAAAGCGGCTCGGACTCGCGCCACTTCATGGCCGAGACCGATGCGCTGGACATCACCCGGATCGTCTTCGGCGACGGATTGCGCGGAGCGGTTCCCGACTCCGGCGCGGAAATCCGCGTCGAGTACCTCGAAACTCTCGGGGCCGAAGGCAACCTGGGTCCCCATCTCGTCACCGAGCTTCTCACGGCCATCTACCTCGACGGCGGTCTGGTTCCTCTCGCGGTAACAAACCCGGTCCCAGCGACCGGCGGAGCGGACCGCGAGACGCTGGAACACGCCCGCCGACAGGCCCCGGCCGAGGTGCGCTCGCTCTGGAAGGCGGTCACCAAGGAGGATTACCTGGCACTGGCCGAAGGGTTCCCCGGCGTGGCCAAAGCCCAGGTACTCGACGTCAACGACTGCAAGAACATCCGCTACTACCAGGTCAACCTGGCTGTGGCCCCGGACGGCGGCGGTCCGCCGTCAACGCTTCTCAAGCAGGACCTCGCCGAATACCTGGAATCGCGCAAGGTCATCACCGTCGAGATCAACCTCTTCGATCCCGTCTATCGGCCGGTCTCCATTGACGCCGAGGTGTTCGCCTATGCCGGCGAGGACCTCGACCTGGTCCGAAGCCGCGTCGAACAGGCCTTGGCGGACTTTTTCGCCTTCGACCGCATGAGCTTCGGCGCTCCGGTTCATTTCTCGGATCTGGTAGCGCTTCTGGACGGCGTGCGGGGCGTAAGCCATGTGCGCATGTACACGCCGACCCAGGACATCGACATCCGCGCCGGTCAGATCGCGTCACTCGGTCAGGTCAACCTCGACGTGCGGAGGGCGTCCTGATGTCCTCCTACTTCGAAAAGAAACTCATCGACCTGCTTCCGCCGCTCTACCGCGAACGGGATGAGTCCGGCGATCTGGATGCCTTTCTCAAGGTCCCGGCCGCGAGCCTGGACGAACTCAAGGTACTGGCCGAGCGTTTCCCCGAGATTTTCGACGTCGGGCGTTGCGAGGAGATGTTCCTGCCGTTTCTCGGAGAGATCGTCGGCCACCGCTTCGATCCCACCGTAAACGCGGCGGCCCAGCGGCGTCTCATACGCGAGGCCGTGGAGATTTACCGGCGCAAGAGCACCATCCCCGCCATCGGCCGCTCGCTCGTTGACATCGGGTGGGAAGGGCGCATCGAGGAGACTTTCCATAAGGCGCTGCGCCTGAACCGCCGTTCGGTTGTCGGACGGGCCAAACTGCCGGGACTGATTTACAGCCTGGGCGTCTACCGCATCGACAGCGACAACCTCGTCCAGGGAGTCCGGGACGCGCTGCCCTTCCATCATCCCGCGGGGACGCGGGTCTTCTTCCTGCAGTGGCTCTACACGCTCCTGTCCATGGAGTCGGATTTCGAGGCGGTCATCAAGAAGGTCGTCGAGCGGGTGTGTCTCGGGCATCTGCATGAAACGTTCGTGGTCAACCACAACGCCCTGAACACGGATTTCCATCTCACCCGCAAGAACAAAACCTGGGGTTGGTGGCGGATCACCGACGGCACCACGCTCATGCAGGACATCGAGCGAGCCGCGGTGTGCGTCTCCCGCTGGCATGGCCGCTCGCCCCGGTTCCGTCTGAACACCGGCGACCTCAACGCCGAACGTCTGCCGAACCTGTGGATCAGCGAACGGCGTGCGGCGTTTTGCTGCGAGATCGAAACCAAGCCCGCGGTGGAACCGGGCGTCTCGTTCATCCGGCTGGCGGGCCAGGAACTGAATCGTTCGCGCCTGAACCGTTCCGCGCAGTCTTGCCGGGTCAAGTTCCGGCAGAAAGATCTGCTCTCGGAAGCCGTCCAGGATGCGCCCGACCTCGCGGGAGACCGCCGCACGCACCGGTACGGGAAGCGGTCACGGCTCTCCCATTGGTTCCGCGTCGGGCATTCGAGGCTCGGAAGGGACGACAAGGTCTCCGGCGCGGCCGTGGGCCGTCACCTTTTCATCACCGCCTATGCCGACGCTCAGTGGTCGGAGGTATCCGGCGCATGGGACGTCGTCGACCGCTGGCGCGCCCGCAGGCCCGGCTTTTCCCTGAACAACAAGGCGCTCAACCTCGCCGAACTAACCGACGCCTATGTGACCGAGGCCCGCGCATCCTTCGAGATGGACGTGGACACGGGCATTCCGCGCCGAAGACGCGTGGAGACGCTCCTGCTCAACCGCCGCAGGCTGAACCACACCGGCTTGCTTTTGTCGGTAGACCGGACCCGGCCCATGCGGCTCGGCTCGATGCCGCTCAACGGATCGGGCTTCCGCAGGTCGAAGCCTTGCCTTCGCTGGCGTTTCCGCCAGCGGGACGATCACGCCCAGGCGACCGCCGGTTTCGAGGCGGCGGCGAACCAATACACGGTCACGCAATGGCCGGCGGCATAGGAGAGATCGATGGCGATACATCTGTACGAAGACATCATATTGACCCAGAGGATATCCGAAGGGGACCTCACGAATCCCGATGGCGACACCTACAACGGAACGGACGGGGAAACAAAAGACAAGGAGCTGTTCGTGGCCAACGAACAGACGACCCTCGCCGCGGCCCTGGCATCGGGGGCGACCTCGCTCCAGCTCTCCGCGCCTCGCTTCAGCGACGGCGAAATCATCATCGTCGACGACGAACAGATGCGCATCCTGAGCGGCGGCGGGACGACCGTCCTCGCCGTGGAACGCGGCTACGGCGGCACAACCCCTGCCGCCCACAATGCGGGTGCCGCGGTCTACTCCGGGTACGACTATACCGGGCTGGTGATCGAACCGGTGGATGTCGCCGGGGGCGACGAGTCGGCTTGGTACGCGCTGGCCCTGACACAGGCCGGCCTCGATACCGCCGTCGGAGGCGCACCGCTCAACCTGGGAGACAAGGCCCACGACGTGACTCTTTCGTTTTGGCGTCGCTGCACGGTGCCGTCCGGAACGCCGGTGCAAAACAAGACCGACCTCAAACTCCGGCTCACCGGTACGGAAAACCCGATCCTGTAGGAGGAACGTATGGGCTATCACAGCACATCCGAGACCGCTTCAAACACCGCGGATTTCCTCGTCCGCCTGAAAGATTTCCTCGTGGGAACGGTCGGCTGGACGCTTCGAGACGACCGCTCCGGTGACGCGGAGCCCAGTTACGTCCTGGCATCCCCGGGAGAGAGCGGAGCCGAAGACATCTTCCTCCGGTTCGTAAACGACAGCGCGGTGGACCGAATCGCGGTCCGCGCCTACCTGTACTGGGACGCGGCCACACACACGGGCGTGAAAGAGGCGTTCCACACAAGCTACACCTACATCAAGACCGTGGATGCTTCCGCGTTCCTGTATTGGTTTTACGCGGACAGGGATCACGTCTTCATCGTGACCAAGATCGCAGCCGTCTACTACGGCCACTATTGCGGCCTTCTGAAGCGCTTTTGGTCCGGAGCCGTCGCCGTCACGCAGTCGGCCGCATCTCCGGGTTCAGGGGTCACGCTGCAGGTCAACGACGCCTCCATCTTCAGGGTCGGAGGCTATTACCTGATCAAGGACAACGCGGGAATCGAACGCGTCCAGGTGACGGCGCTGGATACGGTCGCGTCCCCCAATACCGTCACTCTGGCGAGCCTCGTCGCAGCCTATGCGTCGGGAGCGAAGATCGGCGAGGACCCGCAACCGGTCGTCGTCGGCCACTACCAGTCCCCGGGCAGCTTCTACGCCATCAACAAGTTCGACGGCTGGGCGAGCACGACCAGCCAGACCGGCACCTGCGGCGCGGCCCACGGCGGTTTCCAAACCGCCAGCAATCCCGATCAGCGCCAAGGGCTCATCACGTTGTTTCCGTGGCTCGCGGCCCATACGACGGCGGCCTACAAGGAACTGCGGGGCGAACTGATCGAGGTCTACGCCCACGGCGGCGGGATCACGGACTCCGAAGATGTCCTCGATCTCGGAGGAGTCACCTACAAGGTTTTCAACCTGTCCGGTCCGGGCTGGTGCGCGGTGAAGGAGTGATTCCATGGCGATGAGGCAAGGCAACAAAAAGGAGATCGAGGCGAACGCCGGACGCCTGACCCCGATGTTCCGGGTGGTCCGCAACGTCGGCAAGGCGAACAGAATCACCGGGAGGTTGAGACGTGGCAATCCGTAGCGGAAATCGACTCGCCGTAGCGCCCTTCGCGGGCCCCGTGATTCCAATGAACCGCGCCCGGATGCCGGCCTTCCCGGCGGTCGTTTTCGAGGCCGTCGGCGCGGCATCGGAAACGCGGACAATCCGACGCGACACGGATGCGGCCTTGAGGATCACGGCGGAGGTGGACGCCCCCGCCGACATCCAGACCGTGATCGTGCGGCCGGTCCTGCGGAGCTTCGACCTGCGGGGATGGGTGGTCCGTTTCCCGACAACCCTTTCCGACGCAGCCGTCCGGATTCACCGGCCGGTCGAACGGCGGAGCGACACCTGCTGCGCGGTGTTCGCCGAGGTCGAGCGGACGGCGGATTCGGAACAGCTTGTGGTGCGCGAAACAGCCCGTCAAGCGGAATCGCGCCAGACCGTCTTCGCCGTGCTGATCCGCGAAGGCCACACGATCCAGACCTGAAGGAGGAATAGCAATGTCACTTGGACTCATCGTCAAAACGGGCCGCATCCTCACCGCCCGGCTGCTCATGGGAGACCCCATCGAGGGCATCACCCACTGCGCCATCGGTGACGGGGACGCCACGTTCACCGATCCCGTCAATCCGCCCGCTCCGGACATCGACCAGACAGCGCTCAAGAACGAGCGGGCCCGCAAAAAGCAGTACAAGCGCACCTTTCTCAAGGAGGACCCGGAAGGGACGCTCATCGTCAACGGCATCCATTACATCGAAACCGGCGAGGAGACCCAGACCATCGGCGTCTTCTTCCGCTTCGAGGAAAACGAAGCCAACGGCATCACCATCCGGGAATACGGATTCTTCGGCGGAAACGTGGCCTACATCGCCGGACTCCAGTCCGATTATGCGGCGAACGGCGTTTACCACCCGGACACCAATCCGACCGGTGAGGTGCTCGATCCCGGCTATCTGTACGAAGTGAAGAACATCCCCGACTTCAACAAGACCTCGGACACGCGGGTGGAGCTGGTCGGGGTCATCAAGATTTAGGAGGAAAGACCATGTCCATCTCGCGCGATACGTTCGACCCGGCGAAAAACTACAAGCGGGTCCGCTACCACCAGGACCGGGACCTGCTCGACTCGGAACTGAACGAGCAGCAGGACATCATCAACAACGAGCGTAGGAAGCTCGCGGACATCCTCTTCAAGGAGGGGGCCATCGTCAGCGGCTTCGGCGTGACGGTCGCGGCCAACGTGCTCACCGTGGCCGAGGGGCTGGTCTACATCGACGGCTGCCTGGAGCGCGTGCCCGGCGCGGTGCTCACCTACGACCCGGCCAAGACGAGCGGCGCGGATTACGTCTATGTCGAACTGCTCAAGTACAACTACGGCTACAACCAGGACGCCGTGCTCATCAACCCCGCCACCGGCGAACCCACCGCCGAGCGTGAGAAGTGGGTCTTATCCCTCAAGAATCACGACACGAGCGGCGAGGCGTTACCGAACAACGTGACCCAGCGCAAGGTGGTCGCTGTCCACAAGTTCGACCGCGAAACCGGCGACGTGACGGCGACCGTCCGCGAAAAATCGAACCTCTACCTGCAGGACCTGCTCGGGACACTGCCCGGAAGCCGCATCACCGTGGCGTCGATCACCGAGGATCAACTCGCCTTCGCGGCCGCCGAGGGGCTGAACTCGCTGCTCCAGAACCTGGCCGAGCGGACCTACGACCAGGCCGGCAGTTATCTGGTCAAGGGACTCGACAGCTTCATCGGCGACAACGACGGCCAAAACGTCGAGGTGATCACCAACGCGGGCCGAGCTTATATCCAAGGGTTCCGCCTGCAGAAAGACCTGCCCACAACCACCTTGGTGCCCAAGTCCACGGCGGTCAAATCGGTCCGGGGTGAACAGAAGACCTACGTGGTCGGCACCCGGCGCTATGCCCTCAACAACACGCCTCTCAAGGAAACCACTCAGGTCGAGGCCATCGTGGAGATCGTCTCCAACATCACCCGCGGCTCCGTCGGGGGCGGCGAGGACCTGCTCGTCCCCAACCCGGTGGTGGATATCATCGAGGTGAGCCAGGGTGCGACGGTCTTTCAGGAAGGAGCGGACTGGCAGCAGTCCGGCAACTACGTGGACTGGCTGGGTTCGGGCAACGAGCCCGCCATCGGCACGACTTACACCGTCCGCTGGACCTACACCAAACAGATGATCGAGGGGACGGACTACGTGGACGGAGGCTGGTTCGGACGTTCGGGCCATCCCGCGGCTGACGAGTATTTCTATCTGGTCACCGCGCAGAGCGCCGCCGGCGAAACCCAGTACGATTCCGCCAAGGTCGTGTCCCGCGACACCCCGGCCGGTGAAATCAACCGCCTCTCCTGGCTTCCGGTCAGCGGCGCGACCGGTTACCGCATCTATCGCGGCACGCAAAACGCGGCCCGCGCGGACTTTCAGCGGCTCAAGGACGTGGCCGCCGGGGTCACGTCGTACACGGACGACGGCGTGGATGTGATCGTCGGCGGCAACCCGCCCGCCTCCAACACGAGCGGCCTGACCATGTCCCCGGTGCAGGTCGAGCCCGGCAACCTTTCCATCATCAATTTCGGCCGCGCCAATATCGGCGACGAGCCGGTGGCAGGCTCCAACTGCAGCATCGACTACGACTACTACGTCGGACGCAGGGACATCATCTACGCCACCACCCGCGAGATCAAGCGGCTGGAAGGCGCTCCGGCGGACTGGCCGAAGCTGCCCATCGTCCCGGAAGGCACGCTCGGACTCTGCAGCGTCGATTGTCCGCCGAATTCGGTGGACCTGACGGTCCAGAACTTCGGCCTGACCCGCGTCACCATGGACCAGATCCACGAGATCATCAAGGACGTCGAGGACCTCAAATACAACGACGCCCAGTTCCAGATGAACAACGAGCTGCAGAACCGGGACGCCCAGACCAAGAAGGGCGTCTACTCCGACGACTTTTCGAACGACGCCCAGTCCGACATCTATCACAGCGAGTGGAGCGCCCGCATCGACCGGGTCCGGCGTTTCGCCGCACCGGCCAGGACAGCCTCGGCCACCGTGCTCACGGTAAATCCCTCGGCGAGCAACGCCTTGTTCAAGGGCAGCCTCGCGTTGCTCCCGGCCACGGAACGTGTGCTCGTCGAGCAGACCGACTGGTCCGAGGTCAAGAACATCAACCCCTACGCCGTGTTCGAGAAACCCGATGCCTCAGTGGAGATCACGCCGAACATCGGCAGGCGCGGCCAGACCGGAATCGCCGTGGTCGGGTCCAACTTTCAGTCCAACGCGAACAACGTGACCATCCGCTGCGACGGCCAGGTGGTGGCGTCGGGTGTCCACGCGGACACCGCGGGCCGCGTGAGCGCGTCCTTCGTCATCCCCGAGAACGCGCGCAACGGCAACCGCATCGTGGAAATGACCGACGGGCTCTATTCCGCCCGAGCCGGCATTCAGATCAACGATCCGATGGTCATCACCCGCATCGAACGCATCGTCGAGGAGCGCATCATCCGCGTGCCCGTGGTTCAAGTGGTCTGGCGTACACAGATCGTCACCGTGCGCAACGATCCTCTGGCCCAGACCTTCAGCTTCACCGAGGACAAGGTGGTCTCCGGTGTGGGATTGTATTTCACCGCCAAAGACCCGTCCATCCCGGTCACGGTCCAAATCCGCGGCGTCACCACGGGTCTGCCCAACGGCGTGATTTTCGCTGAAAAGGTCCTGGCCCCTGGCGACGTAAGTCTGAACGTCGAGACCAAGGTCGTCTTCGCCAACCCGTTTTACGCGCAGGCGGGAACCAGCTATGCCGTCGTGTTGCTTACCAACAGCAGCAACTACCGCATGCGCGTCGCCACCCTGGGGCAACTGGGTCAAAACGGCGTGATCACCCGGCAGACCTATGCGGCCGGCGTGCTGCTGGAAAGCTCCAACGCCGAAACCTGGACCCCGCTCAACGGCTCCGATCTCACCATGAAAATCTATGGTTACGACTTTCAGCCCAGCGGAGAGGTGCGCTTCCAGCCCATCACCGGCGTACAGTTCAGCGATCTGAACCTGGACGAATACTCATCCGTCCCTCAAGGCACCGGCATCGCTTGGGAGTATTCCACCGACGGCGGCGTCCTCTGGGACGCCATCGTGCCCGCGGAGGAGGAGCGCCTCCCCAACTTGGCAAGTCAAGTGCTGGTCCGGGCGCTTTTTTCCAGCAACGCCGCCAACATCTCTCCGGCGTTGATCCACAAGGATGTGAACCTCATCGGGTATCTCAACAACCCGACGGGCACGTACCTTAATCGGGAAAACGAGCTCACCCAGGGCGTTTCATCCACCAAAATATACACCCAGATGAACATCCCGAGCGGGACGACCATCAACTGGTTCGCCTCCAATAACGGCGGCGCGACCTGGGAAGCCATGTCGATCCTGACGACGCGCAAAATAGACGAGGAGTGGACGGAGTACACGCTCACCAGGACCTTTTCCGACCCGAACGGAAACAGGGTCCGCTACAAGGCGGAGATGACCGGCAACAACCTGGTGTACCCGAGGATTCACACCCTCGGTGCGACGCTGAGCTGATCGGAGGAACGTCATGATCGTTCGCAGACAAGGCGGATTGACCGAGTTCATCCCCTCACCACAGGAAAAGCGTGACGGAATCCTCCGGGACCACACCCTCGATCTGCTCGCCAACCTGGACGCCCGCTTGCGGCGCATTGAGGAGCGGCAGGGCATTGAGCCGGACGCCGCCGAGGCGTTCGCCGGACTCATGGCCCGCATCAAGCGGGAGGAGATCGAGGCCGGGCGGATCAACCGGGAACTGATGGACGCCGGATACCTGCATGAAGACCTGTCCGCCGCGGCGCTTGCGGCGCAGGCCGGGAGGAACCAACCATGAGCATCACCATCAAGAGCAACACCGATACGATTCTGGAACTGCCAGGGCTTACGGGTACGCTCGGGCCCGGAAAGGCCGCCGTCGTTCAGGCGATGACCCCGGACCTGCTGCGCGCCGTTGACCTCGGCCTGCTGTTGGTCCCCTCGGGAGCTGAACCGCCCGAGGGGCTGCCGCCGGTGGTGTTCGACCACCGCTACCCGCACGTTCTGCCCCTGACGGCCGCTCGTGCCTACTATGTCCGCGTCCTCCGGTCCCCGGGCGCTTTCCACGACGGGACCCGACCCCGGAACTTCATCGCCTATTACGGCGACGGAGCGGGCATGAGCTGCGCCTTCTCCGACAACGGGCTCGCCTGGGACAAAGAGAAAAAGGTCACCGGCATCGCGGTCAACGGCTATCACGTGGTCTGCGCCCTGGAGACCGCTGACCGGCTGCGCATCCTCTACTGGAACCCGGATGTTCCCAATCAGCCCTATGCCATGGCCGGTCTGCGCACGGCTGTTTGTGATCCGTCGGTCGACCCCGCCGCGTTCACGGGCGACACCCCGTGTTCCGGCGACCTGGTGACCGAGGGAAGCGTCCAGGTCTGGAACCGCGGCCATTACGGGCCGTCGTTCCTCTGGCACAACCCGCTGCCCACCTCGGTCGAAGGAAGACCTTTCACCTGGCGCTACACCATGTATTTCATCGCCTCCACCGGCGGCAACGACAGCCTCGGTCTGGCCTGCTCCAATGACGCGGTCGTATGGAAGTTGTTCGGAAACGGCCCGATCCTCTCCGGCCTGATCGACCCACAGCTATGGGAAGGCGCGAACGGATACGTCTCCTCCGCCCATGTGGAACGGCTTCCGGACGGGAGATGGTGGATGCTCTACTCCGGGGGCTCCGCGGGAAACGCCGGAATCGGCTACGCATGGTCCTGGGACCGTGTCCACTGGCGCAAGGCGGAGATCAACCCCGTGTTCAAGAACGGCAGCGGGCCATTCCTCGAGCGCTGCTACACGCCGAGCCTGGTCCGGGACGCCGACGGCTCGCTGCTCCTTTACCGCGCGGCCAAGGATGCGACCGCCTACCGGACCTTCGTTTCCCGTCTGCGGGCACCGGCCCTCGGATGGCGTGACCTGCTCGGCCCGGACCGGCTCGGTCAGGGTCTCACTGCGCGTGAATCTGTCCGGCGTGGCGTCGGCACCCAAGCCGAGCGCGACGCAGCCATCCCCGCCCCGTCCATGGGCGACGAGTGGTTCAACACCGACCTCGCGGGCGGCGGAAAGTGGGAAAAACACACCGGGACGATCTGGAAGCAGACCTGATTCCCGGAACACCTCACTTTTCTTCGGACGCCGGGCAATCCCGTAACCCCGCGTGTTTCCGCAGGTTGCGGCCGCATGTACATAACCCATTGGAATCAAATGGTTTATGTGTCGAATTCGCCTTGCTTTCTGTTCGGAAAGAAGCCTGTATGTGTGTGAACACAAGAGCCAATCCCTTGCCGGGAACGGGCTTACAGAACGCAAGGAGAGACCATGGACTTACGCTGGATCAACTTCGGAATCGAGATCGAGACAGTCAAGCGGACGCGCGAGCGGGTCGCCCAGGCGATCCAGTCGGTGGTGGGCGGCCAAGTCCGCCACATCGGCAGCCCAGGGAGTTTCGACCCCTGGGAGGTCACCGACGAGCATGGACGGGTTTGGAAAGTAGTATCCGACGGCTCGCTCATCAATGTGCCGGTCCACCTGCGGGCCGAGGTGGTGAGCCCCGTCCTGTCTTACGAGGACATCCCCGTCCTCCAGGAGGTCGTCCGGGCGCTGCGGGCCTGCGGAGCCAAGGTGGACGACCGTTGCGGCATCCACGTCCACGTCGACGCCACGGCCTTTGACGGCCGGACCCTCGGCAACCTCGCCAAGATCGTCTACAAACAGGAAGCGCTCATTCTCACCGCCCTGGGCGTGAACGAGACACGCCGCCGCAACTACAGCAAACCGGTGAGCGACGATCTCATCGCACAGATCGAGCGCCGCCGTCCCAGGACCAGGGACCAGCTCAACCACATTTGGTACGGCTACCACAACCGGCAGCCCCAGCACTACGACAGCACCCGCTACCACGGGGTGAACCTGCACAACGTCTGGTACCGCGGCACGGTCGAGTTCCGCTGGTTCGAGGGGACGCTCCACGCGGGCAAGGTGAAAGCCTACGTCCAACTGGTCCTCGCCGTGGCGGCCAAGGCGCTCAACGGCCGTGCCGCATCGAGCCGCAAGAGGTCCTTCGATCCGCAGAGCGCCCGGTACGACTTCCGGGTCTTCCTGCTCCACCTGGGGCTCATCGGCGACGAGTTCAAGACAGCGCGCAAGCATCTGATCGCCGCCCTGCCGGGCGACTCGGCCTTCAAGCGCGGCAGGGCAAAGCCGGACAACACCTTATCCGCAATCCAAAATCCGCAATCCGCAATCGAAACCCGGCCTCCGGCGTTTTCGGGGGACGAGACCATCGGGACGCAAGGAGGCGCGTCATGAGAGTGCTGATTCGAAACACCGCCCTCAATGGTCAGCCGCTGGAAGGCGACGGCGAAATCTTCACCGGGGCGACGGTGACCGACGTGGTCCTGGCCATGAAAGGAGCCTCGCTCTTTTCCGACCAGCGGGACCTCGAGGATTACATCGACATGGTCTTGCGCAACGCCAAGATGCTGTCCGGCGTCGAGCTGGCGGTCCGGGGCGACACGCCGGAGGAAAAGGCCGCATCCTTCCTGGATGCCCTGATCAAACACGGCCTTGCCGAGGTGCAGGACGACAAACCCGCGCGGATACCGATTCCCGCCCTGGTCTGGCAGGGCATCGACGCGGTCCGGCTCTCGGGGCAGACCAACATGCTCGACCGGCCGGTCGTCGCCCGGCTGGCCGGGGAGCTCGGATATCCCGATGCCGCGAGCTGGATCGAGGAGCATCCGAAGGAATACGCCGAGGGCGTCTTCCGCGGGTTCATCGTCGATCCGCAGGGAGGGAAATCCTGATGTGCGGGCTCGCGGGAGTCATCTTCGGAAATAAGCGGCGACGCGCCGAGGAGCGGGAGTATCTCGCCTGGCTCTTCACCCGCCTGCTGCTGCTGAGCGAGGAGCGCGGACCACACGCCACCGGCGCGGCATGGCTCGACACCGACGGCGGACACCGGCTCTTCAAGCGGCCGGTGACGGCCGAGCGGTTCGTCACGGACAAGGCCTTCGCCGAACTCCTGGCCGGCATAAACAACCGCGCCACGCTTCTGCTCGGCCATACCCGGTGGCGCACCCGAGGGGACGAGCGGGTCAACAGCAACAACCACCCGATCCGCGCCGGGGAGGTGATCGGCACCCACAACGGCACCATCTACAACGCCGACTACCTGTTCCGGCGCTGGAAGATGCGGCGCTTCGCCGAGGTGGACAGCGAGATTCTGTTCCGCCTGGCCGCGAACGCCGCCCGGGACGGGGCCATGGATATCGAGCGGTTCAAAGCCCGGCTCCGACGCTGTCGGGGTCAGATCACCGCCGTCATCGCCTGCCGGACCGATCCGCAAACCGTCATCGTGCTCAAGGGCAACCGACCGCTGGAACTACGCTGGCATCCCCGCCGCAAAGCGGTTCTCTACGCTTCGGACCCCGCATACCTCGACGCCGTGCTGGCGGAGGAAAAAGGCTGGCGTGAGATTGCGGTCCCGCCCATGAGCCTGGTGGTGTTCCGGCGCGAGGACCTGGCCGGGTACTCGGTGGAACCGTTCGAGTTCGTCGCCCAGGAGAGAAAGGGCGCGGAACCATGACAGACACTCCAATGAACCCCATGAACCAGGCAATGAACCCAACAGAACCCTTGAAGCCGAACACAAACGGAATACTGAGACTCTTCGTCTACGGCACCCTGAAGCGCGGTTTCTGGAACCACGACCGCTTCTGCCGGGGCGTCCTGGCCATTGAGGACGCTCTGGTCCGCGGCCGCCTCTTCGAGACATCCTCCGGAATCCCCGTCCTGGAGGTCCCGGAGGAGGACATCCTTGCCGTCGGGACCACCAATCCACTCGCCGACGTGGCCACCTGTCTGCGTGCTGAAACGCACAGGCAGGTACAAGCGCGCGTCGTGGCTCGCATGTCCAATCCCGACCCAACCCCCGACCGGCTCCCGAAGAAGGGCACAGGCGCGCCCTGGGGCCCCGTGTATGGGGAGCTTCTGACCTTCGACGATCCCGAAAACCGCCTTCCGGCCATCGACCGGCTGGAGGGGTTTCACCCCGGCGGCCCCTGCCTCTACCGCCGCCTCCTGGTCTCCGTCCGGGCAAAGGAAACCGTGCTCCCGGCCTGGCTCTACGTCGGCTTCCCTTCGAAAGAGAGGGGACTGCAACCGTTAGGGTCCTCACAATGGCCCCGGAACGGGTAACTTCTCTCGAACGGCAGGTTTGTGACCCGGATAGGGATCGATTCCGGTATGTATTCCGTGAGGCGGAAAATCGAGAGATCGCCAGGGCAATCGATACAGACAAATCCAGGTTTCTGCGGTAAATTGCGGTTGACAATCGGAAAGGATTGGCGTATCATTATTTGTTGGAAAATGGGAGGGGTGTGCCCCTCTCTCTTTAAACGGCCGAGGCGAGCGGTGAGTCGTGAACCGTAACATTCCGCGGGAGCAGGAGAAATGACCGAGATCGAAGACCGATGGCTGTCGGTGGAAGAGATATCCAAATACCTCGGTGTCAGCAACGACACGGTGTACCGATGGATCGACAAGCACCGGATGCCCGCTCACCGGATGGGTCGACTTTGGAAATTCAAAAAAGACGAAATCGATGAGTGGGTAAAGGCCGGAGGTGCCTCCTCACACGACCAGAGGACAGAGTAGGCAGGTATCGAAGAACATGGAACGGATCGAACGGATACAGATAGGGAAACGAGCGAAGCGCAAAGTCTACGCCGTGGACCTATTCTGCGGTGCCGGCGGGCTTACGTACGGACTCGAGAAAGCGGGCATCGACGTCCGCCTTGGGGTCGATATCGATCCTGCCTGCGAGTATCCCTTCTCTGCGAACAACGCCGCCAAGTTTCTTCTAAAATCCGTCGAAGACCTCAAGGCGGAAGACCTCGAACGGGTATTTCCTAAAAACGGTATCCGTCTGTTGGCCGGATGCGCTCCCTGTCAAACATTTTCCACCTACAATCAGAAGGCGACCCCGGACGACAAACGGTGGTGGCTTCTCTTGCAGTTCGCGAGGCTCGTCGAGGAAATATCTCCCGAACTCGTCACGATGGAAAACGTTCCACGACTTCAGGATCAAGGCGTCTTCGAGGAGTTTCTCGGGACCCTCCAAAACGCCAAATATCACGTCCACATCGATATCGTGAATTGCGAAGAGTACGGGATACCCCAGCACCGCCAGAGGCTCGTTCTCCTGGCTTCGAAGCTCGGTCCCATTCGTTTGCTGTCGCCTGGGGAATTCGGTGCCGAGCGCACCACGGTTAGAGAAAACATCGCCGACTTACCGCCAATACGAGCGGGCGAGATGGAGGAGACAGATCCATTGCATCAAGCCTCTATCCTTTCGGACCTGAACAGGAAGAGGATCGAGGCATCGAAACCCGGAGGAACTTGGCGAGACTGGCAAAAGACGCTGGTCGCCGACTGTCACAAGAAGAAAACCGGCAAGACCTACCCGAGCGTCTACGGTCGCATGTGCTGGGACGAACCGGCTCCCACGATTACCACTCAGTTCTTCGGATTCGGTAACGGACGTTTCGGACATCCAGATCAAAATCGTGCGATCTCGTTGCGTGAAGGAGCGATTCTGCAGAGCTTCCCGAAAGATTACGAGTTCGTCCCTCCGGGGCAACCCATATACAAAAAAACGGTCGGAAGGTTGATCGGCAATGCCGTGCCGCCGAGACTCGGAGAAGTGATCGGACTGAGCATAATCCGCCATGTCGATACGTGGATGAAAAATCGAAGGAGAACCAGTGCAGGAGCGAGCGCGAATGCCTGAGAAATCACGATCCGATACGAACAGATATGTATGGAGCCGTTCCGTCCCCGACCCCGGCCAACTCGTCGAAATCAGACGTCGTCAGTGGGTCGTGGGTGACGTCGAGGCATCTGCTTTCTCTTCGACGGGAAACGGGAAGCAACACCTCGTCACTCTGGCCGCCCTCGACGAAGACTCCCTCGGTGAAAGCCTCCAAGTCCTGTGGGAATTGGAACCGGGGGCTCGTGTGCTGGAAAGAGCGGGGCTACCGAAAATCACCGGTTGGGACGAAACGGAAAAACTGGAAGCGTTCCTCGACGCCGTTCGCTGGGGGGCCGCGACCAACGCGGACAGGTCCTTTCTGCAGTCACCGTTCCGAAGCGGGATCACCATCGAAGACTATCAACTCGATCCCCTCGTCCGCGCGATCGATATGGCTCGCGTCAATCTGTTGATTGCCGACGACGTCGGTTTGGGAAAGACCATCGAAGCGGGCTTGGTGATTCAGGAACTTCTGGTGCGCCACAGAGCGAGATCCGTCATGATCGTCTGCCCCGCGACTCTTCAGGTCAAATGGCGGATGGAGATGCAGGAGAAGTTCGGTCTCGAGTTCCGTATCGTAGATACCGATTACGTCAAGACGCTTCGTCGGGAACGGGGCATCCACGCCAATCCCTGGACGTCTTTCCCTCGACTGATTTCTTCGATGGACTGGATAAAATCCGGGGAAGGGCTGCGTCTGCTCAAGGACATTCTTCCTCCTCACGTGACCTATCCACGCAAGTTCGACATCCTCGTAGTGGACGAGGCCCACAACGTCGCGCCCGCGGCCGCGACCAGATACGCGCTGGAAAGCCAACGCACGCGATTGATCCGCACATTGGCTCCCCATTTTTCCCATCGCCTGTTTTTGAGCGCGACACCTCACAACGGATATCAGGAATCGTTCACCTCCCTTCTGGAGCTTCTCGACGACCAACGTTTCGCCCGGACGGTGATGCCGGACGAAAGGCAACTCCATCGGGTCATGGTAAGACGAATGAAGAGCGACATCGTCGACGCCGACGGTCAGCCGGTCTTCCCGGTCCGACGGCTCCAGTGCCTGGAAATCGCCTATTCGGATGAAGAACGGGATATCCATCGCTTGCTGCGCGAATTCACGGCCACGAGAGCCAACAGCGTCAAAGGAACACGGTACGAGTTCGGGACCGACTTCGTGCACATGCTGTTGAAAAAACGACTGTTTTCGTCTCCGATGGCTTTCGCCATCACCTTGGCGAAACACAGAGAGACGCTGCTACGAGGTCGCCCTCGGACCGCCACGGCATTGGACGATCGAATACTCCGCAAGGCGATCGTTCGAAGCGAGGAGGAGTACTCGGACGAAGCGAAGGCGGAAGAGGCCCATCTCGAAGCGGTCGAAGTGGCGACCGAAATGGCCGTAGCGCTCGGTGAAACGGAACGTGCCATGCTCGACCGCCTCACCGAATGGGCCGAAAAACACAAGAACCGGGTGGACGCGAAGGCCAAGGCCATCCTCCACTGGCTCGATACCTATCTGAAACCTGGCGGACACTGGAACGAAAAGAGAGTCATCCTCTTCACCGAATACCGCGCCACCCATGTCTGGCTCCATCAGATTTTCACGGCCAACGGGTACGGAGGGGATCGTCTCGCCATCCTGCACGGAAGCATGCGCCCCGACGAACGCGAAGCCGTCAAGGCGGCCTTTCAGGCGAATCCGGACGTAGCCCCGGTTCGGATTCTGTTGGCGACCGACGCCGCTTCGGAAGGAATCGATCTTCAAAATCATTGCAACTACCTGATCCATGTCGAAATTCCTTGGAATCCCAACGTCATGGAGCAGCGTAACGGCAGGATCGACCGTCACGGCCAGAGGCAGAAGGAAGTCTTCATCTGGCACCCGGTGAGCCAAGGATTCGATCCTCGTGAAGTATCCAGACACCGGAAGGTCGGCGAAATCGAAGGGGATCACGAGTACCTCATGAGGGCGGTCCTCAAGGTGGACACGATCCGGGAGGATCTGGGCAGCGTAGGCCCCGTCATCGCCAAACAGATAGAAGAGGCCATGCTCGGAAGACGGACCGGTTTGGACACCGGTGCAGCCGAGGCCAAAGCGGCGAAAGCGCGTCGGTTCGTCGCTGCCGAGCGCAAGCTGCAGGAGAGAATCGCACGTCTACACGAGAAACTCGTGGAGGCGAAGAGAGATTTTCGTCTCGATCCGGAAAACGTGCACCGTGCGGTCGAAATCGCCCTCGAACTCGCCGAGAAGCCGCCGCTGAAATCGGTTTCGTTGTCTGGCGTTCCGAATGGCAAGGCGTTCGAAGTGCCGGTGTTGCCCGGTTCGTGGGGACGGGCGACCGTCGGACTCGAACATCCACACACGGGAGTACGACGCCCCATCACCTTCGATCACGAAGTGGCGAAGGGACGTGACGACGTGGTTCTGGTCCACCTCGAACACAAGCTGGTCCAGATGAGCCTCCGCCTGCTGCGCGAGGAAATATGGAAGCTGGACGACGTCAAGTTGCTACATCGAGTCACCGTTCGAGCGGTTCCCGACGAGGAACTCGCTCGGCCTGCAGTGGCCATCTGGTCGCGCCTGGTAGTTACGGGCGGCGGGCATCATCGGCTCCACGAGGAATTGACTCTCTCCGGCGGCGAACTGGAACACAAGTCTTTCAGAAGGATCGCTCAGGTGGGCAAACTCGAAGCGCTCGTCGAAAAAGCAGAGCCGGTTTCTCCCGGCGACGATCTCTTCGCGATCCTCAAGGACCGATTCGAAAGAAACGAGGAAGCGATCCGGGCAGCCGTGGAGGCGCGCTCTCGCGAGCGGTTGAAGTACCTGGAGAACACGTTGAATCGCCGCAAAGAAAGCGAGATCGCCGATCTCATGGCCATCCTCGACGATCTGGCAAAAAGCATCCGGAAAGAACTATCCGACTCGGGACCGCAATTCGTTCAATTGACGCTCTGGCCCGAGGAAGAACGCAACCAGTTGAAGAGGGATATCGAGGCGTTGAAAGCCAGGCTCGCCCGTATCCCCGAAGAGAAGAAAAGCGAGGCTGCCGCCGTCGAAAGCCGCTATGCCGACCCCACTGCCAGAACGTTCCCCGTGGCGGTCGTTTTCCTCGTTCCTCGCTCCTCGACCGGAAAGGTACGACCGACATGACGAACCCTTCGAGACATACGGAGTGGCTTTCCCTCGTCGAGGTGTCCGGGCCGTTTCTCGCCTTGCCTGTCCTGGAGAAGGCGTTCCCCCAGGGCTTGGACGTCGTCGAGACTCCAAAACGGCAGCGCCTCCGTGCGGCATACGATGAATGGTGTGATGCAGTCGAGGACAACGACCCTCTGCTCGCCGATCTTCATCGCGAGTGGATTCGACTCGTGTTCACGGAAATCCTGGAATACGACGGTTCGACACTGACGACGGATGCCGAGAAGGCCAAAACATACATGGTGGCTTCTCCGGAGCGAACCGAGACGTTCGCTCCCGACTGGATGGTAGTGTCGCCATCCGATGGCAAGCCTCGCCTTTTCGTTTCCGTCCAACGACCGGGGACCGACCTCGAAAAGGCACAAAAGGACGACAGATGGCCCGCGTCGCTCCTCGAGCGGATGGTGGCGCTGTGTCGATCCCACGCCGTTCGACTGGGAGTGATCACCGACGGCGAACGGTGGACGCTGGTGAACGCGCCCGTCGGGGGAATGTCGAGCTACGTCTCGTGGTACGCCCGTCTTTGGTTCCAGGAGCCGATCACCCTCAAGGCTTTCCAGTCCCTCTGGAGCGTCAGGCGCTGTTTCGGCCAGCCGGACGAGACCTTGGAAGCGTTGCTCGACAGCTCGCTCGAGCATCACGAGGAAATCACGGACACTCTCGGCGAACAGGTTCGCCGTGCCGTGGAAGTTCTCGTCCAGTGCCTGGACAAGGCCGACGCGGACCGCAACGGAGAATTGCTACGGGACGTCTCGCCCGCCGAGCTCTACGAAGCCGGTTTGACCGTCATGATGAGGCTGGTGTTCGTTCTCTGCGCCGAAGAACGTGGACTCCTGCTTTTAGGCGATCCCGTCTACGACGAGTGTTATGCCGTATCCACGCTGAGGGGGCGGCTCGCCGAGGAAGCGGATCGTCACGGTCCCGAGGTGCTCGATCGGCGGCACGACGCGTGGGCTCGTCTTCTCGCCGTCTTCAGAGCCGTTCACGCAGGGATCGACCACGAGGCCCTTCGACTACCCGCCCTGGGCGGTTCGCTGTTCGATCCGGATCGTTTTCCGTTCCTGGAAGGGCGGTCCAAGGGTACCAGTTGGCGCGATTCCGCCGCCGCACCGCTGCCCATAGACAACCGGACGGTCCTGCTTCTCCTGAACTCGTTGCAATCGCTGGAGCAGTCCGGAGGGGCTCTCCTGTTGTCTTACAGGGCGCTCGACGTCGAGCAGATCGGCCATGTCTACGAAGGCCTCCTCGAACACACCGTCGCCCGTATGCCGTCCGTGACCATAGGGCTGACAGGTTCCAAAAAGGCGAAGAACCCGAATCTCCCCCTCTCCGAATTGGAATCGGCGCGCATGGACGGGGAAGACACCCTCGTCGCCCTGGTGAAGGAAACCACCGAACGCAGCGAATCCGCCATACGAAACGCATTGACTCGTCCCGTGGACGAGACCGTCTTCGGGCGGCTGCTCGCCGTATGCGGCGGCGACACGACGCTCGCCGAACGCATCCGCCCGTTCGCCAACCTCGTTCGAACCGACGCATGGGGCGAACCCATCGTCTATCGCGAGGGAGGCTTCATGGTCACCCTGGGTGCCGACCGACGCGAGACGGGCACGCACTACACGCCGAAGTCGCTCACCGAGGCCATCGTCGAGACGACGTTGGAACCGGTCGTCTACATCGGGCCGGCCGAGGGTAAACCGCGGGCGGAGTGGAAACTGAAAACTTCCGCGGAATTGCTGGAACTCAAGATCTGCGATCCCGCCATGGGCTCCGGGGCGTTCCTCGTGCAGGCGTGCCGATGGCTCGCCGAGCGTCTGGTGGAGGCCTGGGCGATCGAAGAGGGGGCAGGCGGATTCGTCACCGCCGATGGCGAAGTCAGGCCATCGCCTGGTGGAGCCGATCCCCTTCCCGGCGGTATGGACGAACGGCTGTTGACCGGGAGGCGTCTGATCGCCGAACGGTGTCTCTACGGTGTGGACGTCAATCCCCTCGCCGTCGAACTGGCCAAGCTCTCCATCTGGCTGGTCACTCTCGCGAAAGGGCGTCCATTCGGCTTCCTGGACCACAACTTGCGCTGCGGCGACAGCCTGCTCGGTATACACCGGCTGGACCAGCTCACGAAACTCATACTGAACCCGGACGACGGTCCCTACCAACAGCGCATCTTCGGCCAGAACGTGGCCGGTTCGGTCGCCGAGGCGGTGGAGATCAGGAAGCGGTTGCGGGCAGTTCCGATCCGGGACGTTCGCGATGTCGAAACCATGGCCCGCCTGGACGCCGAAGCGAGGAAGAAACTCCAATCCATCGAATTGGTTGCGGACGCCATGATCGGCGAGGTTCTGCGGGCGAACGGAAACGCACGCACAATCGAATCCGCTCTGGATTCCCTGGCGATGCAGACGGACGCTTTCCTCCGCGGCGATATGGAAGCTGGCAAGGAGATTTCGAGGATCGCACGGGCCGCGTTGTCCGTGGATCTACCACCGGGCAAGCCTCCGAGAAAACCGTTCCACTGGCCGCTGGAGTTTCCGGAGGTGTTTTCGCGACAGAACGGAGGGTTCGACGCCTTGGTAGGCAATCCGCCCTTCCTCGGTGGTCAGCGTATCACGGGAGTCCTCGGATCGTCTTATCGGGATTGGCTCGTGCATCATGTCGCCGGAGGACGTCGCGGTTCGGCCGATCTGGTCGCTTACTTCTTCTTGCGGGCTTGGAGCCTGATACGAGAAGGGGGCGGATTCGGTTTGCTTGCGGTCAATACCATCGCCGAGGGCGACACGCGCCAGGTTGGGTTGGAGGCCATGGTCCGTGCGGGTGCCGTCATCCACGCGGCCTATCCCAACGAGCCCTGGCCCGGCAAGGCGGCGGTCGTCACCAGCCGCGTCCATGTCCACAAAGGCGAATGGCGCGGCGAACGCTCGCTGCTCGGGCGGCCGGTGCCGTTCATCTCGGCCTTTCTTTCGGATCGGGAAGAGTGGAGCCCGAAGCGGCTCAAAGCCAACGAAGGTATCGCTTTTCAGGGCTCTATTGTACTGGGCATGGGCTTTATCCTGACACCCGACCAGGCTCGGCGCATGCTTGACGCCGACCCGCGCAACGCCGACGTGATCTACCCCTACCTCAACGGCGAGGATCTGAACTCCGATCCCGAGCAGCGGCCGAGCCGCTGGGTAATCAATTTCTGGGACTGGCCGGAGGAGCGAGCGCGCACCTACGAGTTGCCCTGGAAATGGACCGAAGAGCAGGTCAAGCCGGAGCGTCTTTCCAACAAGGATAAGGGTGCACGCGAAAAGTGGTGGCTGTTTCTCCGAGCGAGATCTGAGCTATATCACGCCATCGGCCGTGGTCACCACTTCGAGCGGCATCCGGAGGGGTGGTCCTCGGGCAGGCGCCAATCATCAAGGGTGCTGGCTATCACTCGCGTCAGTAAAACATTGGCTTTTTCGTTCGTCACTTCCAATATTGTATTCTCGGATGCAACCGTGGTGTTTTCACTTGCTCAAGAGCGTGACTTCGCACTGTTGCAGTCTAATATCCACGCTGTTTTCGCGTGGCAGCATGCCTCACGTCTCAAGAGCGATTTGCGTTACAGTCCGACGGACGCACTCGAACCTTTTGCTTTTCCTGACGGATTCCGTGAGACAAACAACGACTCACTTGATGACTTGGGACGTCGGTTTCATCAAGCCCGCATTGAAATCATGCGAACCGAGCACATTGGCCTGACTATGTTGCACAACCGCTTCCATGACCCGTCGGACGACGATGTTCGAATCGTGGCCATGCGCGAACTGCATCGAGAGATGGACCTCGCCGTCGCCCGCGCCTACGGCTGGGACGATCTCGACCTCGAACACGGTTTTCACGAAGTGCCGTATCTGCCGGAGAACGACCGGGTCCGTTTCACCATCTCCGAGCGCGCGCGGCGCGAAGTGTTGCGCCGTCTGTCGGAGTTGAACCGTCAGCGCTACGAAGAAGAAGTCCAACGAGATTTGCATGGCGAAACCATGAACGGGTGTCGAACGACGAGAGGTCGAAGAGGAGGAACGAGGAAATGAACGATCCGAAAAGACGAAGATTACGTTTTCACCATGGGAGAGAACGCGCATGACGAAGACCGAGACGACGAAGCGAGTTCCGGCCATGGGGGAGATCGGGGCATGGCTCGTACGTGGATGTCCGGATGTCCGCTTCGACAATTTGAAAATCACCGTCGATCATGTTTCTGCCGACCTCCAAGGCATCCGCGAAGGCGACGGCCTTCTGCTCGTCGAAGAAAAATCCGGATCGCTCGATGTCGCATTCTTTGCTCGTATATACCGCGTGCGGCGTGGCCTCGACGAAACCGCGTTATTACTAGACGGGCTGCTTCCGGTGGAACCTCCCCGACCTTCGAGAGATTTCGGTATCCAGCCGCCGACCGTGGCTGTCTCCCGCCTGGAATGGCCGACTTTCGAATCCGCCCTGAAGACGGCCTGTGGCATCGAATTCCCGGCACTTCCCGTTTTCGAAGGGAAGACGGCACAGGAACGGGCCTATATCCGGGATCTCCTGCAATGGGCGGTCGAAGACGACCTGCTCGGACCCGCCGACGGACCTGTCGAGGAAATCATAGGGATGAGTGTGCGGGACCGGTACCTGGTCGGCAAGCTCGCTCCGCCGGACACCCGAGTTTCCGACGACCAGGTGGAAGACCTGCCGGACGCGGCGATCGCCGACCCGGAAGGCGACGACAGAGAGGCCGAGGCGTCGACCAGCAATTCGTTGGTGCCCTCGTCTTTGGGTTTCACCTTCTGCGTCGACGGATCGGCGAAGGCCGTCGAGGTTCGCGCGAGTTGGGGAAGGTACGAACGTACGGAGAGCGAGCGGACGACCGAAGACGGAAAACCGATCCGTTGCTGGAAACGGATACCTTCCGGTGGTACCGCCATCGTTTCGTTGGAACACAGGATCGTCGATCCCATCGTCGTGGACAGCGCCTGCCCCGACGTGGTCGTTCAGGGAACCGTCGGCGATCCGCTGCCGAACGGCGACCGTCTGGTGACCCTCTTCCTGGTGAACTGCCAGACCAAGCCCGACGAAAATCAAGATCAGGCGTGGGTTTTCCAGCCCGAACTGATCGTCAGGGACCCGGAAGGACAATCCATCTTCAGAAAGAGACCTTTGCTATCCGGCATCGGATCGGACGAAGAACGCGAATCGCTGGAGATGATTTACCGGCGGCGGGTCGAGTTCGCCGTCGGACACGGAGTTTCCGTCCACGCCACACCGTCGGCCGACGATCCGGAACGCGCAGTGGAGGTCAGGACCCGCGTATTGCCCCGGTACGAGGTTTCGGTCACAGAGACACCCGGAACCGCTGCGGACGACAGGCCCGTCATGAAACGTCTCGCCTCCGACGGCTCTCTCGACATGTCACGTCTCGCGGAAATGGAACGTGCCGATCTCGTCGCCGTCCTTGATGCTCTGGCGGACGACTACGCCGCATGGATCGGAGAGCTAAGGGAGAGAACGAAAATCGACGTACAGGGGTACGCTTCTTCTGCGACGGCCGCCATCGACAGATGCGAATCCATTCTCGAAAGACTTCGAGAGGGGATCGAGGTTCTGAAATCGGATGACGCGGCGCTCGAAGCGTTCCGCTTCGCCAACCGTTCGATGGCGTCGCAACGTGTCCACAGCGTCTATTCGCTCAGGGTGCGGCGGGGGGAAACCGTCGATCTCGCGAGCGTCGACATTCCCGAGAACCGCTCGTGGAGACCGTTTCAGTTGGCCTTCATCCTGCTGTCCGTTCCCGCCCTGGCGAATCCCGTGCACCGCGACCGGACGGAACCGGTGGAAGCCTTCGCCGATCTTCTGTGGTTCCCGACCGGCGGCGGGAAGACCGAGGCCTACCTCGGCGTGGCCGCTTTCACCATGGCCATACGCAGATTGCAGGGAAACATCGGCGGACTCGACGGAGGCCGGGGATTGGCGGTGATCATGCGCTACACTCTGCGATTGCTCACCATCCAGCAGTTCCAAAGGGCCACCACTTTGATGTGCGCTATGGAGGTGCTGCGACGTGTGGACACCGCCAAGTGGGGTGCCACGCCTTTCACGATCGGGCTATGGGTCGGACAGCGCGTGACACCCAACACTACCCAGGAAAGCCACGAAGCCATCGAGCGGGAAAGGGACGGAAAGTACGGAACCGGTTCCACGCCGGCGCAATTCACCTTCTGTCCTTGGTGCGGCTCCGAGATCGTACCTGGGCGAGACGTCAAAGTGGTCCGTGACATCGGCCGGACCTTCATCTTCTGCGGTGACAAATACGGAACCTGCGAATTCGGGAAGGTCAAGTCGCCGGACCTCGGTCTGCCGGCACTCGTGGTGGACGAAGAGTTATACCGCCATCCACCCTCCATGCTGATCGCGACTGTCGACAAGTTCGCCACGATGGCTTGGCGAGGTCAGGTGCGAACGCTGTTCGGTAGAGCCGACACGGAATGTCCGCGTCACGGGCTTCTGTGGCCCGGAGCCGATTGCAGCGGCACTCATCGGAAAAAGGGGTCTCTCCCGGCGACCACACCACGACCGACGTTGCCGATCCGTCCGCCGGACTTGATCATCCAGGACGAGTTCCACCTCATCGGCGGTCCATTGGGCACCATGGTCGGTCTTTACGAAACGGCCGTGGACGAACTCTGTTCGTGGACGTTCGAAGGCAAGAAGGTCCGACCGAAAATCGTCGCGTCGACCGCGACCGTTCGGAAGGCAGACGAACAGGTCAACAACGTCTTCCTCCGCCGCGTGGCGGTCTTTCCTCCTCATGGTATCGACGTGGAGGACAATTTCTTTTCCGTCCAGCGATCGATTGATCGGAACCCCGGACGCCGGTACATGGGCATCTGTTCGCCCGGTAGCTCGCGTCCCGCCGTCCTCATCCGGGTATACGTGGCCTTGCTCACGGCCGCTCAATCCCTGTTCGAGCGATTCGGGCAGGCGGCCGATCCGTACATGACCCTGGTGGGCTATTTCAATTCGCTACGCGAACTGGGCGGAATGCGTCGGCTCGCGGAAGACGACGTCCAGACCCGTTCCTATCGTGTCCAGATGAGCGACGTGTCTCGACCGGGGCTGAGCCAGCGCTCCATTCGAAACGTCGACGAACTCACCTCTCGAGTTTCGAACAAGGAGATACCGAGAAAGCTCGACCAATTGGAGGTCAAGTTCAAGGCGGCCTGGGCCAAAGGCGAAACTCGCGCCATCGACATCGTCCTCGCCACGAACATGCTATCCGTCGGGGTGGACGTAAATCGGCTCGGGCTGATGGTCGTCAACGGGCAGCCCAAAAACACGGCGGAATACATCCAGGCCACCAGCCGTGTCGGCCGTGTCTTTCCTGGTCTGGTCTGCACGGTACTGACTTGGTCCCGTCCGCGTGACCTGTCGCACTACGAGACCTTCGAACACTACCACGCGACTTTCTACAAACACGTGGAAGCGCAATCCGTCACGCCTTTCGCACCCCGGGCGCTGGACAGGGGTTTGACGGGCACGATGGTGAGCGTCATGCGCCTCGTGAACGATCCCTTGAATCCGAATCTCGGCGCCCAGACCCTGGACAACTCGGGGAGACCGGAGGCCTCCACCGTGAGAACCGTGGTTTCCGATCGTGCCTGGAAAGTGAAGGACAAGGCGGCACGGTCGCTTGCCGACACGATGGTGGCGGATCGCATCGATAGATGGGTGAAGGAAGCGATCAAGGCAGGACGAAGACTGGGTTACGAGACCGAGCGCGGTCAGGGGGACGTCGCCGCACTCCTGAAAAAGCCCGGTGCGACGGCCTGGGACGAATTCACCGTGCCGTTTTCGATGAGGGAGGTCGAACCCGGTGTCCGGCTCGTCATGGACGTGGCCAGACTCTCCGACCCTCCACAATGGCGCGCCAGGGCGAGAGACACGGAAAGCGACGGAGGTGAGGCATGAGTACCTATCTCGTGGGGCAAGTCCGCCCGAGTCAGTTGCTCTGGACATACGGTCCCGGAGCGCTGGTCGATCTTCCGAACCTGTCCGTCGTGACGATGGGCCTCGATCGCTGGGACGTCAATCAATGTCTGCCGGTGGAGGAGGCCAGGTTGCTCGCGGCCGTGCGCCGGCTGCTCGGCCCACAGGTCGAGCGTCTGCGTGTTCCCCCTTTCGTCCGTGAGGAAGGGGCAAGCCCCATGTCGGCGGAGGGCAAGATCGGCGTGCCGGTCAGGCCGTTCCCGCGATGGCTGCGCTGCGTGAAATGCGGATTGCTGGCGGAATACGATTCCGGCCTTTTCGACATCAAGCCGTATCCTTACAGGCCGGAACAGACTCATTTCGTGCATTCGAACTGCGAAAAAGGAAAAAACGCGGACGCGGTGCCGGCCCGCTTTCTGCTGGCATGCAGGAACGGACATCTCGACGATTTTCCATGGCACTGGTTCGTTCACGGTGGACCCTCCGAATGTAGAGGCACGCTGCGTTTCTTCGAGCGAGGGGCGTCGCTCCAGACGGAGAACCTCTGGGTGAAATGCGACGCGTGCGACGCCGCCCGATCCCTCGTTCACGCGTTCGGCAGAGAAGCCCAACAGAATCTTCCGGCCTGCAGGGGAAGGCACCCGCATCTCGACACTTTCGATGCATCGTGCCAGGAATCTCCACGAGCAGTATTGCTCGGGGCCACGAACAGTTGGTTCCCCGTCTCTCTTTCGGTATTGGCTATCCCCTTGGAACGGAATCAACTGAGCCAGCTCGTCCTCGACGGTTGGGAATATTTTGCGGACGTGGAGTCCGCAGACGAATTGAAAGTGGTGATCAAGACTCTGGTGAAGAGCGGGAGTCTGCCGGGAATCGAACGTTTCGACATCGGAGACGTATGGCGCTGCGTTCAGGAGCGGCAGGAAGGCAAGGGCGACGATACGTTCGTCACGGAGGGGGATCTCAAGATTCCCGAATGGGAGGTGCTGACAGCACCCACTCCTCCGACCGATTGGCCGCAATTCATGAGTCGACCGGAGCCCCCGCCCGCCGCGTACACGGGGAGGATCGCAGGTGTTCTGCTCTTGGAAAGATTGAGGGAAGTGAACGCATTGATCGGTTACACCCGAGTCGAGGCTCCGGAAGAGACCACCGATCCGGACGAGCGGCCCCCGATGGCGGCGTTGTCGCGTGCACGTCCCGATTGGATTCCCGCTTGCGAAGTGCATGGTGAGGGAATCTTCATTCGATTCGACGAGGAAGCCGTTCGAAGCTGGGAAGATATTCCTTCGGTCAAGCGTCGCAGCGAAAGACTGGAAGCGGGACACAGAGGGTGGAGAAACGCTCGTGGACAGGACCCCGAAAAGGGCTACCCCGGTATCCGCTACGCCATGATCCACACGTTCGCCCATCTCCTGATTCGGGAGTTGGCACTGGAGTGTGGATACAACGCGGCCAGCATCCGAGAGCGTATCTATGCGAGTTCGGACCCCGATTCACCCATGGCCGGAGTCATCATCTACACGGCTGCCGCCGATTCCGACGGAACCCTCGGTGGGTTGGTGGAACTGGGAAAGTCGGAGAACCTGGGACGCCTCATCGGCCAGGCTCTCGAACGTGCGACCATCTGTTCTTCCGATCCGCTTTGTTCCGAGCACAATCCCAGCGTCGATCGTTCCTTGCACGTGGCTTCCTGTCACGCCTGCACGTTCGTTGCAGAGACCTCGTGTGAACGGGGCAATCGTTATCTGGACAGGGCATTGCTCGTGAACACGTTCGAGTGCCGCGATGCCTCTTTCTTCCAAGGGGGAGGCGGCGGCAATGAATGAACTATGGCAGATCATCGCGGAGCTCGGCTTGGAACTGCACCCTGATCGTGTGGCGGCAATCGCTTCGAAAATCGAGTCGTTGGGATCGGTCGAACAGTTCGCACTGGTCAAGCCGGTCTTCGGTCCCAATGCGGACAAGTCCATGATCGGCCGGTTGGACGCCGCCTGGCGTGAAGCCAACCAGGTGCGTCCAGGCGAGTTGGCCGCGGCCTTGCGCGGGGCTTCGGCCACCGCGGCGCTCCATGAGCGGCATGGTTCCGTGGAAATGGTGTGGACAGGGCCTTCGACGGGAATGGTACCCGTCCGACACACGGAACAGGTGCTCTGTGAGGTTATCGAGTCCGCACGCAACCGGCTGTTTGTCGTTAGCTTCGTCGCATACGAGGTGTCATCGATAATCAAGGCACTGCAGGATGCGGCAGGCCGTCAGGTCCAGGTGGACATCCTTATGGAATCCTCGACCGACCGTGGCGGAAAGGTAACGGTCGATTCCTTCAAGACGATGAAGACCGCCGTTCCCTCCGCGAATCTTTACGTTTGGCATGTCGGAAACGGGGAAAAAGGCGTCTCCGACCCCACGGGGTCTGTGCATGCGAAGTGCGCGGTTTCGGACGGAAAGTTGGCCTTCATCACCAGCGCGAACCTGAGTACGGCGGCCATGGAAAGAAACATGGAACTGGGAGTGCTCGTGCGGGGTGGACACCTGCCGGACGAGCTCCATAGGCACCTCGAAGCGCTCGTGGCGACTGAAACTGTGGAACGGATTTGAATGGATACGGTGGACATGCGAACGAGATCACGAATCATGGCCAGTGTCGGGCAGCGCGACACGGGTCCCGAGATGCGTCTTCGCCGTGCTCTCCATCGACTGGGGCTACGATATCGACTACATGACCGAAAGCTGCCTGGATCGCCAGACCTCGTCTTTCCCCGGTTCAGATCAGTGGTGTTCGTGCACGGGTGTTTCTGGCATGTCCACAAGGGGTGCAAACTCGCTACCGAGCCAGCATCCAGAAAGGACTTCTGGCGCGAGAAATTCGAGGCGAACCAGAAGCGTGACAGAAAGAACTACGATTCCCTCCTGGCCAGCGGATGGAGAGTTTTGGTCGTTTGGGAATGTGCACTCAAAGGCAAGAAGGATGAGGAACTCGAGAAATTGGGTGCACACGTGCGGTCATGGCTATTGTCCAAAGAGAGATTCGGAGAACTCGGTTATTCGGATGTGGTGTCGGTTCATAACCTGGAGATGAGCGGCGACGTCGAAGGCGGCAAACCTGGAAAGGAAAAACGCGATGAGCGATAACGAACATCCATATCGGATGACTATTGACCTCAACGTGCTCGACCATTTGGCGGACGGCCTATACAGTAGCGTCGCCGCCGTGATTACGGAGACCGTTGCGAATGCCTGGGATGCTGATGCGACCGAAGTTAGGATTGACCTCGATATCTCCGGAGACCGCATAGAAATCGTAGATAATGGAATCGGGATGGACCTATATGCCGTTAACGAACGCTATCTTCGAGTCGGCTATCGACGCCGGAGAGATGGCGATACAACTCCTGGTGGACGATCGGTAATGGGCCGGAAGGGCATCGGGAAGCTCTCGCTCTTTTCAATCGCTGACCTGATCGAAATAAAGACTCAAGCAAACGGTGCAGAGCCAGCCGGTCTGAAAATCATATCCAGTGATTTGAGAAGGGCAATGGAGACAGGCCTTAGTGTATACAATCCCGAACCGGTAGCGGTTTCCCAGGGAACGTTCGTTAACGAACATGGCACTCTCATTCTTGCATCTTCCTTGAAACGCAATCGTCTTCGCGAGATGGCACCGGAGTCGCTTAGACGCCGGTTGGCCCGCCGTTTTTCCGTCATTGGAAGTGATGGTTTCCGTGTATTCGTGAATGGAGTGGAGGTAACCGCAACCGATCGAGAGGATCTCAAATTCATCGAATATCTTTGGACACTTGGCAACACGACAGTAGCCACCACATCGTGCGTGAACCTGAAGAAAACGGAAAGTCTGGACGGCCGTGACGAAACATGGAATCCAGAATGGCAAATACAAGGGTGGATTGGCACTGTGGATCGTCCTAAACGCCTTGCCACGCCGGAAGGAAATCTAAATTCGATCATAGTCCTCGCTCGGGGACGGTTGGTGGACGAGGATGTGTTGGCGAGGATAGTAGGCGCAGAGGTCTATACAAAGTATTTGACCGGCCAGGTGGAAGCGGATTTTCTCGATGCATCCGAATCTGCCGACATCGTGACCAGCAACCGGCAAAGGGTCATCGAGGATGATGCTCGGGTCGGTGCTCTGACCGTTTTCCTCCAGAAGGCACTTCGCAGGATAGCCGAGACGTGGAGCGAACTCAGGGCGACGGACAAGACGAGTGAATTGCGTGGACGATATCCGCGTATCGGAGAATGGCTCGACGGTTTGCAGGAGGGCTGGAAAACGAAAGCGGAAAAGCTTCTCGAACGTATCGCTACCATGGAGGTCGGAAAGGACGATACAGACCAAGAGGAAAGCCAGAGGACACTTCTTCGTCACGCAGTTTTCGGCTTTGAGCGGCTTCGACTCCGTGGGGACGCCGAAGAACTTGAACGAGCGTTGTCGAAAGGCGTGGATGCCCTTCTACGACTGCTGGCCGACCGGGACTCTTTGGAGGCGTCGTTTTATCGAGATATCGTGCGCAATCGATTGGACATAATCAAGGAACTCCAGGGATTAGTCGACGAGAATCACCGGGAGCGCGTTCTGCAAAAGTATCTGTTCGATCACCTTTGGCTGCTTGACCCCGCGTGGGAACGCGCCACGGGCAGTGAGGAGATGGAGCGGAGATTGCGTATGCACGATCCATTCCGCGATGACGACAGGACTAAGGAGGAGTATGGTCGAGTCGACATTCGCTACAGCACCTTGGCTGGCAAGCACGTAATCGTGGAGTTGAAGAGAGCGTCGGTACGCGTCGGTATTTACGAACTCGCTGGGCAAGGAGCCAAATACGTGGACGCCATGAAGGAAATCTTGCCTGTGGAGGAAAAGGATAGAGCTCAAATTGAAGTCGTGTTCGTTGTCGGCGCGAACCCGCCCGATTCCTCTCAACGGATCGAAGATGCGATGAACAGTGTATCTCCCGGTTCGAGAATCTTGACTTACGAGATTTTGATCGGCAGGGCTCGGGCCGCATACGCCTCGTATCTCGAAAGGGCGAGAGCGGCAGATCGAATCGACGGGTTGTTCGACCAGAGGGACAGGAGTGGTAATCCAGAACCATCGGAAACTGCGGCAGATGGAATGGACGGTGATCCGCCTGTGGCAGCATGAAGTCGAAGAGGATTTCGATGCATGCATTGATCGGATACTCGCAGCGGTCCGCGGGCACGAAGAGAAAGCCAACTCAAATCAGGAGGTATGAAAATGTCGAAGCGCAAGACTTACCATGTGACACCCAATACCGACGGCGGCTGGAAGGTCAAGGAAGAGAAGGCATCAAGAGCATCCAGCAGCCACGATACGAAGGCGGAGGCTGTGGATCGAGCCAAGGAACTTGCGAAAAACCAGGAGCTCGGGCAGGTGGTGATCCACAAGAAGGATATGACGATTCAGACCGAGCACACCTACGGAAAGGACCCATATCCGCCCAAGGGATAAGAATGTGCAATGTGATGGAGGCGGCGCTGAATAATGAAGACACCGAAACATTCCCTGCGGAAGATCGTCAGCTTCTTAAACAATCCTGACGAGGACGGCGGTTTCTGGCTGCCCAATATCCAGCGGCCGTTCGTCTGGAGCGAGGACCAGATCTGCCGTCTCTTCGACTCGATTCTGAGGGAATACCCCATCAGCACTCTGCTGATATGGAAGACCAAGGCTGAGGTCCGCCACAGAAAGTTCATCGACAACTACCGCAGCAAGCTCCGGTTGAGCGATTTTTACGTCCCCGAAAACGGCAGGAAGAAATGTCTGGTTCTGGACGGTCAGCAGAGACTTCAAAGCCTGTTCATCGGTCTGTGCGGCAGCTACGAAGGGCGGGAGCTTTTCCTCGACATTTTAAGCGGAGAGGTGTCCGCTCCGGACGACGTCAAGTTCAGGTTTGCCTTTCTCGACGCAGGCAAAGCCGGCTTTCCGTGGATCAGATTCAAAGACCTGGTCTTCAATACCGCCGATCCGCTTACCGCCGCGGAGGACCTGATCGCCAAAGCGGGCCGCGGACTCTCCCCTGATGAACGTCGCAAAATCAGCCGCCACGTCGGCATCGTATTCAAGACTTTTCATTCCGACGACGGGATTTCATACCAGGAGCTCGACAGCACCGAAAACGCCGAACTCTACACCGAAGACGACGTTGTGGAGGTCTTTATACGGGCTAATTCCGGCGGCACGCGGTTGGGCAAATCCGATCTGCTTTTTTCCTTGCTGAGCTCAAGCTGGGACCGCGCCGACGAACAGATGGAAGACCTCCTGTCGGACCTCAACCGCCACGGCTTCGCATTCACTCGTGATTTCGTTTTGAAATCATGCCTTACGCTGTTGAACCAAGGCGCACGCTATGAGGTCTCGAAGTTCCGCAAACCGGGCGTGCGGGAGGAAATCGAAACCAGGTGGCAGGACATCACGAAAGCGCTGAAAGACGTTCTGGACTTCGTCCGCGGGAAAACCTTCATCCGATGTGACAAAGCCTTGCCGTCCTATCTTGTCCTGATTCCGTTGGTCTATTCCCGCTATCATTTTCCGGATAACTGGAAGGCCGCGCAGGGGATAGACAGTTACCTGCTGCGTGCTCTAATCAGCGGCGCATTCAGCGGAACCCCGGACCAACTCATCGACGACTGCGTCGGAAAGATCAGGGAGCGGAACGGCTTCGATCTCAATCATCTGTTCGACGCCATCCGTTCGAAAGGACGAAGTCTCGAACTTACCGAGGATCGCTTCTGGCAGATGGGTTACGGTTCCGACTCGATCCATCTGCTTTTCAATCTGTGGTACCGTGAGTTCAATTACACACCTGCTTACGACAACAGCCTTCCGCAAGTCGACCACATCTTTCCGCAGAGCGCCCTGAGAAAGATCAAAGCCGCCAGCCCGGAAACGGGTCGGCTCAGCATCGTGAAATACAAACAGGATTCGCGCGACCAGTTGGCCAACTGCATGTTGTTGACCCAGGCGGAAAACGGTGCGGGCGGTAAATCCGATACCCTGCCCGAAGTCTGGTTCGCCGACAAGCCGGAAAGCTACCTCGACATGCACTTGGTACCGAAGGATAAGGACCTCTGGAAGATCGACCGCTTCGAAGACTTCATTGAAGAGCGCAAGAAGTTGATTAGAGATAAATTCTCGTATCTTCTTGCGCAGAAGACTCAGGATAATCGGATTGCACAAACGGGCAATGATGGACCCGCGCCATCTATTCATCGATGAACGCCACACCGGCATGTGCGTTTATTGCGGCACCCATCCGGATACGCGCGACCACGTTCCTTCGAAGGTCCTGTTGGATGAACCCTATCCGCCGGAGTTGCCGGTCGTCGGTGCCTGCAAAAAGTGCAACTCTTCGTTCTCGCTGGATGAGCAATATCTGGCTTGCTTCTTGGATTGTGTCATCCACGGCGGCGCAGAGGCCTCTGATCTTCATCGTCCCAACGTCAAGCGCATTCTGGAAGGAAATCCGGCGTTGCAATTGAGGATAGAGGGGGCTTGGAAAAAAGATGAGGCGGACGACTTGATATGGGAACCGGAGGCTGGTCGGGTTCGGAACGTGATCCTGAAACTCGCAAGAGGGCACGCCGCATATGAGTTGTACCCGAAACTGGAGAAACCGAGCATAGTCGGTTTTGCGCCCCTACAGATATTGAGCGATGACCAAAGATCGGCGTTCGAGCAGGTCGCCGGCGATGACGAGACCGACTTGTGGCCGGAAATCGGCAGCCGGGCGTTCCTGAGGGCGTTCGGGAAATCTCCGGACCGACTCCCGCTCTCAGGTGGTTGGGTCGTGGTTCAACCGGGGCGTTACCGATATTCAGTGTCCGAAACAGGCGGGGTGATTGTACGAATGGTCCTGAGCGAATACCTGGCCTGCGAGGTTGTATGGGAACTTTGAACGGTCCTTTGGAAAGGAGGTGATCTTTGCGACAGGTTTGCGACACAACTTGCGACAAGATCACGACTCGACTTGCGACATTCGCGTCGTGTAGAGTAATTGGGAAATCGACATTGACGCCGCTTCTGCCTCGCCGGGAACGGCCTGATCTTTGATAATCCGTTGATATTGAAGGTTTTCGGTTAACTGCGAGAGAAAGAGAACGGTTATGAAGAGGGTTGCACACGGGGAGCCAGAAATCAAGAAGGCCGTTTTCCGATAGGGAAACGGCCTTTTGCCGTTTGTAGACAGTGTTCGTAACTGCGAGTAAATCAAAGGGTTTTCGGTAATTGGGGATGAGCTTCCCGTCCTTCCAGATGGAGTTCGAAAGTACAAAATTGAGAAGAGGGCGTTTTTCGTGCGGATTTTGTTTTTCGTAAAAAATAACGGCGCCAAGGTCGCTTCTGGCCAGTCTCACCTCATCCCATCGTGTAGGCATACAACCACAAAATCCGTGATGCTATTTGGATCAAGGCGGCCGGTGCCCCCATCATCGTTCAGCCATGCGTTCATGGTCCAGTTCCCTGGTGTCTGGTTAAACGTCTTCTCTGCGCGTAACAGGCTGCTCCAAGGCGCCAGGTTCTGTTGACATTTGGGTTCTCATCGAAGGATGCCAACAAAACTCGAAAACGATACGTGGTTAAAGATCTGATGGCCTTTCGCAATCCACTACTCCTCTCTCCAAGTGCTTATTATGATGATGGAAATTCTTCAACTCCAGCAAAAAGCCTTGTGAAAAACGAATTCGAATCCGGAAATTCACACGCTCCGCAGTCAGGATTTCCTCCTTGTAGTGCTTCACGTAGATTCCTTGCTGGTGATGTTTCTGATCGTTTCCTTCATATCAACACAATTTTCATTTCACCCGTTGAATCTAAAGTCAGTCCGAACAGCGTCCGATATCGATGTATTTTGTGAAACTGCCGTTACAAAGGCGACTCGATTCGAACAAACACAAAATCCGCCTATAGAATTCCAGCCGCTTCCTTTGCTGATTAAAAAATTATTGCTTTGTAAGACATTGCGTTAAAGCGCCCTGTGGTCTAAAAGATTGAATGGATTCAGTTCTCATCCGGCCATTTTCCGGTCTTTATGAGTGTGAACAAGAAAGCAGCCAAAGGATTCGACCATGCGGACCATTATTGAAGCCTGGCAGCCTCGTAGAGACATTCTGCAGGGAACATTCAATCCTGAAATATTTACAATGCGAATTAAGGGTTGAGGCTCAGCAGCAGAAAACTTGCCGCAAGCCTTCCAAAAACATGAACCAAGAGCCCCTTGAAGGAGCGGACTTTCGAAGCGATCTCGATACCCGTTTTCTCCCCAATCCAGGAGAAGAGTGACTCAAGAGGTTGCCTGATTGCACTGACCGCCTTAGAGAAGGCCCTCTGAGCAAGGGGTAGAATCTCTTGCCCCTTTTTCTTCTTAAAAGGAGCATAGATGTGAACCATTTGAGGGCAAAGTTGCTCGGAAAGCTGTGAATCGATATAGGCTTTGTCTACGAACAGATCGATGTCGTGTAACTCTGAGGCGATGCCTTCCAGAACGTTTAGATCGAACTCTGATGCCGGAGTGACCAGAGCTCGGTCAGGCTGTGGCAGGGTGCCGGGAGATCTGAGCCCAAGAACATGCACCTTCACTCCATAGTAGTACATCTTCTTGGAGGAGCAGTAGCCCTTATTGGCAAAAAAGGATGCCACTCGCGCCTTGCCGCTCCTCTTCTCAGAAGCCATAATAACGGGAAAGGAGTCCAGCATGCCTATCTCTCTGAGGATGTTTGCCTGAGGCAAGTTCTCTTTAGCCGCCTCACAGAGCACAGGGAAAGCAGAGCTTATCCTGTTGAGCCTCTGGATGTATCCCCCATAGCATGGCAGGTGGGGAAACCACGATGAGAAGTGATCGCAGATGTAGTCATAGATCTCCTTTACATTTCTCCTTTTCTGGATGATGCCAAAAAGGTAGATCGTCATCACTTCCTCATCCGTAAACTCAGGGTCCATGTTATTGCTGAACCTCTGGACATGCTGCCAAAGGCCAGACTTGAACTGTTCGCAAACGAAGAGGTAAATTTCAATTAGCATTGTATCGGGCATCTTTCTTCCTCACTTCTGTCTATGTACTCAAAATCGTGTCCAGCAATAACGATTGATTTTTCTTCGCACAGTAAATCGGGATAAAATCAAAAAACGAGAGGGCTTCCTCTCAAGAGAGAAAATAATTTCTTCACGCTCAACTGGAGTTCCCGTTGGGTGAAGGAGGCCGCATTGAAAAACAATCTCATTTTTGATTTCCGAACCATGAATCCTACCACGGACAGCGCTGAGCAGGAGCAGGAAGCTCTGATCGGAATTCTCATCAAGACGGTGGAGCATTTCTTCGGTGGTTTCCAGAAGATTTTTGGAGGCGCATCCGATCCGAGAGACCAGAGGAAGATCAACTACCCTCTTGCATCTCTTTGCTTTGCAGGAGTTCTCATGTTCTTGCTGAGACTCGGAGCCAGAAGACAGGTCACATACCAACTCCGAAAGAATGAGCCCTCCAGGGAAAAGTTCGAGATCCTTTTCGGTGTCGACTCCTTTCCCCATGGTGATACCCTTAATGATCTCTACCTCAGGCTCTCTCCGCAAGAGGCTCAAGAGGCCGTTACCGGGATGGCCGAAACCCTCATCAGAAAGAAGGTGCTCTCTCGCTGGAGACTTCGGGGCATCTACTATGTTGTGGCTGTCGATGGGACGGGGACCATTTCCTTCGACAAGAGACATTGCCCGTACTGTCTCACCCGGACTCACGGAACCAAGACGATCTACTACCACGAGGTGCTCGAGGCAAAGCTCGTGACCCCAAACGGATTCGCCTTCTCCCTTATGACGGAATTCATCGAGAACCCCGGGGAGAATCCCGGCAAACAGGACTGTGAGCTCAAGGCTTTCTACCGGCTTGCACAAAGGCTCAAAGAAAGATTCCCCCGGCTTCCCCTGTGCATCAGCCTCGATAGCCTCTTTGCCGGCGGCCCCACCTTTGACCTGTGCAACCGATACGGCTGGAAGTTCTTGATCGTTCACAAGGATAACCTCCCCTCCGTTGAGCAACAGTTCGAGGCCCTCCAGAGATTCCATCCTGAGTGTCACCTCGAGTACCGGACAGGCAAAGAAGCCAGAATTCACCAGCAATACCGGTGGGTAAACAATATTCCCTATATCGATACTGAAAACAGAGAGCACTCCCTTTGCGTTCTCCGGTGCCTTGAGACCAAACCGGATAAGACAGGGCAGATCAGGACCACTCGATTCCAGTGGGTTACCAATTTCAAAATCAGTCAGGCAAGCGCCATCGAAATAGCCAACGATGGAGGAAGGAGCAGATGGATCATTGAAAACGAGGGCTTCAATGTCCAAAAAAACGGGGGATTTGAACTGGAACATGTTTACAGCAACAATGATGTCGCCTGCAAGATCTTCTACCTTCTCTTGCAGATCGCCTGCACTCTTTTTCAGCTCATCCAAAGAGGCAGTCTCTTTCGGAGAGCTTTCCCCACGGGAGTGGGATCGGCCAAAAACATCGCGTTCAGACTTCTCGAAGCTTGGCGCAACCTCAGGCTCGCTCGGGACTTCCTCGATAGAGTCCGGGCACAGCCATTCCAAATACGATTTGACACTTCCTGAAGGATGTCCATGTTCCAGGCTCTGATCCCCCATACATCTATAAATCTTTATAAACAGCACCAGAATGAGTGCACATGGGATAGCTGTATCTTCAACCTGGGATCAACTGCATTGAACGCCATGGGAGCACTTTTGAGCTGTGGTTAGATCTACTGGATCTTCACTGCTGAATCGTGTCTCTCTTGAGTCATAACAGGGTGGGAAAGATCCTCAACCCTTAATTCGCATTTACAGCCAGTTTGAGCCAGGTCATGGACTGCTACCGGGGCCGTTCGTCGATCTCACACGACCTTTATACGGACGGCGAGCAGTTCTTCAGCCAGGGGACCTACCCGACGGAGGGGCTTCGACTCGTCCTCACAGATGTCTTCGGCCGTATTGCCGGCCGGGGATCCCCGGCGATTCACCGCCTCGAAACGGCGTTCGGCGGGGGGAAGACGCATATTTTGATCGCCCTGGCCCATCTCGGGTTTCGCGGCAACGAACTGGCCTCCGTGGCTGACGGAATCCTGGACCCGGCTCTGTTGCCCGCTCCCGGCGAGGTCAGTGTGGTGGGGGTGGCCGGTGACGAAATCCCGGTGCACAAGCCTCGAGGGACGCGCCTGGTGCCGTATACCCTGTGGGGTGAGATTGCCTACCAGATCGGAGGAGAAAGTCTCTACCGGAGCGTCGAACAGGAAGCCGCTTCCTATGCCGCACCCTCCATGGAGATGCTCTCAGCCACAGCGCGAAAAACCGTCTCGGGTGGAACCGGAACTTTCCACATCGAGCATGATGTCTCCGCTCCGGAGCATGTGGCGGACAACAAGAACCAGCCGGTCCTGGCCATGATCACCCTGGATGCGCGGGAAATCGACCCGGAAACGTTCATTACCACCGTCGGCCCCAATCGGCCATGCATCCGGCAGAATCATGTTTTTCTCCCGGTTCCCAATACCGTGCATGTGAAAGGCGAAATCTGGAACGAAGAGAGGGTGCGCAGGGCGGTTGAAACGCTCAACCGCCTGCAGGACCTGGCTCGTTGGGTCATCGCCATGCGCAGGCTCAAGGAAAAGCCCGAAGACTACGGAGTCCACCCCTCCAAGCTGAACGATGCCGATTTTCTGGCCCGGCAGAAAGAACGGGAGCTCGCCCTTCAAACGGCCCTGGCTCAAACCTATGACGGCGTCTGGTACCCATCCGCTTCCGGGCAGATCGTTTACAAGGACATCAAGACCAGCGGGGGAGAGGGGGGCTTTTCCATTCTGGAGGAGCTCCGGCGCGTCCTTCTCTCCGAAGGGGAACTGATCAGCGCGGAGAGAGTCCAAACCCGGGAGATGCTCCAGGCCCTCTCGGCGCTCTTTTTCGAGTCGAGCCAGACCCCCACCGTCGCATCCAGGCGAAGCCGGGGAGCCGCCGCCGATGAGTCAGGGTATCACGCTCCGCTCGTTCGTTCGGGCTCCAAGCTGAGGATCGCCAGGCCGGAAGAGCGGAACGAAAAGCGGCTGCGGCAGCCTCAGACGGATTGGGACCTCCTGCAGGGGCTCATCCAGGAGCACCGCAGGGGAGGGGCTCCGGTGGCTCACAGGTACCTGGAGCAACATGGCGGGGGCAATCCGCAAAGGGTGATCAATCTCCTGGAGGTCTGGGCCGCCGAGGTCCCCGAGGAAAAACTCAGGAAAGAAGCGGAAACCATCCGGTATGATCTGGCTTCGAGGCAGGGATATCGTCGGTGAGCTCCCTCGAATCCGAACACCCGTGCTTCAAGGATTTTCCCTGGCGCATCAGCTATCGCTCCTTTTCCATAAAGAGCGATGGCTCCCCGGTGGATATCCTGCACGATTTTTACATCCCGGCGCTGCAGCGGGCCGTGGGCTACGATCGTGTGGCGGGCTATTTCCGCTCCACGTCGCTTGCCGCTGCGTCCCAGGGATTTTCTGCCTTTGTGGGAAGAGAAGGGAAGGCCCGGTTCATTGTGGGCGCCGATTTGGACCTCAAGGATGTCCGGGCGATTTTGCAGGGCTCCCAAGAGAGGCTCGCTGGAAATCTCGCAAAGGAGCTTGCCGGGCCGGACGATTGGCCCAAAAGCGTTGCGAACGGGGTAAGGCTCCTTGCCTGGATGGTCGCGCGAGGGTTCCTCGAAATCAAGGTCGCCTTCCGGATGCACTGCCGGACGGGTGAGCCCCTGGCTTTCGAATCCATCGAGGACGGCTATGTTCACATGAAATGGGCCATTTTCAGGGATGCTTCCGGTCGGAGGATTTACACATCGGGCTCCCTCAACGAGTCCCATACGGCGCTCGTTCTCAATGCGGAAAATATTGACGTCCATTGCGACTGGTGCGGCGAAACGGAAAAACTGAGGGCGGATGAGGCGGAGCGGGATTTTGAGGACCTGTGGAATGACCGGAATCGGGCGTTCAAGGTCCTGGATTTGCCGGAAGCCGTGAGGCGGCGACTGATCTCCCTTGCCGGGGACCTGAAGATGCCTCCTGTTGAAGTGGACGGGAGCAGGGCCGCGCCGCTCAAGGTGCATCCTCCCTCTCCCCTGGAGCTCCTGCGGTTTGCCCTGCTCAGGGACGCGCCCCGGCTGCCCGGCGGGAAATACGTGGGCATGGAAACGGCACCCGTTTCTCCCTGGCCCCATCAGGCCGTTGTGGCGCGCCGCATCATCGATTCATGGCCCGCGGGGCACCTGCTCTGCGATGAAGTGGGGCTTGGAAAAACCATCGAAGCGGGGCTTGCCGTCCGTTCCCTCTATCTTGCCGGGCTGGCAAAACGCGTGCTCATTGTGGCTCCGGCAAGCCTCACGCAGCAGTGGCTCAGGGAAATGGAGTCGAAGTTTTATCTGCCCTTTGCCCGGGCCCTGGGAGGCAAAACGCCGAGGCACGAATACCTTCTCCCCTACGAGCAGGAGAAGTCCGCGGATTCCCTGTATGCTCCGCTGCTGACCATCCTTTCGAGCAGTCTCTTGGTGAGGGAGGAACGGCTGGCAGATTTGAGGGCGGCCCGGGATTTCGACTTCGTTCTGGTGGATGAAGCGCATTACGCGCGCCGCAAGAATACCACCGAGGGCAACCGCGCCCATCCTCGGTACGGACATCTTTACCTGACGCTGCAGAACGAACTGCGGAAGAAAGCCCGGAGCCTGGCTTTGCTCACGGCAACGCCCATGCAGCTGGATCCCGTCGAGGTGAGCGACCTTTTGCGATTGACGCGGCGCGCGGGAGTATTTCAATTCGATCCGAGCCTGACCCTGGCGTTTTACGAGGTACTGGGAAACCTGGTGAGCGGGGCCGCCGTTTCGGAAAAGGAATGGGAATTCCTGCGGAAAGCGATACTTTCTCTCAAAACCCTTGATCCCGAGCATTGGAAATTCATCGAGCGCGCGGTCATCGATGCGCGCATCAGGATCAGCGTGAAGAAATGGCTGGATTATGGGCAAGCGCCGTGCGGCGGCGACCGGCAAAGAATGCTCCGGCTGATCTTTTCGTGTGCTCCCCTCTCGCGGGTCATGCTGCGCCACACTCGAACCCTCCTGGAAGTGTATCGGGAAAAGGGGCAACTGAGCGGGACCCTGGCCTCCCGTGTCGTTCTTCCCCTGGCAGCCGTTTATTTCACGGAACAGGAGCGTGAGGTTTACGAACGGCTCGAAGACTACTGCCGGGAACTGGCAGGCCGCATGGCGGGGAAGAGAGACGCGCGGGGCAGGAGCGCCATAGGCTTTTATCTGAGCTTTCTGCGACTGAGATTCGCCTCCAGCCTCTTTGCCATCCGGGAGACGGTCCGCCGCAGGCTGGAAAGGATCGAGGCTACTCTGAACGCTTTCGAGGGCAGAGAGGCTGAAGAGACCTGCCTGCTGGATATGGAAGACCTCCTGGAAGATGGGGATGACGACTCAAAAGCGGTCGATACGCTCCTCAAAGGGCGCAGTCCCCAAGACCTCCAGTGGGAAAAGGATCATCTCGGGGGGATGCTGCGAAATCTTAGGGACCTGACGGGGACCTCCTCCAAAATGGCCGAGCTCCTTCGGATCCTGGATGCACGGCGGGTGAAGGGGACCGACCGCATACGCCAGACCGTCATCTTCACGCGCTTTTTCGATACGCTGACGGACATAGTGCAAAGACTGCAGCGTGCCGGCCCGAGGATGCTCATCGGGACCTATTCGGGGCAGGGAGGGCAGTATGTCCGTCCGAAGGATTTGAAATGGGTCGGCGTCGAGCGGGAGATCATCAAGCACCGGTTTTTGCGCGGAGAAATCGATGTGCTCGTGTGCACCGATGCCGCGGCGGAAGGGCTCAACCTGCAGAGTGCGGACTTCCTGGTGAACTTCGACCTGCCGTGGAATCCCATGAAGGTGGAGCAGCGCATCGGGCGCATCGACCGCATCGGTCAGAAGAATCCCGTCATTTTTGTGGCGAATCTTTGCTACGTGGGGTCCGCCGAAGAAGTGGTGTACGGCAGACTGTGGCAGCGCCTCATCGAGGCGGGCGCCATCGTGGGGACGCAGCAGATTTCTCTTCTGCCCGTTACAAGAGACGAATTTCAGGAGCTGGCTGAAAATCCGTCCTTTGCCGAGAAGTTGGAGAAGCTGGCGAAGGAAAGGGCTCTCTTGTTCCGGAAGCGGACCGCTTCAAGAGAGATCCCCCCACAAGACCTGCATGAAATTTATACCCGGATGATCGGGAGTGACGCATCACGCAAAGCTCCCGCGACGCTCGAGGACATCTGGCAGGTGCTCTCACGGTCGCATTACCTGCAGGGTCTTGGCTGTACCGTGGAGGGAGGACCTGAAAAAAAGATTCTGAAGCTTTCCAACATCCCTGGCGTGCCCGAAAATACTTTTGTGACGACTTCCCGGGAGACTTTCGAGAAGGATGCCGCCGAATTCAAGGGGAGCCTTCACTTCTGCACCTATGGGGACCCTGTTTTTGAAGCGCTCCTGGATCATTTGACAAGCTATGACTTGCCGCCATGCCTCAAGAGACTTCAATGTGAAATTCCCGAGCTTTCTTTCGAGGGGGCCGGCTATGCGGCGGCCACGCTCGATGAAGAGGGGAAGACAATTTGCCGCTTGGTCACTTCCTGCTCTGAGTCCGGGGATATATCTATAAAGGAAGACGGGGTAATCACTGAGGCGGATACCGCCGCGTCCCTTCAAAGCTTGCGGAAACTCACGGAGGAGGACCTCAAGGTTCATATTTCCATGCCCCAAATCGAAAAGGAAAACGAACGCGCCGCCCGTTCGCAGATCGTCTTGAACTATTTGATCATCCGAGGCTTGATGATGGATCGCAAAATGCTCGGGAAAGGACAGACCCTCTTCTGGCGGGAGATCGAAAGCATCGAAGAGGATTACAAGGACCGGGAATCCTTGAGAATCCGGCATATCCCCTCAGGCGTTGCGAGAAAGCTCTCCGGACTCTTGTTGGATGTGAGCATCACGCACGCTGGAGAGGACACGTACATCGACACACCAAAAGTATTCCTGAAAGCCGCCATAGAAGCGGCATGCCGCGAAGCCGACGCCATGCGGGCCAAAAAATCCGAACTCCTGACCGACGAGGTCCTCAGCCGCCTTGAGAGGATGATAAAGGTGGCAAGGACTTGAGGACGGTTCATCTCCTTGCAATACATTTTGGCCCATCTCGAGATGGGGTATTCGAAAGATAGAACCATCAGTAAACTTCTTGGTGTGTTCCGATGGATTCCAGGAGAATGGTTTCTGATCCTTCGTATTGGGTAAATTCAAAAATGATTCTGAGATCATATCCCGCACTGCATGCCCATGATCCTTCCAGCTTTCCCTTCAATTTATGGGTTCTTAACAGGGGGTGGAAAGCATCTTCAGCCAGGAGTTCCAGTGCCAGATATCTTCGGTGAGTTGAGGGTTCTTAGAGCCTATCCAAAAACCTACCTCGGCAGCGGACACCCCCCTTTAATTCCCCCCTCGAGGGGGGAATTAAAGGGGGGTGTCGCAAAGTCCACAGGTGGTTTCTGGATAGGTTCTTATTCACGATCCGGCGTGCTGCCCGAATGAAAGCATTGGACCGGAGCAAGAGACGCTTCATGATAATATTTCCGTCATGATCTCATCGGTGGTGACCGGCCTACAACGACCTTTGCGCAACTCATCTCGAGCGCTCCGCACATCTCGAGCCAGCAGGTTCCGACGACGCTCGGCAATGCGACGAGACAAAACATCTATCAACTCTTCCTGTTCTTCCAGGGTGAGCTTATCAGCATCTTCCAAAATCTCCCCAAAAGGCTTGCCGTTTCCCACTCTTATAACTCCATGATTTGTGTGGGGTGAGGGATATCTTCATCTTTTGAAATATCCTCCACCTTTCATGCTGTTCGATTTGTCGCTGTGAACGGTGTAAACGCTCTCCTGATGAATTCCAGGCAAATGACGTACCATCTCACTTCTTATCTTAGCTTCGAAGAAATGACATGATAATGAAAAGGGTGCGATCCAAAGTGATTGGATTCAATCTGCATGTTGGAATTGGGAGTCCCAATATGCATCCCGGCACGTAGGTCGCGTTGAGTTTCGAAACGCGACATGTCATTATTGTTTGTTGCGTTTCATTTCATTCAAGGACGGCGTTCTTATTCCTGAAAGAAGTCTCGGAGCGGATAAGGAAGGCAAGAAGTTCAAGATCATCCTTGTGGAGGAGGAACGATCCAGTGCTAGGCGGGAGCGCTTCTTCCGGTGAACGCGCATTCGTTCAATTTGCCTGAAGACTACCGCTTCGACCAAGGAAATCATAGTTGAAACCGTGGGGACATTTTCTGTGTCTCGCGCAGCCCACGCTCAACCCCTGATGGGATAAAGCGGCCTGGAATGCTTGACGAGGTTTGATGTTCCGGCATATGGACTTGAGGAGATTGAAGAAGCCGGTGTCTGTCGTCGCATCACTCTTGCCGGATGGCTTCGTTCAGAGCATCCAGCAGTTCCGGCAGGTTCAGTGCATATCTATCCGCCACATCCTGCAATGAATCGAACAAGGCCTTGCAGCAGATACATTCTCCGGCATACGTGTCATAATTTTTGAATACCGCCTCGGTTTCGCGATAACGGCTGACAATATCCAGCACCGTCATTTCGGGTGTGATGGGGTTGGGGATATCCTGGGGAGGCGTTTTCATGCGTGAATCAACTCCCTCAGGGCCCGGGGAATATGGTCGATGATTTCCGAGACCTGGGTGGCGGGTGTAGGCTTTGCGTAGTGTCCGGCCAGCCGGTTGATTCCGGCAGCCATCTGTGCGGCGTCCTGCAGCGGCATGCCCGAATCTATCAGGGCGGCTGCAATCCCGGTGAGGGTATCTCCGGTGCCGCCGATGGGCTCAAGGGTGGCCACACTGGGCGAATCGATGATTGCCCGGATTCCTTCACGGTCGGCGACATAATCGCGGTTGCCTTTGACCAGGAGGCAGCGTGCGGCGTTTTGGAACCGGTAGGCTCTGGCGATCATCTCCGGTACCCGCTCCTCCATATGGAGAATGAAGCCACGGGTATAGAAGGGGTGGGGCGCCTTTTCGTCGGCCAGAAAGGAAAGCTCCCCGATATCGGGGGTGAAGAGGTCGTAGGCCTCGGCCTCCCCGCTCATTTTAGCGGCGTACATGAAACCCGCGTCGGCGATGAGAATGGGTGTTCGGGCCATCTCCTGGAGGGCGAAAAGGACCCGGTTGTGCCAGTCCACATCGGGTTGGAGGTAATGAAAAACGATGACATCGCACTCCATCTGCTCCGTGTTTTCGCATAGAAAACGGTACAGACGGCGGCTGCCGTCTCCCAGGCCGATGTCTCCGACAAGACAGGCCGAAGGCGGCGGTTGACCCAATGTGCGGGAGACCTGGAGCGCAGCCGCCAGAAGAGCCGGTGTACCACGGTTGACCGGAAACGATCGATCCGTAACAGTGATCTGCCCCTCTGAGGTACCCACCTCTCCAACCAGGATCGGAATGCCCGGATCAGGCACGGTCCCTACGACGACGAGCATTGTTTTACGATCTCTTCGTACGCCAGCTGCAGGGCGTAGCCGCAGAGGGTATGGCCGATATCCCGGGGTTTGGGAGCGTCCGCCAAGGGTTTGCCGACCATCATGGCAGCCAGATAGGGCACATCCGGGCAACCGCCTCCCGAGATATTGACGATGGTGAGTGAAGCCTTTTCAATGCTGATCTTCATGTTTGCAGCACGCACCATCAAATAGGCGCCGTAATCGGTGGTCTGGAAGATGTCCACCGGTTGCAGCAACGGCCCGGTCACCGGGACTGTTTCCAGAGGGGGAATACCGGCTGATTCAAGCATGCGTTTGATATTGAGCTTCTCCATCAGGGGAAACTCGATGACAAGGTCGCAGCCGCGCTGAATTTCGGCCGGCGGGCCCATGACCCGAACCTGCCAGCCTGCCGATTTGAGGAGCTTTTCAGCCTGGATCACTTCGCTGGTGTTCTCAAAAATAAGGATCCCGCGATCTGCCTGCTGTCGATCTGCCTCGGCCGCAACCAGCGGTGCGGGTTTCGATTTTTTCTTGAAGCGTGAAAAGAGCGCCACCGTTATTCCTTTTTGAGGGTCAGCTTGTAGCCCTCACCGTCGGGCTGAATGCCCGTAACGCTCCAGCCCTTGCTGTTGGCGGCCCGGGTGACGTTTTCCTTCGAGGTATCGGTGTCCACCAGAACGATGATTTCCGTATCCGATCCGGATTTGATTGCATCCAGGGTCATCAGCACCGGTTGCGGACATGAAAGCCCTCTGGCATCAACTGTAAGTGCCATTTTACCGCTCCTTATTTCGCTGTTTTGCGCATCGTAAAGCCAATGAAAAGGCATACGGCCAGGCCCACTATCACCGCAGCGATGCCATGCGGTCCAACGCCCGAGGGCGAGCTGGCCAGTCCGAAATTATGCGCGAAAGCGGCGCCAACGATCATGCCGAAAACAAACACGGCCGAATCGCCGTCGCCTTCTCCCGCCAGAAAGAGCTGGCGGCCCGGGCATCCGCCGGCAAGAGCGAAGGCGAGTCCAGCAAGCGCCATGCCCGCGAAGTTCCATAGCTCTTGGGTGTGGGCCACGGGTTGCCCCTCGAATCCGGGTTTGAATTGACCGACGATCAGGTTGGTGACGAAGGCGAATGTCAGCAGAGCCAAAAAGCCGCTCAACAGATGGGTCTGGCGGAATAAAATGAGGTCACGCAAGGCTCCCATGGTGCAAAAACGGCTGCGTTGGGCCAGAAAACCGATCGCCAGCCCGACCCCCAACGATACGGCCAGCGGAGCGTGCATGGCACCGGGTCCTTTCAGGCTGTAGAAGAGAACCCCGCTTTTGGCCTCTCCCTCAACTTGAGGATAGAGCAGCATCAATACGAGAAATCCCACCATTGTCAGCGGCAGCAGCCAGCCCACCGACGTATAGGTGGCCTGGGTGCGTCCCAGGTTGTATCCGTTTTTCAGAAAGAGTGCCCCGATCCAGATACCGCAGACAAGACCTGCCAGTCCGAATATGGCGTTGCCGTCCCCTCCGGCCAGGCGCAGCACGGCCCGCCAGGGGCAGCCCAGGAAAACCAGCGCACCGATCATGGCAAAGGCGCCGAGAATAAAGCGCACGATAGGGGCGGAACCGGCGCGCGGGCGAAACTCTTTGAAAAGATAGGCAGCAATCAGCGATCCCAAAACGAAGCCAATGATTTCAGGCCTCAGATATTGCACTACCTCCGCACGGTGAAGCCCCAGCGCGCCGGCCATATCGCGTTCGAAACATGCCACGCAGATGCCCATGTTCCCCGGGTTCCCCCATTTTTGGAGCAAGGAAGCGAATACCCCGATGAATGCACCCACGCTGATGATTCCCCACCGGCTGGCAAAAAAGCGCTTGATCGAATCCATTTTTCCTTTTCTCCTGATTTTAAGAGTCTGCCCTGATTCATCTTTGGCTTTTGTGAATAGCATGAAGCTTAGTATGCGGTAAAATTCAAAAAAATGATGAATTGCTTGAGAAATATTGGTTTTGTCGATATCAATGCAAAACGATCTCCTTCGGTATGCTCCTTGTGTCACTCGTCACTCCGGGAGAGCCGCACCGTCTCGCCTACAGTAGTGATAAAGCATCTATATTTGGGTATTATAGTAGCTGAAACGCTACCGCTTTGGCTCCCCTTTTTGCCTTTTCTTGAAGAATATTATTTTATATTTCAATTGGATATCTCTTTATGTGTCCTGGCTTTCATCCTTGGCGCGCCCTTTGCTCTGTTTGCATGGGTTGAAGAAAAGTGATCATCGGATGCGGCAAAAGAGGGCGTTCTTCAATTGGTGGAACGCGGGGGATTATTTGGGGATCGAGAAGGAGATTCGGATGGCGAAAATCGGATTGATGCGTTGCGAAAAAAACGAGGTGCGCTGCCCTTTGACCGGATGTCTCAACAGTCTGAAAAATGTCGAACAGGGGTTCGATCGTTATGAAGATGCTGAACTCGTGGGTGTTTTCACCTGCAGGTGCCCGGGAGAGGACGCTGTCGATCTGGCGAAGATCTTGAAAAGCAAGGGTGCCGAGGTGATCCACTGGTGCACCTGTGCCTTCGCCCGTCGGGAAGATGGAAAATGGGTCCTGGGCGGAGGGTTTTGTGATCATTTGGATGCAATCCTTGAACGTGTCTCCAGAGAGGTGCAAATTCCATGTGTAAAGGGTACGGCCCACCTACCCCAAGGGTATCGGCCTGAAGTGTTTGAGTGAATCTTATTCGAGGTCAAGGTAATGAAAGAAGATTTGGATGCATTTGCGCAGCAGCTCCAACTGAGCATCTTTGAGGAAACCAGGAGAGACTGGGGTGAGAAAGTCTATGAACGATGGAAAAATCCACTTTATATGGGGAAGATGTACGGTGCGGATGGTGAGGCGACTTTGAGGGGGACCTGCGGGGATCAAATGCAGATCTATCTGAAGTTTGACGGAGAAAGGGTTGTCGAGGCGTCCTTTCAAACGGATGGATGCGGTCCCAGTGTGGTGTGCGGTTCCTTTGCGGCCGAAATGGCTCACGGAAAGGTTCCCGAAGAACTTTTCGAAATATCGGGTGAAACCATTCTTTCCGTCCTTGGGGGGCTCCCCGAAGACCATCGACATTGCGCTTTTTTGGCCGCCGAGACCCTGCAGGCAGCAGCAAACGATTATTTGGTCAAGCAAGCCCAAAAGGGCAAAACCTCTACTGCTCGCAGTGGTCCTTGTTGTTCGGCCAAAAAAGAGGATTGAAAAAAAACAGCAGCGTTGGATTTTCCACCGCTGCTGTCCGGTCGATATGGCGTGTCACAAAGTAATCGATTTAAATCATGAAAAAGGCTTCAGAAAACGCTCCTTTTCCAGCGAAATGCTCAAACATGTAGGAATATCCGTTTATCCGCCTAGCTTCGGCAGGAGCCGTCACGTTTTTTGTCTCTTTTTTGATCGCGGTCTGCGGCGAGCTGCAAGCAGGAGCGATCTTTATCTCTGGTGCGAATTCTATCGCGTTTTGCAGCCAGATTCATGGAATCATCCTGAACAGAGATGAAATTTTGGCAGGAGCCGTCACGTTTTTTGTCTCTTTTTTGATCGCGGTCTGCGGCGAGCTGCAAGCAGGAGCGATCTTTATCTCTGGTGCGAGTTCTATCGCGTTTTGCAGCCAGATTCATGGAACCATCCTGAACAGAGATGAAATTTTGGCAGGAGCCGTCACGTTTTTTGTCTCTTTTTTGATCGCGGTCTCCAGCAAATACGGTCCCAACACCAAAAACCAATACCAATAATAAAATCAATCCTGACCATCGAACCTTCCGCATACATTGTCCTCCATTGACAGTTTGTTTTGCTTTTGCCAACACGCCTGTTACTTTCTGGTACAAATCGCATCGGAGAATGGTCACAAAAAAATAAAGATTTTTTTGCATAGGAATCAAAAAATGATCGGATGTTGACCGCCCTTATGGAGGTGGCCGGGGGGACTGTTAGGAAAATCAATAAAATAAATGAATTATAAGGACTGAAACGAAAATGGGGCAAGCGCAATGAGCGGACGCAGGTGAGGAATGACTTGAGCTTATTCTGTTCTTGTCCTATTGTTTGATTCCCATGCAGGAGCTTGGATGGGGTCGGGTTAAACAGTGGCCGTCTGTACTTTCTATCGACCATGCCTCGATGTACGAGAATCGAGCGGATGCGAAGTCGGGGGATGTTGATTGGCCAAATGATGGAGTTCAAAAGCGTTTCGACGAGAGGGGGATGATGAGCAGCAGGAAAAAAGATGCCCGGAGTGAAGAAAAGACTGGAAGAGTCTCGATACGGGATGACGAAAGGGTTGAGCCTTCTTCGGGTCACGTAGCCCGGAGCAAACGGGCAAATGCGGAAGGGGGCGATGCCGCAAAGCGCCTTACCGCTCTGGAAGAGGCGCAGCAACTCATGTATAAAGCCTGGCAAACGACGGACCCGCTCACGAGGGTGGCCCTTGCTCAGAAAGCCTTGGAACTGTCATCGGACTGTGCCGACGCCTACGTTTTGCTCGGCCGGGAGATTTCCACCTCTATTGCGGATGCCATTGCCCTCTACCGCCTGGGCGTGGAAGCAGGCGAGCGGGCCATCGGCAAGGAAGCTTTCGAACGGGATGCAGGGCGCTTCTGGGAGATAGTGGAAACCCGGCCCTATATGAGAGCCCGGCAGGGACTTGCGGAGTTCCTCTGGGGGGCGGGGCATCGTGAAGAAGCGGTGGAGCATTACCAGGATTTGTTGAGGCTCAATCCGACGGACAACCAGGGGATCCGGAATTTGCTGATGCCCTGCCTGATCGAGTTGGGGAGAGACGAGGATGCATACGCTCTCTTCAAGCGGTACGAACTGGATGAGATGGCTGTCTGGAAGTATTCCAGGGTTGTGCTGGAGTTCCGAAAAAACGGCGATTCTCCGTCGGCCGGGGAGTTCCTCGAGAAGGCCCTGGAGCAGAATCCGTTCGTACCGGAATATCTGCTCGGCCGAAAAGCAATGCCCCACAACCTTCCGCAGCACTTCAGCTTCGGTGACCGGAACGAAGCCATAATGTATGTTTATGACAACCATGTCGTATGGAATAAGACTCCGGGAATCCTGAACTGGCTCAAAGCCCGGATGGAGTGATTCTGCTCCATGTGGGACGAAAGAGCTATCTCGTAACCGTTTACCGCCGGTTATACTGCTGCCGCAGAAAGGGAAAAAACATTTTTTTGAACTTTCCTTATTTCCTGCACTCTCTGTGTCCTCTGCGGTGAACAGTTGCACTTTTTCAACGGAGGGCGTGTGCATGCGCCGTTTGTTTGCCGTCGTTGTTCTTATATGGATGCTGGTCAATTCTCTGGGATGCGCGACGGTTCCGGCCCGGAACCCCCTGGCGGAGGCCAAGGTGGTTGAGGCAAACCAGGCTTTGGACCAACTGAATGTGGATGTCGCTCAGTTTTACCTCGATGCCGAGGCGGCCATGCAGCAGGTCAAGCAGCTCCATGAAAAGCCGGGCTGGACCGATATGGCAGAAGTGATTCGGGAGACTCCGGCCATTCGGGCATACGTTGACGGGGGGGAACCGGTGGATTTTGCGTCCCTTCCCGCAGTGGCGCAATGGACTCGGAAGTGGAATTCGCCATGGAAAAGCCTCTTTTCAGAGTATATCGGCCTGGTGGACCGGTGCAGCATCCTGGAAGCGCGCCGCACGGCTCTCTTGGAAAGGCTCTTTGTGGTTCAAGCCAAGTATATCGGAGCGACCACCATGGAACTTTCCAAAGGACGCTACGAGCAGGGAAAATCCATTTATTCCATGGTGGATACGCTCAGCGGGACCGAAGCGGAACTGAATGCGTATCAGCTCAATTCCATTGGGCTTTATGATGTATCAGAGTAGGGTTTCAAAGAGTCTTCGGTCTCCCTGTTCCTCCAGGGTGAGACATTGATCCAATGAGAAGGACAAGACGATGCTCCATAAGATGAAGGCTTTTCTCAAGGAAAAAGATATGTGCGTGCTGGCGACCTGTTTGGGCGGCAAGCCCCATTGTTCCCTCATGGCCTACGTTACGGATGATGCGGGTGAAGTGGTGTACATGACGACGCTCAAGGATACTCAAAAATACATGAATCTTAAGGAAAATCCTCAAGTGAGCCTTTTGATCGACAATCGGGAGAGAATGGATATTTCCCGAGATCGAACCTGTGCTCTGACTGTTTCGGGATCTTATTTCCCTCCGATGGACCCGCAAGAAAAAAAGTCGATCTTGTCGAAGATCTCCCAAAAGCATTCTCATCTGGCTCAACTGGTGAATGATCCGCGAGCGGAAGTGCTCTGTATTCGAATCGAGTCTTTCCTCTTGCTGGAAGGGGCTCTGGATGCGCATTTTGAAAGGGTTTCCTGATCTTCCGACCTCCGATCCGTTTTGAAAACGGAAATCCTCTCATTGCACTCTGTTGACAAATCCTCCCGTGAGATTAACTTCTCTCCTAAAAGTTGGATAAAAATAAATTTCGTTAAACCTGCCCAGTAGATGGGGCGACGAGCCGGGTTTACATTCAATGTAACCCGGCTTTTTTTATTTCAAGGAGGATTCCCATGAGCGCAATTGCAGAGAAACATGCAACCCATTCCTCGCCATACGACCTTTTTGCTCCAGGGGCTTTTTCCCGAATGGACGAGACCGATGACAAATCGTTTTATGCCCGGGACCGGTTTGTGCAGCATCTCGACCGGTTGGCCCTTTCGACCGTGGAAAAACTGGTGGGGGAACTGATCAACGAGGAAAAGCCGGTGATACTGGATCTGATGGCCGGCTGGGATTCGCATATCCCGAACACTCTCAGCCCTTCCAGGGTGGTCGGGCTCGGCCTGAACCGGAACGAACTTACCCAAAACAAAGCTCTTTCGGATTTTGTCATTCATGATCTCAACGAGGAGACCGCCCTGCCTTTTCCCGACAATACCTTCGATGCCGTCATCAATACCGTATCTGTAGATTATATGACCCGGCCTTTTGAAGTTTTCAGCGAAGTGAAACGCATTTTGAAGCCGGGAGGGTTGTTCCTCGTGATCTTTTCAAACCGCATGTTTCCGCAAAAGGCCACCCGGGTCTGGCAGGAATCGAGTGAACAGGAGAGGGTGGTGATGGTGGAACAGTTTTTCAACCTGACGGAAGGATTTGAAAAACCTCGTACCTTCGTTTCAAAAGGCAGGCCCCGTCCCAAAGATGACAAGTATGCGCATCTTGGAATCCCGAGCGATCCCGTTTATGCCGTTTATGCCGACAAGAAAGGAGCTCCCGCCCACAAGAAGCCGCGGCCCGAAGTGCGTGTTTATTCGGAACACGAATGGTCCGACGAGGAACTGAAGCAGCGGATGCAAAATGTAAAGCACACTTTGCTCTGTCCCTATTGCGGAGAAAAAATGAAAAAATGGAGGGTCCCCGTTTCCCCCTTCAGCACCTGGGATATAGAATTCGCTTATATCTGTTTCAACGACGAATGCGGGTATCTCCTGCGTGGCTGGGAATCCATGAGCAGGCAGGGCAATCGGGGATATTCCTATCGAGTGATGTACGATCCCGCCCGGAACTGCTGCATGCCGCTGCCCGTTCCGACCCTTCATGCACTCAAGGAAGGTATTGTCGAGGATGAGGAATAAGAACCTATCCAGAAACCACCTGTGGACTTTGCGACACCCCCCTTGGTCCCCCCTCAAGGGGATTGGCGTCAGGTTAAGAAATTAGAGAGTTTTTCATGGTAGTTTTTCCTTTCATGACGTGATTCATAGGCACAATGCCTGAGTAGCTGTTCAAGGAAAAGATTTGGCATCTGAGATGAGTGGAATAAAAGGATAAGAGCCCAGATATGTTCTTGGATAAACTGAGCAAATTTCAAAAGACTGAGATGTTTGCCCTCAGTGGCATAAGCATATGCGCTGAATTCTGCAAAGAAAGACTGAAAGAGAGTGATGAAGACAAGCCTTGAGTAGACAAGAAGCTCGATATAGCTCTTGCTCCCCTTCTGGGGCAAAGAGTTGAGGTGGAAGTGACTCTTCCATGCTTTAAAGAGAATCTCTATTCTCCAACGGATGCCATAGATTCTGCATGCAGTCAGGCTATCCCAGATATCCTCCCCAACATTGCTGAGGAATATATCCCATCCAAGGAGTTCGAGTTGCTCTTTCGTAGGATTGGACCTTCTGTCCTTCTTGAGGAGCTTTCTTCGCCTTATCTGGGCAATGTTTGCAGGCACAGGGGAGGCTACGAGTCTAACCGGCAGTCTCTCCGTAGCTCCTGCTACAATCATGGTATCCACAATAGGATGTTTTTTGAGAAGTTTAAGGAGATCGAGTCTTTCTCCATCTTCTGTATAATAATTAACATTATGCTGATAGGGAGTAAGGAAGTAGATTCCTTGACGGGTAAATAATCTAAATATGTTGAGAACGAAATAGCCAAGATCTCGGATGACAAGATCCCCTGGCCTGGCAAAGTTAAGAATATCGGCAGAGGCTTTCTGATCGTTTCTTCTAAAACCACTTAACCCAAAATGAAGGCAAGTCTGCGAGAGCAAATCATGGATGACTTGAATTTTCATGATTGCTTGCACCTTTCCCGTCTGATTACCTGAGCCGGGGAAGAAACGAACCAGACTCTCGGGCAGGTTAATGGTAGTGCTGTCCTGGAGGAGAACCCTCTTGAAACGACTGAATGCCCCTTTGGCTGTGAGAGGTTCCAGGCTGGATGCTCTAAACATGAGTGACATGAGCACTGAGCGCACAAAAGCAACACATTTGGGGGTTATCCTCTCCCAGAGGGATTGCTTTGAGATGCAAGAGCCTGCAACAAACCCCAGAATTGTGGCAAATACTTCAAGACTGACTGTGCTGTAGAGAGTCATAAGGCAGAGAGCCTTTATGAAATCGAATGGATTAAACTTTCTGATGCGCTTCATGAAGCCAGTTTCTTTGGCTTTGAGCAAAAGAGTTGCGTCATCGAGTTTAATGTCCATGTTTTCAACAGGAATCAATTGGCTGTCCTTCATTTGTTTTTCCTCCTTCTGAAGACCTCATTTAACTGATGGACACATTTAAATGTAAGTCTTCAGAATGGAAGGAAAACATTCTTAACCTGACGCCAATCCCCTCAAGGGGGGAATTAAAGGGGGGTGTCCGCTGCCGAGGTAGGTTTTTGGATAGGCTCTAAATGCGGAGGGGCGGCGGAGTCTTCAAACCAAAGTGTTGGCATTTCGTGGTCATGGGCTTATTTTAAAAAGCTAAGGGAAAGCTGCTGCTGGAACCATTGATTTTTGTCTCCCTTGTATTTAGGACCTATCCAGAAACCACTTGTGGACTTTGCGACACCCCCTTGGTCCCCCCTCGAGGGGGGAATTAAAGGGGAGTGTCCGCTGCCGAGGTAGGTTTTCGGATAGGCTCTTAGGCCGGTGGGGTGTTTGCATTGAGTGGAACCACGGACAGAAGGGGAAGATTATGGCGACCAATGAGGATTTGATCAAAATTTTCGAATATGCTCTCAACCAGGAAAAGACAGGGAAGGGTTTCTTTGAATATTCCCTGCAGCGCATGGGGTACGGTGCGGCGGTGAACGCCTTCAAGCGTTTGATCGAGGAAGAGGAGAAGCATATTCTTTTCATTTCGAAGATCCTGGAAAATCTGAAAAACCAGCAACCATTCAATGCTTCGGAGCTCAAACCGGAAGTCCTGGAACCTACCAACTACTTCGATGAACGGGCTCGGTCCGAGTTCCTTCAGCAGTGTGTGGAAGGTTCCATGGTGCCTGACGTTACGGTTTTCAACACGGCGTGGCTCATTGAGAAGGACCTGAGCGAGTTTTATGAAAAAATGGCTGCCCAGACGGAGGGAGAGGCGAGGGAGGCTCTCTCGATGCTTTCCAAATGGGAAAAAGGCCATGAAAAATTCTTCCGGGAATATCGGGACAAAATATCGGAAGTCTATTCCCGTATGCCTTGGGGAGGCTGAAGAGCAAACCTTGTTTGGACTACAAATGAAAAGGGCGCATTGACACTCTGTGAGCCCATGCCTATTTTCGTTGCGTGACTTGTCAACCGGCTTGAATGGCTGATGTATGATGCAGTTGAAAAGTAAAATTCAAATATTTCATGAAGCGCGAATCATCTACCCGAAAAGGAGGAAAAATGGCAGATCGAGCAGGTGCCGTAACGATGCAGGGGTCCCCTCTTACATTGACCGGCAACGAAGTAAAGGTGGGAGATAAAGCTCCGGAATTCGAGGCGTTGGATACGGGTTTGTCCCCTGTCAAACTTTCTTCTTATTTGGGAAAGGTTGTGGTCATTTCATCCGTTCCTTCTCTCGATACGCCCGTTTGCGATATAGAAACGCGCCATTTTAACGATGAAGCGGGCAAACTGGGCAAAGATGTGGTGGTGTTGACCATCAGTATGGATCTTCCCTTTGCTCAGAAGAGGTGGTGTGGAGCTGCGGGAGTGGAAAACGTCATAACGCTGAGCGACCATCGTGACGCGGCTTTCGGTCAGGCTTTCGGCGTTCTGATCAAGGAGCTGCGTTTATTGGCCAGGGCGGTATACGTGGTGGATAAGAAGGGCGTTATTCAATACGCTGAACTGGTCAAAGAACTCACTCATGAGCCAGATTATGAGGCAACCTTGAAGGCTGTCGCCGGATGCCTCGTTTAGCGGGTGTACGCACTTTTTAGTTTTCTGAGTGGAGAGGTTCAAATCTTTTATCTCCGAAGGGGGGCTCGTTCCGATGAATGATTTGAGCGAGTCCTGTTGGGAGTGAGAGGCAAATAAATGGCCGGGAATCGTCGATGCGATTCCCGGTCGTCGTTTGGAGCCGGAAACCGGCCGCGGAGGGAATCTATGGCGAGGTTAACGGGAAAAAGGGTCCTGATGTTTGTTGAAGACATGTATGAAGATCTGGAGCTTTGGTATCCAAGGCTGCGCCTCATGGAGGAGGGGGCCGAAGTGGTGGTGGCGGCACCGGATAAAACCAAAACCTATATGGGAAAGCACGGCTATCCGTGCAAAGCGGACGCTCATCTGGATGGCTTGAAATCCGACGATTTCGACATTCTCGTCATTTGCGGCGGCTTTGCTCCCGACCGGCTGAGGCGGAATCGGAAAGTGCTCGAACTGACCCGGGAGATGCATCAAGCGGGTAAAGTGGTGGCTCACATCTGCCATGCGGGCTGGATTCCTATTTCTGCGGGTATCATGAAGGGTTATAAGTGCACGTCCACTCCAGGCATAAAAGATGATCTCGTCAATGCCGGTGCACTGTGGACGGATGCACCCGTAGTGGTGGACAGAAATATGATTTCCAGCCGCCGTCCGGATGATCTGCCCCTGTTTTGCCGGGCGATCATCGAACTGGCATCCAGGTCGGCTTAACTTCTATGACTTTCGTGCGGTACAAAAAAAGAGCCAGGAATAAAAGGGTGAACCTGGCTCTTTTCAAGAGAAATTTGCCTATAGAGGTGAATCGACCTCATGGCTCAATCATTATAACCGCCAAAGCTGAAGCTGGGGAGGGAGTATGTCAGAATTTTTATTATCTATTCGTATTCAAGCTCGAGACCGTTATTGGTGACGATGAGGGGAGTTGAGCTCATCTCCCTCATATGTTCCGCCAGAAGGAATTTTCTCAATAAATCCGGTATTTCCCAGGTGTCGTGTTTGTTCAGAAAATCGTCCGCAATGAGAACATTATGCAGCCTGTCTTGACTGCCGACCTTGAAAACATGCATTTGCCGTTTGGGGTCGTGTTGGTCTTCTATTGAAAAACCTGAAAATTCCGCTTGCAAATATTCGCGCACCGCTGCTGTTTTTTCCTGTTCGGCCACCTTTATCTCCTTTCCCAATGGTTGATAGCGTAAATCGATCCGGGCCCTTGGCAAACGATTGATTTCCTTGGAAGCCCTGAATGTCTTGGGGATGGAAAGGGCTCAAGAATGTTTCCGGGCATCCGCGCTTGCATATGAAAGACGGTTTGAAAAAGTCCAACGTTCAGCTTCCAGGCATTGGAAGCATACTTTGTAAAAATATCTCTAAACGGAATCTGTTACTATTGTAAAGTTTTGTCAGCTAAAGATCGATCAACGAATTCAACCATATTCCTGGAGGCATTCATGCATCTCTCTGTTCAAACAAAGTCCGGTATACCTGTTCGGCTGACCGTGGAACGGGACAAATATGGTGTTCCTCAGATCTATGCTCACTTCAGACAAGCCGGTGAGGCGGAGGAAAAACGGTATCTCTGCAATGGTTGGGGAGTGAGAAAAAGTGGCGAAGGGTTCAAGGAGGGAATCATCATCTTTGGCGGCATATTGGAAGTCCCTAAAGAGGACTGGCAAAAGATGCTCTTTGCCAGAGAGGATCTTCGGGGAAAAGACAATCTGGAAAACATTCATCTGGTGAAAGTCTATTCTCAAGGAAACCGGCTGACAATCGATGGATATACTCTCAGTGCACGCATAGACAAGGCAAGCTGGAAAAAGATTGCTTCCCATATGGTCGAAGTGGACAGCACGGAAAACGACGAAGTGCTCAGCGGAGGCCATTTTATCGGCTGGATAGTGAAAAAGGGCATGGAGGGAGAGGTCGAGCGCCTGTTGAATGTCAAGCCTGAAAAGAGGGTCTACCCCGATCTGTGATCGGACGGGGTTCAGACGGAAATAAAAGTCTCTTCCGGGAGGATGAGGCAAGTCAGCTTGCCTCCGTAGACACAGCCCGTATCGATTCCGATTTTGTTATGGCTGAGAGCGGGAGCCGCGAAGGGGGTATGGCCGAAAACGATTTTTTTGCCCCAGTCATAAGACGAGTGAACGAATTCTCCTCGAATCCACAACATGACTTCTTCATCGGATTCGCTGGGAGGGAATCCCGGCAGGACACCGGCGTGAACGAAAAAGTGAGAGGCCGTTTCGTGGTAAAGGGGTAAGTTCTTGATGAAATCGATATGTTTTTTGGGGATCCCCATGCCATAACTTGCCAAAGTAGCGCGGCCGCCGTTTTCCAGCCAGAAGGCTTCCTCGAAAGAATTTCTGTGAGCCAGGGCCTTGAGCAGCATTTCTTCATGATTTCCTTTCAACGGGACGAGATCATATCCCGACGCTTGAAGTTCCATGATTTTTTCTATCACGCTCCTGGAGCGCGCACCTCTGTCAATGTAATCCCCGAGCAAAATGATCGTGTCATCTTTGGTGATTCGAATCTTTTCCAGAAGTTCCTCCAGCTTTTCTATCATTCCATGAATGTCGCCGATGGCGAGTGTCCTTCTCATACCTTATAAAATCCTCTGATGGAGACCTTGAGATCAGAAAGCGATATTGTTTTTAAAATTATTATAAGTGATTGAGATGGGTTCGGGGAGCAGGGCAATCGCATGACTTTCGTTGTGAAATCAAATTAATAGCTGCATTCTCCGCTTCGTTGTTGTATAGAGATAGTCCTTGACATTAATCAGAAAAGATTTGAGAGGAACGATGAGAGCAGGGACTATCATGGAACATTTCTCCGAGCTGGAAGACCCAAGGAAACACACTAAAAAGATTCGCCACAAGCTGATCGACATCCTCGTTATCGCCATCTGCGGTACTATCTGCGGGGCCGACGACTGGATGGGGATCTCTGATTTTGGAAAAGCCAAGTTCAAATGGCTGCGCACTTTCCTTGATCTCCCCAATGGGATTCCCTCTCATGATACTTTTGGCCGGGTGTTTTCCCTGATCCGCCCCGAGAAATTCCAAGAATGTTTCGTAAGCTGGATCCAATCGGTTGTCCAGATCTGTGAGGGAGAGATTGTACCCATTGACGGAAAGACGCTGCGCCGCTCCCACGACTCCAAGTCCAACACTGCGGCCATCCACATGGTCAGTGCCTGGGCCAATAGGAACCGACTGGTGTTGGGGCAGGTAAAAACGGAGAAGAAATCCAATGAGATCACTGCCATCCCGGAGCTTCTCAAGGTCCTCGATGTCCATGGGTGCATCGTGACCATCGATGCCATGGGTTGCCAGAAGAAGATCGCCGGACAGATCGTCGAGCAGGGAGGCGATTACGTGCTGGGGCTGAAAGGAAACCAGGGCACTCTGCTCGATGCGGTGGAAAAGACCTTCTCCGAGGCCAAGCAAGAGGACCTGGATGGCCCGGACTTTGATTTCCTCCAGACGGAGGAGAGCGGTCACGGTCGCCATGAGGTTCGCTCCTATTTCACAACTTCCCTTCTGAATCAGCTCCCCAATCCTGAGGAATGGAAAGGGCTTCAAACCATTGGAGCCGTCCTCTCCGAGGTGACCCGAAATGAGAAAACCACAATCGAGTGCAGATACTACATCGCGAGCATCGAAAACAACGCCAAGCTCTTTGCCAATGCCGTGCGCTCTCACTGGGGAATCGAGAACTCCTGCCACTGGGTTCTCGACGTAGCGTTTCGAGAAGACGAGTCGAGGGTCAGGAAAGATCATGCTCCAGAAAACCTTGCCCTCTTGCGCCATATTGCTTTGAATCTCCTCCGTGAAGAAAAGACAGCTAAAGTCGGGGTGAAAAACAAACGCCTCAAAGCGGGCTGGGATAACCGCTATCTGGCTAAGGTCTTGCTCGGAAAATAAAAGTCATGCGATTGCCCTGGTTCGGGGAGGTGTGTTCCTTTTTAAAATATTTTCCAGAAATCAACCTTTCTGCATTAGAACAAACAGGGGTGCAATTATAAAAAAGCCACTAAGTTAATAGGTATTTTCTGATGTTTGTCATAAATTTGAAAAAGATGTTAAGTCCACTCTTGACGTATCTTCTCAAATCTGCTATCTGAGGAGGTCCATTGGTAAGTAATGCTTCTTCTTTTTGCTATAGTTCTTTATTCCTCGCTGTGCAAGGCTTACCGATTCTTTTGTTGCTTATTTTCTTCTGTTTATTTATAAATTTTATCGGCTATTTATTGTTCATATTCCCTGCTGAACCTCTTCTGTTCGTGTTGTGTGTTCTTGATTCTGTACTCTGGTTGCTTATTCCCTATTGCTTGCTCTTATATCTTGCTGTCTTGAGGATATATGGTTTATCTCTTTAAGGAAGGAGGTGGAAAAGGGGTAAGGCTGGTAAAGGGATTATTATGTGTTGATTGGAGTATGTTTTGATTATTTTAATTCAATCTTAACTGAAGAAAAGAGGGAATTTATCTATGTCAGCTCCAGGACAAGGGAATCCAGCAGTAGTCGGTTTGGCAGGTTTCGGTATGACCACGTTGCTTCTCCAGTTTCATAACCTTGGATGGTGTGGCACCGGCATTATTTTCTGTACAGCGTTGGCATTCGGCGGTGGCGCGCAGCTGATCGCAGGCTTCCAGGAATTCAAATGCGGCAATAATTTTGGTTACAGCGCCTTCGTATCCTATGGTGCATTCTGGATCGCACTTGCACTCATCTGGCTCCTTGCCGATCTGAATATCGGTAAGCATTTGGGCATAACAGCCAATGATATCGGCTTCTTCCTCGTTGGTTACACCTTGTACACCCTCATTTTGTGGGTCGGAGCCATGAAAATCCATGGAGCCATGGCATGGACTTTCACTACTCTGGTCATCGGCTTTGTCGGTCTTGACCTCGTTTTTCTCGCAGATATGAAAGGCATCCTGAAAGCAGTGGCTTGGGACCTGGTTGTCTGTGCATTGCTTGCCTGGTACATGATGGCCGCAGTCATACTGAACGGTCTTTTTGGCAGGCCCGTTCTTCCCGTAGGCGCACCCTGGATTAAATAATCTTTATTGAAATCATAAAAGTGATCTTGAAAAACCCCGGAGGGGCAATTCCTTCGGGGTTTCTTTTTTTTGGAGGTGCACCGGGTGCCTACTCAAAAAACATCGCCCTTCAAAATCGGACGAACCTTTTTCAAAAAGTGAAAATCTTGTCGGCTTCCATGGCGATTTCATATAAATCGTCCATCCAACCAATCGGGCACGTGCTTGATCCCACCAAACCGTGGGATTTCATGCAGACCCCTCAGACATAAAAATCGCCCTCGAACTGGTTGATTTGCTCCATGACATTGAATTGCTCGTTCCCTGCCTGTTCAAAAAGGACGCCCTTTCCGAGCATGAACACGCTGACTTCGTCCCCCTTCTTCACGCCCACATTTGCGAGCCGCATTGCATTATAAATGGTTTCGCCATCATCGGTGGTAATGACAAACAAGATTTTCATTTGTATTTTCCCCTTATAGTTTTTGAGACAAAAGGATTTCCTTCCACAAAGCGCATCGCCCCCTTTCAAGGAGAAATGAAACCGTTCAATAATGTGGTAAGGACCTCTGCCGCAGAGTAGAGGATAGAATGCTAAATAATCTAATCTTTTGCATTTTCTGAAATCAATCGTTGCTTGGAGTGGAGCCCGGGGATACAAAACCGGAAACCGCATCATCGCGATTCTACCGGGTGAACCGTTATTTGCGCTTCATGTCATTTCCCCACAGAGGATCGTCGCCGAAGTGTTCCAACCACCACTGTTCAGGCGAGAGATGCCTTTTTACCGCCTCTTCGGAGAAGGAATATTGATATTGCCGGCAGTATTCCAAGATCGTTTGATAAGCCGAAACGATCTTGCGGGTCATTTCGTTGCATTTTTCCCGGTCTTCGCCGCATTTATCCGGATGCCATTTGGTCAGCAGCCTCTTGTAGCTCGATTTAATCGACGCCATGGTTGCTGTTTCCGGGATCTCCAAAAGTTTTCTTGCCGCCGTGATTTCTTGATATCTGTTCATCTTCAAACGAATCGCTTTCCTTAGAACCTATCCGGAACCCCTCTGTGGACTTTGCGACACCCCCCTTCAATTCCCCCCTCGATGGGGGAACCAAGGGGGGTGTCCGCTGCCGAGGCAGGTTTTCGGATAGGCTCTTAGTGTGTGGAGTGCGGGAGCGTTCATGCAGGCCTTGGGGAACGCGGGGTTCAAGCATCCGCCATGTGATGCTTCCTCAACCGGTAGTAGAGAGTGGTCCGATGGATATTGAGAAGCCGCGCGGCCTCACTCTTGTTTCCATTTGCCAGCCTCAACGCCTCAGCCGTTTGCTCTCTTTCGGCATCCTTTGCCGTACGATAAAGAGCGGGGAGGCGGTCCGTTTCATCTCTATCCAGTGATTTGTGCTTGAGAAGGCTTTCGGGCAGGTGCTCGATGGTCAGGCGGTTTCCGGTGCACAGGTTGAGCGCCCTTTCGATGACATTTTCAAGCTCCCGAATGTTTCCCGGCCAATCATAGGCGGTGAGGATTTCCATCACTTCAGGGTCAATCTCCGATATGAAGGAAGCCGTATTGTCCTGAACCTTGTAAAGGAAATGCTGCACCAGGAGTGGGATATCTTCCCTCATATCTCTTAAAGGAGGGAGGCGCAGCGAATTGACGTTGAGCCGATAGAAGAGGTCGGCCCTGAAATAGCCCTCTTTCATGCGCTGTTCCAAGTCCTTGTTTGTGGCTGCAATGACTCGGAAATCCACCACAGTCGGCATCCTTGACCCCAGCCGTTCAACTTCCTTTTCCTGAAGGACGCGCAGGAGCTTGGCCTGCAGTCCAAGAGGGAGTTCCCCGATTTCATCCAAAAAAATGGTGCCCTTTTCGGCAAGCTCAAACTTGCCTGGTTTTCCCGACCGGGCGGCTCCTGTGAAGGCGCCGGCTTCATAGCCGAAAAGTTCGGCTTCGAAGAGTTCGGTTGGGATAGATGCACAATTGACCCGAACAAACGGATGGTTCCTGCGGGGGCTTGCCTGATGGATAGCATGGGCGTAGAGCTCCTTTCCTGTGCCGCTCTCACCGATGAGCAGGACAGGGCTTTCCGCCCGGCCCAGTTGTCGTGCCACTTCTTTTGCCCTGCTCGTGCGGACTCCCCTCCCGATGATATCATCGAAGGTGTACCTTGCCGGATAGAGATCTTTGATTCCCTGCCGGAATTTCTTGACGGTGCTCTCAAGTTCCCTGATTTTTTCTCTGAGAGCTGCCAGGGCTTTCTGGTTGTGAAAGAGGGCCTTCCCCACCGCTCCGATTATTTTCTGGCCCTGTTTGAGGGGATATCGACTGACGATGACCTGTTTTCCGCGGACGTTGAAGGGCTCGCCGATATCGGGCCGGCCGGTGCGCACTACGATATGCAGCCGGCTGTTGGGGATCACCTCCAGGATATGGCGTCCAATGGCATCATGAGCGGCTATTCCGTAGATGGTTTCATTGGCCTTGCTGAAGTGGCGGATGAAGCCATTTTCATCAATAATCACCATCCCTTCATACGGGTTGTCCAACACGGCCTGAAGCAGTTCGGGCGAGATCCCGCCGCTGCTGTGTGAACCTTTTTCCATGGTTGTTCCCTTCTTTCTTTCATTTCACAGGCAAGGCATCTTTCCGCCTGTGTATGAAAGATACTACATGTAGAAAATTGCTACAAGACGAAGGGCTTCTTTCTGTAGCAATTTTTCGACAATATGCCGCAAGAAATAGGATTTATATTATTTAACTTATTTATTTTACAAATATAATCTAAATGGCACATACTTTGTAAATTGTCGCGGGCACACCGCATCCTCGCTTTGCCTCTTCCAAAGAAAGTTCGGCGTGCGGTCAGCGGAATGATTTTCTAGATGGAGAATGCCGCCGGAACAGAGCGTGAGGGCATCTCTCCTGGGCCTGATCCCAAACCAAAGCGTGAAAGGAATACTCGCCATGGATTCCCCAAGAAAAATCAGGGTTCCCTCTTACGAACTCCTGCTCCTGATGTGCTGTACATTTACATTCACTTGCTACATGGGTTCTTATATGCGGTTTCCAGTGGTGCCGCTTTTTGCCCGAGCCCTTGGGGCCGATACGCTCCAAGTTGGAATGATCAATTCATCTTTTATGTTGACTGCAAGCGTTCTGTCCTTGCCTCTTGGGATCCTGTCCGACCGCCTGGGCCGAAAGCTACTCATCCTGTGCGGCTTGATGATCCTCTCACTTTCCTCTTTTCTGCTTTGCTTCAGCACATCCGCAGTCCAGATGATGGGAATCTATCTCCTGTTCGGAGTGGGCCTCGCCTCATTTGCACCCACGATGATGTCATTTGTAGCAGATTTTTCGCCGGCAACACACCTTGGCCGCTCCTATGGCTGGTATACTCTTGCCATATACGGAGGCATGAGCCTTGGCCCCGCCGCAGGCGGCTTAATGGCTGCCCGGCTGGGGTTTCAACCGGTCTTCATGGCCTCCGGCATCATTATCTTCGCTCTCTTTGTGATGGTCTTTTTCTTCATGCCCCGGGCCCGACATGTCCTGATCCAAAGACCTTCCAGACGTCCCACCCGGGATGTGGCAAGAGACCTTTTGAAAAATATACCTCTTCTGGCCTGCTGGCTCGCCACTCTGGGCGGGTGCCTGGGGCTTGGGATGTTCATTACATTTGTGCCCCTGTACGCCCAGGACCAAGGAGTACACATCGGGCAAATCGGCTTCATCTTTGCCGTTCAGGGGGTTGCCAATGCGCTTTCGCGTATCCCCTTCGGGCGGCTGAGCGACAGAGTCGGCAGGCGGAGCAACCTGGTCGTTGCAGGTCTCATCAGCTTTGCCCTCTCGGTTGGCGGACTCGGAATGGCCTATAACCTCATCACTTTCATGGTCTTTGCCGCAGGCGTTGGCATGAGCATGGGGCTGGCTTTCACGGCTCTCGGGGCACTCATCTCCGAGGTGGTGAGCCCGGATGCGCGAGGTCTGGCCATGGGGGGCTACAACAGCGCTATTTATATTGGCATGATGCTGAGCTCTCTTGTGATGGGAGCGGTGATCCGGGAGATCGGATTTGCAAATGGTTTTCTTATCGTGGGGATGATTAATCTTGTAACCGCTGGACTCTTTCACATAGTGTTCAGTAACTCGTATGCGTGCAAAACAATATTGGCGAAAATCGGGCGGTGAGAGCATTTGAATCGAGGTGCCGCACCGTTTGAACATTGAGTGCTCTCTTGAATCAGGGAGTGCATTTTCGTTCAGGAAGGGAGAAAATGAACAATGAAAGGTTTTGAGGCTCGCCTTGAAGAGATCAATAGATTGGCCGAAGAAATTGAGCGAAGGAGATTGGACCTCATGGAGGCGGGTGCGCGGGATGCCGGTTTTCCCGTGAAGGTCACTTCCACTGAAGTGGACCTTGCGGTTCAATATCTGAAGACCCTTCAGGAGGAAATGGAATGCGTTTGCAAAGGACATCCTTTCGGGACAATTGCAGCCATCTTTCCATACGATGCTTCAGTGATCGTGTTGGCTCGAACGGGAGGCGGATGCATGCTGACGGGCAACCGATTCCGGTTCAGTTTCTCTTCATGGAATCCCGAATCGGCACGGCTTGTGGCTGAAATTTCTCGACCTTTCGACTGCTTTGAACCTGTAGTCGGCCAGGATAACCGCATATTTGGTCAAAATTGTGTTGACGATGAATCTGTGCGGCTCCTTTTCATTTCCGGATCATCTGCCGTGGGTCAGGCCTACCGACGCCACCACCAGGCTTTCGATAAACTCTTTTTTGCCGGCCCCGGCGGAATGCCTGCCGCCCTTGTTTTCCCGGATGCGGATCCGGAAGCGGCCAGCCGTTTCATTGCCAGGCGTGCATTTATGAACGGCGGCCAGTACTGCACCACACTCAAGAAAGCTCTCATTCACAGCAGCATTTACGATAGCGTCCGAAGCAAGATCCTGAAGCATGTTGAAAAGCTCAAGGTGGGGTCCCCCCTCGATTCCGATACGGACATAGGTCCTATCCTCGTTGAAAGAACAAGACTGATTGTCGAGAATGCACTGGCACAATGCAAAGACTCCCGCCTGCTCACCGGTGGAATCGATGGGGAGTGGATCTACCCACTCGTGCTTGAGATGCAAGATATTCCGGATCTTGAACTCTTCGGTCCTTTTCTGGCTCTGAAGTCCTTTGACAATCCGGAACAGGCGGTTCAGGAAGTCACCGAAACCCGCTATGGTTTTTACCTTGCGTATTTCGGAACGCCTCCCGAAGGGGCATCCACTCTTTTCGATTCCAATTTTGGCATGGTGGATGCCAATCCGGATTTTTTCTTTAGACCGCTGCGTCTTCCATTCGGAGGGAAAAAAGAGAGTGGTTGGATCCTGGAGCGAACGCGCGACCGATGGGTCAACCGTGACGGAGCATTCGTCTACAGTAAAGAGTTGGTCAGGTATGAATGACCACAGGAGTACGATAAATCAAGGCTTTCAGATATTTCTCTAAGTTTTTTATGGCCTCAGCCGGCCTTTTCCGGGTTGGAAGAAAGCAGCCCGCTGGATTCAAACTGGTCCAGCGCTTCCAGCGCCTCGCATCCATAAACCACAGCAGGCCCTCCGCCCATGAGAATGGCGATGCCGATGGTCTCCAGGATCTCCTGTTTCGTGGCTCCAGCCCGGATGGCGTCGTGCACGTGATAGGCGATGCATCCATCACACCGGACGGTGATGCCGATTCCCAGCGCGATGAGTTGTTTGATTTTGGTGCTGAGAGCGCCCTCCGCCGTTGCCGCGCCATTGAGTTGGACAAATGCCGACATGGGGCCGCGCAGTTCTTTTGCCAGTTTGGCGGATAACTTTTGCAAACGTTCATAATACCGGGGGTAGTCGTCACGCATCTTGCATCTCCTTTGGGGCCGCGGCCCGAGAAAGATCTTCCGGCTTCATCCGGTCTTCATGTCGCGTTTCATTGCATTCAACGCGACGGTTGGAGGCGTCCATGCTTTCGGGAAGTTTTCACGATTTTGAATCGACATTGTAGATCAATTTAGGGGGTTGGCGGATTCCAATATCCCGTTATTTACCACGGAGACACGGAGGGCACGGAGAAATTTTGGAATTCTTATGGAATTCCTTTGGGATCTCCGTGGTAAATGGGGATTTCAAGAGCGACTCACTCCTTCACACGGGAGGAGAGGTAATGGAGGATCTCAGACAGGGTATTGAGCTTTCCATAGTCCGATTCGGGAACGCTCACTCCGAACTCCTCATGGAGGCGGATGAAGAAATTCAGGGCATCGAAGGAGTCGATATCGAGCGTTCTCCGTATGTTTTCATCCGGTCCCAGAGTGCTCGGGTCGGACTCGGGAGCGATCTGCCTGAGAATCCTGAATATGGCCTGTTTGATTTGTTCTTCGTTCATAGTTTTGAGGGTTCCTGAAGGTAACGGTTGAGGGCATCGAGGAACTGGGCGCCGCGAAGGCCGTCCGTTGCACGGTGGTCTGCTGCGAGTGTGGCCGTCAAAACAGGCCGGACCCCGAGCATCCCGTTTTCTGCCCAGGGTTGCTCCATGATTTTTCCAAAACCGATCAGAGCCACCTGGGGCGGGTATATAACCCCGTAGACCGTCTCAACTCCGAGATCTCCCAGGCTGGTAATGCTTATGGTGGCGTCCGTAACCTCCGAACTGCGCAACCGTCCTGATCGAGTTCGCGTGATGAGGTCTCGCAGCGCTTCCATGAGTTCGTCCAGGTTCTTCAAATCCGCATTGAGAATGGCGGGTGTGATCAGGCCGCCCTGTCTCAAGGAAATGGCAAAACCGACATGGATCGCCTCCTGAGGTTGATGGCGATCATCCAGCCAGTAGCCGTTGAGTTCCGGCACATCCCCCAGGGCCAGCGTGACGGCTTTGATGAGGGGAACAACGGGCAATATCCGTTCCTTGATGGAGCGCTTCAGATTTTCCGATTCCAGCCAATGCAAGGTCCGGCTCATATCGATGCGTGTTTGGAGGTAATAGTGGGGAATTTCCCGGTTGGAGCGGGCCATGGCCGCCGCGATGGCCCGGCGCATGGTGGTCTGATAATCCCTGGCAGCAGGCTTTTCCGCGGTGGGTGGAGCGGGTGGGGCCTCTTCTCTTGGCGCTGGAGGGGCTCCTCTCGGAATCTCCGCCTTCACTGACACCGTAGCTCTCTCGACATCCGCCGCACTTATGGCACCTTCGGGGCCTGTTCCCCGCAGAAGGCTCAGGTCGATGGAGCGTTCGGCTGCCAGCTTGCGTGCATAGGGGGAAGCTTTGATACGTTCTGCTCCGGCCGCTGGAGCCGGTTGAAAGGGTATGGCCTCCTTCACCGGAAGCACTCCTTCGAGTCCGGACGGCACATGGGGAGCACCCTCGATAGGGGCTTTCTCCGGTGCGGCAACGAGCGGGGCCGCTTCCGTTCGAATGATGGCCATAACAGTCCCTACCGGAACCTTCTGGCCCGGCTGGACGAGAAGTTCCTCAACGACGCCGTCCTCGAACACTTCGACCTCGATGGCGGCCTTATCCGTCTCCACGACGGCAATGATATCCCTTCGTTTGACACGGTCTCCGGGCTTCACTCGCCACTCGAGAAGTGTCCCCTCCTTCATATCCGAGCCCAGGCTGGGCATGCGAAATTCAGCCATTGGTCTCCACCATTTTCCTGACGATGTCTACGATCTTGTCCACCTGAGGCAGGGCCGCGTCCTCGAGGTGCTTGGCATACGGCAAGGGCACTTCTACGGTACAAAGGCGCTCCACGGGAGCATCAAGTTCGTAAAAGGCGCCCTCCATGATTCGTGCGCTGATCTCTGCGGAGATGCTCCCGGTGCGCCATCCCTCATCCACGATGAGTGCACGATGCGTCCTGGCCACCGAATCCAGGAAGGTCTTTTCATCGAGGGGGCGCAGCGTTCGCAGGTCGATCACCTCCGCTTCAATCCCTTCCTTCGAGAGGATTTCCGCAGCATCCAGGGACTTGATGAGACTTGCCGAGTAGCTGATGATGGTGATGTCTTTGCCCTCTCTTCGGATACGGGCCTTGTCGATATCGACTGGACCGGCATCGGCGGGAAGCATGCCTTCCATGTTGTAAAGTCCGCTGTTCTCGAAGATGAGCACCGGGTCCGGATCTTCCAGGGCGGTCCAGAGCATGCCCCGTGCGTCCTCGACCGTTGCGGGACTCAGCACTTTTATTCCGGGGATGTGGGCATACCAGCCTTCAAGGCTGCGGGAGTGCTGAGCCGCCACCTGCCGGCCGCCTCCCGTCGCCATCCGGATGACGATGGGCACATTGAAGAGCCCTCCGGACATGTGGAGATAAACGGCGGCGTTGTTGACAATCTGATCGGCAGCCAGAAGGCTGAAGTTGACCGTCATGATCTCCACGATGGGCCGCATCCCGCCGAGGGCGGCGCCGATGCCCGCTCCCGTGAACCCGGATTCCGAAAGAGGGGTATCGATGATCCTCTCCGGACCGAACTCCTCGAGCAACCCCTTGCTCACGGCGAAGCACCCCCCGTATCGGCCGACATCCTCCCCCATGAGGAAAACCCTCTCGTCTTTTCGCATGGCCTCCCGGATGGCTTCGCGCACAGCCTCCCGGTAAGTGAGCTTCTGCATGCTCTCAACGCCGTTGCTCATGGTATCCTCCGTTCCGAATAGACGAAGCGGGTCAGGTCTTCGAGGGGCTCCCAGGTGCAAGCCTCGGCGAAGGCGACTGCTTCGTTGATTTCCCGAGCGATGTCGCGCTCGATTTCCTCCAGGTCCGCATCGCTCATGAGCCCTTCACTTTTGAGCCTCTGAATGAACGTCTCGATGGGGCAGCGCTTTTTCCACTCTTCAACCTCCGCTTTGGACCGATAGAGCTCCGGGTCGAACATGGAATGAGCCCGAAAACGATAGGTGAGACATTCCAGGAAATGAGGTCCCTCGCCGGAGCGAACGGCCTCCACCGCTTTTTTTGCAGCCGCCTCGACCGCCAGAACATCCATCCCGTCTACAGCGGCGGAAGCCACGTCATAGCTTGCAGCCTTGCGGGCGAGATCCCTGACGGCCTGTGTGTATTTCAGCGCTGTCCCCATGGCGTAAAGGTTGTTTTCGCAGATAAAAAGGACCGGCAGTTTCCACAGGGAGGCCAGGTTCATGCTTTCATGGAATTCCCCTTCGGCGACGGCTCCGTCTCCGAAAAAGCAGCACGTGACGTGCGGCCTTTTCTGCATCTTGTCCGCCAGTGCCAGCCCGACGGCGATGGGAAGACCGCCGCCAACGATGGCATTGCCTCCGTAAAGCCGAGTCTTGGCGTCGAAAAGATGCATGGAACCGCCTCGACCGCGGCTGCAGCCTTCCTGTTTTCCGTACATCTCCGCCAGAATACAGCCCGCCGAAAGGCCTCTTATCAGCGCATGGCCGTGCTCCCGGTAGGTGGCCACAACGGCATCGTCCAGAGTCAGTGCTTCCAGGACCCCGACGGCCACTGCCTCCTCACCGTCATAAAGGTGTAAAAAACCCCGTATCTTCATGGCGCTGTAGAGTTCGGCGCACTTCTCCTCCAGGCGCCGGATGCGAATCATAGAGCGCAGCAGGTGCAATGCATGGTCACGGTCCACAACTGCGGCCTTTGTTTTTTTGGTGGTTTTCGTTTTCATTAGTTGTTCTCCAGGGTAGACAGATCGCCTTCGGGCAGACCCAGTTCGCGGGCCTTGAGCAGCCGCCGCATGATCTTGCCGGCCTTGTTTTTGGGAAGGTTGGGCTGAAAATCGATCTCCTTGGGCGCCACCGCCGAACCCAGCTTCTTGCGGGCAAAACCGATGAGCTCCAGGCGAAGCTCCTCACTTGGATTTATTCCTGGCTTGAGGGCGACGAACGCTTTTACTATTTCTCCAATGAGAGGGTCCGGTTTTCCTATGACTCCCGCTTCAGCTACAGCGGGGTGCTCCATGAGGGTGCTCTCCACTTCGAAGGGACCCACCATGTGGCCGGATGTCTTGATGATGTCGTCGGCGCGACCGACGAACCAAAAGTAGCCGTCTGCGTCGCGCTTCGCCAGGTCTCCCGTCAGATACCATCCGCCGACGAAGCACTTCCTGTAGCGCTCCTCGTCGTGCAGATACCCCCGGAACATGGAAGGCCAGCCCGGCCGGAGTGCAAGGTCTCCCTGTATTTCAGGCTCTTCGATCACTTCCACGGTATCCTTGTCGATGCGCCGGACGATGGCGGCCTCGACGCCGGGAATGGGGCGTCCCATGGAACCGGGCCGGATTTCCATGGCGGGGAAGTTGGCGATCATGATGCCGCCCGTTTCGGTCTGCCACCAGTTGTCATGGATGGGGAGCCCCATGGCCTTCTGGCCCCAGACGACCGCCTCGGGGTTGAGCGGTTCGCCGACGCTGTGAATGACGCGCAGGTGACGGAGATCGTAATGCCGGCTCGGTTCAAGGCTCAGCCGCATGAATCTGCGGATGGCCGTGGGCGCCGTGTACCAGATGCTTACCTTCTCGGACTCCAGGATGTGACACCATCGCATTGCGTCGAAATCCGCTTCATCAATGATGTTGGTGATCCCGTGGAGCAGGGGCGCAACAATCCCATAGGAAGTGCCTGTGATCCATCCCGGGTCGGCCGTGCACCAGAAGATGTCTCCCGGGTGAAAATCCATGACATATTTGCCGGTCACGTAATGGGTGAGGACGGCATTGTGTACATGGATCGCACCCTTGGGCATCCCCGTAGTGCCGCTCGTAAAATGCAGAAACGCACTGTCCTCGGGATCGGTCGGTGGGATGGAAAATACCTCGGATGACTCCGCCAAGAGCCGGGGAAGCGACAGTAGGCCTTTCCCCAAATGGTCTTCCGCATCCACCAGGAGCACGTGCTGCAGCTTGGGCAGAGTGTCCATCAGGTGGCTCACCTTCTGGCTGTATCGACGCTGTGAAGTCACCAGGACTTTTGCGTCTCCTTTGCTCAGCCGCTGATAGATGGGCTCCGGACCGAAGGCGGAGAAGAGGGGGCAGAAGACGCTCGTGTTTTTGAGAGTCCCCAGAGCGGCGATGTACAGCTCTGGAATGCGGTCTGCCAAAACGGAGACCGTGTCTCCCTTTCCTATTCCCAGCCCTCTGAGAACATTGGCAAAGCGGTTGCTCTGCCCTTTCAGTTCACCATAGGTGAAGTCACGGGTCGCGCCTTCGCTCCCGAGCCATCGCAGAGCCACGTGGTCGCGGAGCGGCCCATCGGCATGGCGGTCGACCGCTTCGTGAGCGATATTGAGCCCTTTGCCTCCGGGAAGGCCTTCCAATTCACGGCGGATATCCTCCCATGAGAAATGAGCCATGGTGCTGGAATAATCCAGGAGGTTCGGAAGTACGGTCCATGATTCAGGCTGCTTTTGAATGGGCGTCCAAAGCAAGTTTGCACCTCGCACAAGGCTGTTGGAAAGAAATGTTGGGTGGTTCTCGTTCGTCGTTCCTGCGGGATCGTGGAATAATCGGCTTGTCCACGGAAGCATCTCGTCATACAGATAATCGAGTGCCTCTCATATTGTTTTTATACCTGCTTTTGCTTCTTTTACTGTAACTTATGGATAGAACAAGCTGAATAAAAACTAAAATCTCGGAGAAAACTTGTCAAGAATCTATGGGCGATTACCCCAGGGCATCGTGTTCACTGAGGAAAACTGAAAAATTTTTGGAGTCGTTATGATGAAAACTCGGTTGAAATACAACCCGTGAATGGGCTATTGTTATAAAAAATTTTCAAATCCTCGATACGATAGCATTCTTCTTCAGGTTTTTTGAAAAAGAAATCCTCAACAGTGAAGTGGCTGCTTTGATGCCGGTGTCCGCGTACCGCTCCGACAAACAAATATTTCCTTGAAGTCGAGACATGGAGATGGAAGATAGGTGGGAGTGCCTCAACTCTCTCAGGGATGGTGATGCTGGAGCGATTCCGGCTCTCACTCACCATGAAACCGAGTCCAGCCAATGGAAAGGATTATTGAAATGGGACATTTTGCGGACTATGCTTCAAAGAGGTTGGGGGTCAGGCTTCCTGAAGAGTATGCCGGCTTCATGGAAAACTATGGAAAAAGGCTGTCGGAAGATCCCATCCACAAAAAGAGCTGGCTTGGCGGATTGGGTTCCCCTGATTTCGTGATTGGGACCACTCTCGCTTTTCGCTCATCGATACCCAAATTCTCAATGGAGAACGTGGTGATCGGCTATGTCGGCGTCAAGACCATCATCGTCAATAAGGCCTATGAAGAAATCGACGAATACCTCATGCTGAACACGCGAGACGGAAGCATCCTCGCGGTGGATTCTTTCGGTGCGACAAACAGGCTTGCAGCAAGCTTTGAGGAGTGGGTCGGACCGGAACTTTTCAGGGCGAGGCTCAGGGAGAAATATACGAGCAACCTTACCGTCATCGTTTTCGATGACGAACTGAAAGCCGAGGAAGCGCGTCTCAAGCTCCTGAAGCTCCAGCGCAGCGGATTCATCGATCTGGAGGATGCTGTAGTTGTTGTCAAGGAAGCTGACGGTAGGGTCAGGTACCATCAGATGCACAGGCCGGCAAGGAAGGGAGGATTTGCGGGGAGTATCACGGGGCTCATCGTTGGCAGCATCCTTCTCAGCCCTTTGATCGGGGCTGTTTTGGGTGCAGTCACAGGGGCGGTGTCCGCTTCTCTAACGGATGTGGGAGTCGACGACCAGTTCATGAAAGATCTTTCTGAAGAATTCAAGCCCGGAAGCTCTGCCCTGTTCACTCTGGTGAGAAGGGCCGACCCGGAGCGGGTGGCAGAGGAGTGCTTCGGCTTCGGAGGCAAGGTGCTGATGAACTCGGTGAGCAGGGAAAGGGAGGCTCTCATACAGGCATATCTCGATGGAACGGCGGAAGGCATCGAGAAGAAACAGTGAAGGCTCAAGGTCTGGATTCCAGCCTTCGAGGGAATGACGTTGCGGGCTGCCTTTCGTCATCCCCACATGTTTTGGGCGGGAATCCAGAAAACCATAGGTTATGGATTGACATCTTCACGTATGGCGAATGATAGCTTATTGACTCACAAAGCTTAAATATTTAGTATAATCACAAGAAAATAAATACAATCGTCATTTGTTCCTTATAGATCGTACTGACTTAAAGCATCCTTTTGGCCTCGGGAGAGTTATGGCTTTATGGGGCATAATAGTATTTTGATCGTCGTCAAGAGGACCGATGCAATTTGCTGCATCAAATCAATCCACCAGCTCTTTTCCCCGGGAAGGTTCCCATCCATCTGGTCCGCCCGTAAAAAAAATCTTCCCAGCCCCATTGGGGATAGGGTTGAGGTGAGGGCGCGTAGAGCAGGTTCTAAAAGCCTATCCCAAAATTTTCTCCGTTCGCCCTGAGATATCGAAGTGCGGACGAATCCCGTTCACACTTTCGCTCAGCACGAACGGAGCCTGCGTCGGTGGATAGGCTCTGAGGAGCATTCCTGCATCCACCAGAAAAGGAAGAATCTATGGAGGCCTTTTCCACGGAAAAGAGCAAAAAGAGGAGATCACATGATGGACCTTATACCTTGGAGCCCTCAAAAAGAATTGACTTCGTTGCGCAAGGAAATGGACAATCTTTTGAACAGGTTCTTCGGTGAGAGCCGGTTCCCCTCTCTTTTTTCTCAGGAATGGAGTCCCGCGGTCGATATATCCGAAACGGACGAATGCATTTACGTGAAAGCCGAGCTGCCTGGTCTTGAGGCCAAGGATATCGACGTCAGCCTCGTGGGGGATCGTCTCACCATAAAAGGGGAGAAGACAAAGGAGGCGGAGAAAAAGGGCGAGCATTTCCATTCCATCGAGAGGTATTCCGGATCCTTTCAACGTTCTTTCCGACTGCCGTCCACCGTTCAAATGGAAAAAATCGAGGCAACTTTCGAGAAGGGAATACTGACCGTAGTGTTGCCCAAAACGGAAGAGGCCAAGTCGAAGGAGATCAAAATCACGGTCAAATGAGGATCCTGACTTGTTGTAAAAGCCTATCCGAAAACCTTCCTCGGCAGCGGACACCCCCCTTCAATTCCCCCCTCGAGGGGGGACCAAGGGGGGCAAAGTCCACAGGGGGGCCGGATAGGTTGTAAGTGCTGACCCCATCAACCGTGCTGGATAAGAAGGGATGAGGAATCCGATCTCATCCCTTTCGTGAGATTTGCCCGGGCAGGGCGCTTTGAAGATCCGGTACCTGAGGGAAGGAGGGAGCGTTGCGCTGCGGCGGGAACTAGCTATGGGGGGTGAAGAGAGTTACCGGAGGAAACAGCGCGCAGGATTGTGGATAATAAAGATCCTTGAAAATATGGGAAAAGCTGTCCTGTGAGCGAGCAGCTGAACTTATTCTCATGGGGGGAGAGCCATCATGACGGAACAAGATTTGACACACCTCCGGACCCTACTTCTCCAGCGTCGAAGAGAGGTTTTCACGCGACTTCATCAGTTTGAAGCGGACTGGCAGGCCTTGGGCGAGCGCGACATCGAACTCGAGGAAGAAGCTCAAAAAACTGACATCACCACCCTGTATGATCGCCTGGACGAACGGACAAAGGAGGAAATCGAAGCCATCGATCTGGCGCTTTGCAAGATGGCTGCGGGTTCCTACGGCATATGCGAGGAATGTGAAGCGCTCATCTCTTATGGACGCCTGAAGGCGATTCCCGAGACGCGTTTGTGCGTTGCATGCGCCCGACGGTTCGAGAAAAAGCAAAAGAGACTGCGTCGCCCTCACGAACTCATACCCTGCGCAGCCTTACCCGAGGAATACCGGAACATGAGCGATGAAGAACTGGAATTGCTCATCATAGAACATCTCCGCAACGATGGAAGAGTCGAACTGGACGAGTTGGAAATTTCATGTCGGCGGGGAATGGTCTATCTGGAAGGGCTTCTCCCCGACGAAGTCGAACACCAGATCCTGTTGCAGATTCTGACCGACGTTATGGGCCTCACGTCGGTTGTCGATCTCATCGGGACAGACGAAATAGCCTGGGAGCGAGAGGACCGAACACCCGGTAAGGTGGTGCCGCCCCCCCTTGAGGCGGAGCCTCCGGCATCCGTAGGCCGTGACTACAGTGAGGATGTGTTCGAATCCCTGGAGGAGGGAATTCCTTATACCCCACCCGAAGGGCCGGTTCCGGAGAAAGAATGACAGATCCAACGGAAATCCGGCCGGGAAGAAGATCGAGCGGCAGACACGGCCAGGGCCATTTCATGGGCGTGAATGTTTGAGTGCCCCGTCTGATGCACCAGATGATTTCGAGGCTGGTGGAGCGGAATGAAGTTCAGCATGCCATGGAAGATTATTCGCGAAGGTTTTTACCTTTAAATGACATATCATCGCTGCTCCTGCCGCCTCATGATTTCAAGGTTTATCGGAATCGTCGGTTTTTTCTGTGGAGGAGTAGAGACCATGTTTCGGGAGAATTTCCGCAAAAAGATTCAAGAACTGTTAACCTCAGTCGATATTGAAATCGGGGGGAACCGGCCTTGGGACATACAGATCCACAATGATGAATTCTATCCGAGGTTGTTTCAGGGAGGGTCGCTGGCTCTGGGAGAATCCTATATGGACGGCTGGTGGGATTGCTCCAGGCTCGATGAATTCTTTTTCAGGATTCTGCGGTCTGAATTGGACAAGAAAGTCAAGCTCAAAACCTATTATGCAGACATGCTGAAAGCCCGCTTGTTGAACCTCCAGAAGCCGTCACGCAACTGCAGGGACGTTCAACACCATTACGACATTGGCAACAACCTTTACCGGTGCATGCTCGACGATCTCATGATCTACAGCTGCGGCTATTGGGAGACGGCATCCACTCTTGAGGAAGCGCAGATATCCAAGTTGGATCTTGTGTGCCGGAAGCTGGATCTGCAACCGGGAATGGAGGTGCTGGATATCGGTTGTGGCTGGGGTGGCACCGCAAAATTTGCCGCTGAAAAATACCATGTCAAAGTTGTGGGCATCACTGTTTCGAAGCAGCAGGCGGAATATGCAAAAGAATTGTGTCGTAGCCTTCCCGTCGATATCCGTTTGCAGGATTATCGAAGCATTGACGGTACCTTCGACCGCATTGTATCCATCGGCATGTTTGAACATGTCGGATACAAGAACTATCCTACTTTGATGCATGTCGCCAGAAAATGTTTGAAAGAAGATGGGCTCTTTTTACTCCATACGATCGGCGGAAACGAATCTGTCACGAATACCGACCCCTGGATAGACCGTTATATTTTCCCCCATTCCATGCTGCCCTCTGCAAAGCAGATATGCTCGGCCGTAGAAGGGATATTTGTACTGGAAGATTGGCACAGCTTTGGCGCCGATTATGACAAGACGCTCATGCACTGGTTCCGGAACTTCCATGAGAGCTGGGAGATCCTCAAAAAAGATTATGACGAACGATTCTACCGCATGTGGAAATACTATCTGCTCTCCTGCGCCGCGTCCTTCAGGGCGAGAATGAACCAGTTGTGGCAAGTGGTCCTCTCCCCCAAGGGAGTTCTTGGAGGTTATAAACCGGAGCGTTATATTCCCTTCCCCGAAAGAACTTCAGGGACATGAGGCCGGGTATTCCGAGATAGCCGACGCGGACTACCCGACCAATTTTATTTTATGATTCTATCTGACCACGGTAACGGTGCAGGGAGCATGCGATACTACTTTTGAGGCGGTGCTTCCGATGAGAGCCCTGACGAGACCGGTTGTTCCAGTGCTCCCAAGAATAATCTCATCAAAACCGCCTTCCTCCGCCAGTCTCAAGATGCTGTTGGCGGCCACAACGCCTTCCGACAGCACTGTTTCGGCAGAAATGCCCTTTGCATCAAAAAGAGCTTTGGCATCATCTAAAACCTTCATCGACATTGCTTTAAACCTTTCCCTGATATCCAATGGCAATTCAGCGAAATCTGCTGCAAGATAAGAAGCCACCGTTATCAGGGTAACCTGCGCACCCTCTTGCTCGGCCATTTTCAATGCCCTGTGCACAGCTTTCATGGATTGCTTGGAACCATCTGTTGCCACCAGAATCTTCATGGGAAATCCTCCTGTTACTGCTAAATTGTTTACTCAATTTCGAGATTAGACCCCTAGAAGCATCTAAATCCCGATGCCAATCCCATTTCCTGCAGGCAGCACCTGCCTGAAATTTCAACAGGAATGGGTTCACATCATTCCCCTGCAGGTTTGGCTTCAGCGTTCCACCAACCTCCGCCCAAGGCGACAAAGAGCGCGGCGGTATCCTGCAGACGGAGCGCTTTTGCCTGGATGTAGCCGAGCTTTGCCTGCTGGTATTGGTTGTCTGCCGTAAGCATTTGGAGATAGTTGACCAAACCGGCCTCGTAGTTCGCCTTCACCAGGTTCAAATTTTCCTCGGCAATAACAAGCGCTTCGGACTGTGCACGGAGCGTTTCGGCATCGTGTTCTACTCCGCGAAGGGTATCGGCCACCTGCTGAAGGGCGTTGATGACAACCTGCCGGTAATCTGAGAGCGATGCCTGATAGGCCTCAATGGCGGCACGCCTCTGAAACCACAAAGTTCCCCCTTGAAAGAGCGGAGATGCCATGTTGGTACCCACTGTCCATATGGTCCCGGCGCTGTCAAAAAGCCTGGTGATGTCGGAACTGTTCTGCCCCAGCTCTCCACTCAAAGTGAAACTCGGAAACATGGCGGCGGTTGCGACTCCGACGTTGGCGCTGGCGGTGTGGACTTGAGCTTCTGATGCCAGAATATCGGGGCGGCGGCGCACAAGCTCGGATGGGAGAGTTATGGGAAGGTTGGCAGGAAGAGCGAAGTCCTCCAAAGTGAGAGGCGGAGGAAGCCACTCTCCAGAGGCGCGCCCCAGCAGCGCCGCCAGGAGATGCAGACTCTGATCGAGGTTTTTTTTGAGCGTAGGAAGAGTGGCCTCAGTGGCTAGAAGCTGTGACTTGAGGCTGAGGACATTGACGTACGGCACGGTTCCCGCTTGTGCCTGAGTTTCAGTAAGTTCGACCAGTTCCTTTTCAAAGGAGATGATTTGCTCCGAGGCCTCTATTTCGGCGCGATAGGCGGCTTGTGCGATGGCCGCATTGACGATATTGCCCGTAAGAGTGAGATAGGCGGCCTGGGTGGTATAATTCTGTTGATCCACCTGGGCCGAAAGGCTCTCGATGGTGCGGCGCTGTCCGCCGAACACATCCAGGACATAGGATATGGTAGCCGAGGCGGTAAAGAGGTTAAAGATATTGCTGGGTGAAGAACTGCCGAACTTCTGGGGTGAGAATTTCTGCCTGGTGGCGTCGAAGCTTCCACCAATCTGTGGAAAAAATACGCCGTAACCGGCTCGAAGATTTTCTTGGCTTTGGCGAAGGCGTGCCTGTGCCGACTGAAGTCCGGGGTTTTCCTCTATGGCTTCCCTGATCATTGCATTCAGCGGAGGAGATTTGAACATCCGCCAGTAGTCTTCGGTAATATTTGCGCCATATTCAAAAACTTGTGCCTGGCCATCAGCCGATACCGTTTCGGTAGGTTGTTTCCCCTGGGTATACCGGGACACTGCAGGAGGTTTGGGGCGCACGAAATCGGGGCCCACCGCACATCCGTAGGCAAGCATCGAAATCCATGCACAAAAAATCCACAAGTGAAACCAAAGAACCCTTCGTCCGCCTTTCATCGCACTTCCAGGCGGCAGTGGCATACGTCGCGACTTCCTTTGCGAATGGAGGGACTGCCGGTCCGTTTGACAGGTACCGTTGCCGTCGGGCAGAAAACCACTGAATGCTTGATGTGTGAGGTCCATCCCGCTTCCTATAGTTTCAGGCCTTTACTTTTCTGAGATTCATTTCGATTCCACATAGACATCCACCAGTTGGCCGGGATAGACAGCCATGTCCTTCAGAGGTTTGAACCGAAACAAAATCGGCAGCACTCTGACGTCGACTCTCTCGGTCCTCTGATTCGAAAGCTCGATCTTGGGGATGACGTATGGCTGCACTCGTTCGTATTCCAGGGGTACACTGATGTTCGTTCCCCTGAAAAACATTCGGGCATTCATCTGGTCCGGCGGAGGAAGCCTTGCGATGAGAATCTCATCGATGTAGCACCTCACCCCGCAATAGGGCGCGGAAGTCGCCATGACGATGATAGGGTTGAAACCTTGCGTATAGGTTCCATAAGCACCCTGAGGAGATATGAAACTGCCGACAGCGGTGTTGACCGCGAGAATCACTCCATCGACAGGAGCACGCAGAGTGTATTTTTCCAAGAGCGCTTTTGAACTCGCCAGGGCTTTTGACAAGGCTTCATATTGATACTGCTGGTTTCGTATATCATAAATCCAGGCTCCCGCCTTGGTCAGTTCATACTGTTTCTGTGCTACCAGGAGGTTCGCCTGGGCCGCTTTGGCTGCATTCTCTGCATTATCCAGTTGATCCGGGCTCACCGACTTGGGGTTCAATTCATAAGATTTCTTCTGCTTTTCATATTGGGCCAGAGAAGTCTTGTAGCTTGCCGCCGCAAAATCTACCTGTGCTTTCGATACTTCGAGAGTTTCTTTTCTCGGTTGAGCCTTGAGCTGCTGCAGCAGAGCCTGCGCGGCATCAGCCTGGGCCTTCTGCTGCTCGACGAGCGCTCGCTGGATGGAATCGTCCATGACGAGCAACGGATCGCCCCGGCGCACCTTTGCGCCTTCGACTACAGGGATCTGCGCGACTGTTCCCGATACTTCGGGGAATATATTGATGTTTTCTCCATTCGACTGGTAGCTTTCAACGATGCCATTTGTATAAATGCCTTTTACATAGGGGTTGGGTGCGGGATTGAAGACTGGAGGCAACGCTTTCTTCTGAGTGCTGTAGATATAGGCGCTGACAAAGCCTGCCACAATGCCTAGGATCGCCAAAGCAAACAGCAGCTTATTCCTCATCAAATCCTCCGCTCAAAACCTCTACGATTTTTCCATCTTCCATCTTGATCATACGGTCGGCATATTCGAATATCCTGCTGTCGTGGGTGACAATCAGAATGCACCGATGTTCGTTCAAAACGTTTTCTTTCACGAAGCCCAGGATCTTTTTACCTGTGTTGCCGTCCAGCGAAGCGGTGGGTTCGTCCAGAATCAAAATATCCGGACGACTGACGATAGCCCTGGCTATGGCCACACGCTGCTGCTCGCCTCCGCTCAACTTGAGGGGAGGAAGCGAAGCCCTCTCCTTGAGCTCCACCACCTCCAGGAACTCCATGGCGGTATCCATTGCCTTTTTCCAGTCCTGCTTCTTGAGAATCAAGGGAATCGCCACGTTTTCCAGGGTGGTCAGTTTCGGGAAGAGGTGGTAATCCTGGAATACGAAACCGATGGTGTTCAGTCTGAAATCGGCGATTGCGTTGTTACCGAGTTTCCAGATTTCTTGACCATGTATCACGACGGTACCGGAGTTGGGCCTTAAAATTCCCGAGATCATGCTCAACAGAGTCGTCTTGCCGCTGCCTGAAGGGCCGACGATGTAAAGCATTTCCCCAAAATTTGCTTCAAAACTGATGCCTTTGACGGCATAGGTTTTGGCTGCTCCTTCGCCAAACCATTTCACCAGTTCAATCGCTTTCACAGCCCTTTCGGACATATCAACCTCTAAAAATATCAAAGGGTTCCACACTAATAACTTTTCGAACGGCGATATAGCTTGAAACAGCGATGATGATGAGCACCATGGCGAAAGCCAGACCCAAGTTGGAGTAATTGATATCTGCAGTATAATCAGGCACTTTGTGTTTTGCAACACCTATCAACAGAGAGCACAAGCCGACACCCAGGCCATATCCCGTAAATCCCGTGAACATCGCCTGAAAAAGGATCATATAGATAAGTTCGTAGCTCTTGGCGCCGATGGCCTTGAGAGCTCCAAATTTTTCCATATTTTCCAAAACGAATGTATAGAAAGTCTGTCCCGAAATGGATAAGCCCACTAGGAAGCTTATCACGGTCATCATGAGGATGTTGGTGCCAAGTCCAGTTTGGTATTTGTAATAATCGGCAACTCTCTTCTTCAGTTCGATATCGGTCAATCCGAGATATCCGATTGCCGCAACTTCATCCTTTATGTAGGAAATGTCATTGTCGGTCTTGGGCTCTACCAGAATATACGCAATAGTGAAGCGGGTGGAGGGTATGTATTGAATGGCCCGCTTGTAGGTAGTGTAAAGCGTCGGAATTCCGAACAGACCGCTCGCGGCCACCCGGGCGATGCCGACAATGAGCCCCCGGTTGTCATTTATCTCGAAGGTCGTTCCGATGGTGGGGTTCCCCAATTTGGCGAACTCCTGGTCACGGACGGCGATGAACGCGTTTTCTCCATAAATGTCTTCGATTTTCCCTTCGATCAGTTCGGGCCTGCCAACGAGACTCGTGTCGTCCAGCCCGAGGACGGTCGCCGGTTGGTAGATGCCGCTACCGAGTCTGACGAGGGCCGTACCGGAATAGAGGGGCACCGCATATTTTACGCCGTTGATACTCCGAACCGCATCCAGCACATAGTCAGGCATGGGGATGCTGTTGAGAGGGTTCTTGACCGAAGGGTCCATTACCCAGATTCTGGCGCCGATATTGGTCACTGTAGATGATGACTTGGCCAGGATGCCGGCAAATATGGACGTCATCTGGACCATGAGAAACACCGCAAAGCTTATTCCCACGATGAGCGCCGCAAATTTGGCTCGGTCATTTACCAGTAACTTGAATGCAATTTTCAATATTCCAATCATTTATCGGAACTCCATCATCGAAAATCGCTGACTCCAAGGGGCTGTAAAGAAACAAACTCCATATTTCTTCAAAGAAGACTGGATTCCTGCGAAAGTCGGAATCCAGGAAAAAGCGGGGAATAGTCCTTTTTGCAAACCCTAACCCATGTTTACTACCTATAAAATAAAATATTGGCATATTAAGATGTTATGTGTTTCGAGCGAAATTTTTCGTCACTTCATCTTTCACAGGGTGGCTTCAGTCTTCCTAGGTTCTGTTGACATTTCAGATTGGAACGTTCTCGTAGAGACCGAATCCATAAGGCATTGCACCGGAAAGGACCGCTTCGAGGCAGATCAAGCATCTATCTGAGAATATGGAACTTTCAGCAAATATCAACAGAACCTAGATTGAGCACAACCCTTTGGCGCAGTCCTCTGGCAGTGCGCACCGACTCCATCAGGCGATGGTAGACATAGAAATTTTGGGATACAGGATCCTTATCCTTCTTTTTGATTTCTCGTATGAACATGCCCCGGCAGACAGCACGAGATCAATATGGCGTCAATATGATCCATGCGTTTTGGGGCACTACGAGCAGAAATTTAAAAAATGCGATCCAATAAATTCAGCTAGTTAAAAAAACTGTGCGATTTGATGCGATTTTAACCCAAAAATTGATAGATTTCGCCCTCCGTCAGGGGGCAACAAAATGGTAAACATGGGTTAAGTTTGTTTAGAACAAAAGTTTGGACCTGTGCGCCAAGCCTTTCAGCGGTGTTGCAGAAATGGTTGGCAAGGGCTGAACTGTTTCCATTCTCCCGTGGGTTTCCAAGTAAGCAGACGACCTTCATTTGATCCGCCCATGTTTTGAAAACCCTGTTTTATGGTTCTTCAAACTTCAAACCATAACTGTGAATGATGCTTCGGTCAATAATATCCACAGCACAACCAGCAATTCTCATTTTGGATGCATCTCATGATATTGGCATTTCCGACATTCCCCCCGATCCCCCCTTCAAAAGAGGATTTTATCCTAAAAATTCCCCCCTCGAGGGGGGGCAGGGGGGTGTCGCAAAGTCCACAGGTGGTTTCTGGATAGGTTCTTAATTTCAGATGAAGCATGTTTTCTATGTGAGCCTTGCTCCTTCATGTGACCTTCCAGGTGGCTGACGGCAATGAGCGGCTTTTTCAAAGCATGCGCCATGGCCTTGCCTACACTCAAGCCCACCAACAGTGCTCCCACCAGTCCCGCTCTTTGGGTCACGGCCAACGCATCCACCTCTCAAAGCACGACACCTCCACGGCTCAGCGTCTTACCAACCACGGGCAGGATCACCTCTACATGTTTCCTGGCTCAGCATCTCTTCCATATCAGGCCCCTGCCCGCCCGATATCCGCTCATTGACCGTGGCCGATGGTATCCCTAATGGGTCGGAGAAGCGAGAGAAACGCGTCCGATCTGTCTCCAGATGAACCTCATGCGATGATCATCGAGATCGCAGCTTGTAATCAAAATCAGATGAGAGCGCGATTTCGGCTGCTCATATGCTTGTCAATAACCTGGAAGATAGTTATGTGAATGACATAATGGTTCGCGGTATTTAGAGCCTATCCAAAAACCTACCTCGGCAGCGGACACCCCCTTTAATTCCCCCCTCAAGGGGGGACCAAGGGGGGTGTCGCAAAGTCCACAGGTGGTTTCTGGATAGGTTCTTAAGGCCCTTCTTAGGCGCTATGAACTCACAGCCTCCCTGGTAAGTGGGGGCTGCAGAACCATTGGAGTCGGGCTGGCAGCCATCAAGATCGACGCCGGGTTGCGGGAGGAGCCCATGGAAGCCGAGTTGCTCTTGAAAAACGTGGGACTGAGGGGAGTAGCGGTTGCCGACAGCAAGATCGATTACATCGACGGTGAGCAGGGCATCCTGATCTACCGAGGTTATGCCATAGAAGACCTTGCTGCACAGTCCAGTTTCGAGGAAACCTTATATCTACTGCTCAATGGAGACCTGCCTGGCGCAGACAATCTTCTTTCGTTTTCCCAGCGGTTGAAAGAATCCAGAGACGTGCCATCTCTCGCATGGCGGCCGTCGTTGCCGTGCGATGCCGCATATCCTGCGACTTGGAACTGCTTCCGCCCGATAGAGGCCTATCGCATGCCGGTAATTTCCTCTGGCAGCTCAGCGCCAACCAGCCGACACCAGAGATGGCTCGGGCTCTTGAATTCTCCATTGATCAAATCAAACGTAGATTTTTACAGCGGTCTGCTCTATTCCCTCATGGGGATTCCAGCAGACGCCATGATGGCGATGTTTGCCATTTCCATTGCCATGGGATGGGTACCTACATCATCGATGAAAAAATTTGCCGAAGCCGAGCCGAAGCCCATTCTTTACCGGCCTGAGGCAGAATAATGGGGTGCTACCGTGGTCCCATCGGTTGTCAATACCGGCCTCTGGAGAAGAGATGATCCGGGCTGACCACTATATCACTCAGCACCTTACTTTTATTGTAATTGCTCTCAACTCATCGACTGTGGCAGCCCCCGTGTTCGGATCACCTTTAATGCCGAACCGAGAGGCACCCGGCATGGGAAAGGTAGATTTCTATGGCGCATACCATAGGTTGGCGGTACTTTCCGCATATGCGCGCAGAACTGTTGATTGCTGCTTCGCGGTGCATTCTTGCCTCTTTTTCACTCTTGGCTATCTGGCTCGATCCTTCAGAGCCAGCCCGCTACGCCGCGTTGGCTTATTCCATGATGGTAGGCTACGTTGTCTATTCACTGGCCGTGATAGTAACAGTCTGGCATATCCCTTCTCCAATCAAACACTTCGGACTGATCACACATGGATTGGACCTGATGATCTTCACGGTCTTCATGTTTTTCACTGAAGGCGCTACGAGTCCTTTCTTCGTGTACTTCGTTTTTTCGGTCGTGTGCGCGGCAATACGCTGGCAATGGCGCGGATCAGCATACACCACGATGATCGCCCTGGCAGCGTTTCTCGGATTGGGTTTTTATTCCGAACACATTATTCATGATCCCTCTTTCGAACTCAACAAGTTCATTATCCGCAGCGTCTATCTTATTGTGATCGCAATGCTCCTCAGTTACGCGGGAGATTATCTGCAAAAAATGTTAGACGATATCAGTTTATTAGCAGAATGGTCCCATGATCTCCCACACGATGCCCCTCTCCTCGTGAGCTTGCTGCTTGACCGCGCGTCTGCTGTCCTGCGAGCTCCACGCGCCCTTATGGTATGGGAAGAATCCGAAGAGCCCTGGCTCAATGTTGCCTACTGGTCTCGAAATGAATTTAAGCTGACTCGTGAACGTCCGGATATTTTTGGCGAAATTGTCTCCAAAAATTTGGCTGACAAAGATTTTCTCTGTCTCGATGGAAACTTGTCGAAATCAGTTGTGCTCTATGAGTCAGGAGATTGTTTCGGCTGTGATGAAGAGGGGGAGGTTCTCGATGCCGCGTTGCAGGCGCAATATGTCATTGGGGCGGCTCTCTCCTTCAAGCTGCAAGAGAAGCACTTTCAAGGTAGGTTGTTTGTCCTGGATAAACGGAAAATGACTTGCGATGATTTGGTACTGGGCAAGATAGTGGCCTATCGCATCACAATGATCCTCAACCAGCATTATCTTTTTGAACAGCTCCACCGGATGGCTATTGCGGAAGAGCGCATCCGCCTCGCTCGGGATCTGCATGACGGTCTGCTTCAGTCCCTTGCCAGCATTGGAATCAAAGCCCATACAGCGGACCGTCTCATGGATCGAGACCCTGTAATGGCTCACGAGGAATTGATCCAGATTCAGAAGTTACTCTCCTACGAGCAACGTGATTTGCGTTGCTTGATCCAGGAGCTGAAACCCGAGCAGGCGATACTGCGAAACCCGGATGCTTCCTTGTATGTTCGATTGAGCGAGCTCATAGACCTGATCAAGAATCACTGGAGAATTCAGGTTCAATTCAAGATGCGGTCTGCCGAAGACCGGTTTATCTCCACCACGATCAAACAGGATATCTACTTCATCCTTCGAGAGGCATTGGTCAATGCCGCAAAGCATGCCGATGCCTCAACCGTATCTGTGGAAATGGGGGTAGAGAACCATCACGTGACCATGGTTGTCGCGGACAATGGACATGGTTTTCCGTATTTCGGCCATTATGATCATGAGACGTTGTGCTCCCTGCACCTTGGTCCGGTGACAATTCGTGAGAGAGTCGCGGGGCTGGGCGGAACGTTGACACTTGATTCCAGGGAATCAGGAGCGTGCCTGACGATCGTACTTCCTCTGAAAGAGTAAGGGCAAAAAAACTGTCATTCGACTGCTACTGACTGAAGGGCACCCACTCATTCTCAGCGGTCTTGAGAGCTTCTTCCGCAGGGAAGAAGGTTTCGAAATCGCGGCATCTTGTACAACCGGGAAGAAGCTTTGAAGCCCGTTCAAGAGCATATTTAAAGCTTCGCACTCGAAAACAGCCTGCCGCACCAGCAAAACCCCACCACGCCCGGCTCTTAGGAGGTTTGCTCCTAAACCCGTTTTTGCTGCATAGCGCTATTAGTTCCATGAATTACGACTAAAGTCGTAGAATTCTACTCCCTTGAGTGATAGAAAAAGTGCCTCTTCGTTGTATTCACTCCTTGAATCCACCACCTTAGAATTAGTCTAACCAGGGAAATGTAGTGATTTCAAACAAAAGACCTTTTTGCGTGCGTGGAGCTCCCATTAACCTCGGAGTTCCGATGCCGCTTTGTAAGGGTTCTTCGTATAGAAGGCCGGTAGGTGTTCACGGCAGAGTTCAAAGGGCGCAGAGAACAAAGAGACCTCGTAATAGGCAGCCATTTTTGAATTTCTGCGCAATCTGTAAAGAGGCAAGAGAGCATGAACGTTTACTTTAGGCCGATCTGTCAGGAAGGAGGACAGCAATGAACACACAAAGTTTATTCAAAATCCGCTCTTGGAAGCCCCTTTTTGTCTCCGTAATGTTGGCCGTTGGATGGCTCCTCATGGCGGGCGGGGTTCTTCATGCTGCGCCGCCCCTGCCGGGAGCGATTTTTACGACCGACAGCACGTGCAGTGGGGTTGATCTCAACATTTATGCTGACAAAGAGGATGTTTACCTGAATGGCGGACCTTCGTATCCCGGGGCTGCCGGGCTTCCCGACGACTTTTATTACGTCAAGGTGACAGCTCCTGACGGCACCCTCCTTGGGACTAGCGTAGGCAGTGGTAACGACACTCCGGTACATGTGACCGACGGTGAATTCGATGCGTGTTACCAGTTGTGGGCAATTCTCATCAAAGCATCGAACGGTACCGGCGGCTATGACGATACACCGAACCCGGGGGGCGAGTACAAGGTCTGGGTCAGCACTGTGGCCACTTTTGACAACGATTCGACAAAGACGGACAATTTCAAGGTCAAGAGCGGTGGTGGAGGCGTGCAGGAAGAGGCCACTTTGAATGTCCTGAAATTCTATGACGCGAACGCTGATGGATCCAAAGACGACGATGAGGTCTATTTGGACGGCTGGAAAGTCCGCATCACAGATGGAATCGACATCGATCGCTATACCCCGGTGCATGTTGTGGTTGAGCCGGATGATTACACCGTGAGCGAGTATATGCCTGTTGAGTCGGGATGGATGTCTACGACGGCGACATCGTTTGCGGTCTCTTTGAGCGATGGGGACGACAAGACGGTCGAATTCGGCAACCTTTGCCTTGGCGCCGGGGGAGGACGCACACTGGGATTCTGGTCCAACAGGAATGGTCAGGCTCTCTTCGGAGCTGACGATCTGGCCCTTATGGTCGGCTTAAACCTTCGCAATGCGGACGGCACCGATTTCGACCCGGCAAGTTATGCGGCCTTCCGTTCGTGGCTCCTGAGTGCGACCGCAACAAACATGGCGTATATGCTTTCGGCTCAACTGGCCGCCATGGAACTCAACGTTCTTAATGGATTTGTCAGCGCCAGTGCTTTGATTTACGCTCCCGGCACGAACAGCGCCAACGCCCTTGGCTTCGCAAAGGTCGGGAAAGTAATGAATGAAGCAAATGAGGAACTGGGACTCCACGGTCTTACACTCTCCGGTTCTCCGTACCGGGATTATCAGGAGGCTTTGAAAAGGGCCCTCGACAAAGCGAACAACAATTTGAACTTCGTGCAGTCGGAACCTTGTCCGTTCACTTTTTCTGAATAACAAGAAGGGCAATAGACGGCAACATTTCGCAGGATAGTTTCACATTAACACCGCAACGCAAGGGGCTTCCAGGTGCTTGGAAGCCCCTTTCTTTTGTATTGGACCTCAGAGTCGGCCTTCCGATAAAAGAAAAAGAACCCGATTGCCCCCTCTCAAAAAAATGCACTTTGTTTGGACTCTCCTCTCATCTTTTATTCTTCCTTTCCGTCCTTTTTTCCGATAACCAGGGAAAGTTTCCGAAAGGGCAAACCCCGGGCAACCGGGGGACGCAAAACCACAGGGCCCGGGCATGAACTCCGGGACGGCCGGGTTGCCGAAGAAACAGGTATCGCCTCATGCTCGGATTGCCTGTTTCTGAAATCACAAACACGCAACGGAGGTGCAGTCATGAGCAAGGAGCGGTGTGCGAGCGGAATAACTCTTCAAACGATCTTACTGGTTGGCTTACTTTGCCTGTTCTGGAAAGGCGCGGCGTTTGCCGGCGTTGGTCATCTCACTGGAGCAAGCGAAAGTTTCGTAGCGGATGAACTGCTCATTCAACCGCGCGCAGGGGTTGCCAAGGGAAGACTGGACCAACTCTTCGCCGATTGCGATGCGTCCCCCCTGGAGGAGATCAAGCAACTGGGGGTTTTGAGAATAAAGGTCCCTTCGCAGGCCGTCGAAAAGGTCAGGACGGCCCTCGCCAACAATCCCCTCATCCAGTTCGCCGAATACAACTTTCTGGCTCAGCTATCCCTAGTGCCGAACGACCAATACTACGCTTCACAGTGGCACCTGGCGAAGATTTCCGCCCCCAAGGCGTGGGACCTCACCTTTGGTTCGGAAGCTGTACCCATTGCGGTGGTCGACTCGGGCGTGGACCCGACTCACCCTGACCTTTCCGGTAAGCTCCTTCCCGGCTACAATTTCTTGGGGAAGAATACGGATACCCACGACGTCCAGGGACACGGGACGGCCGTTGCAGGTTCGGCTGCGGCCATGTCAAACAACCTGGCAGGTGTGGCCGGAGTCGCCTGGCAAAATCCGATCATGCCGCTCTTGGTGGCCGATTCTACCGGCTCGGCGACTTACAGCAACATCGCTCAGGCTGTCACCTATGCCGCAGACAAGGGCATAAAGGTGATCAATATAAGCATAGGTGGGACCAGCAGTTCCTCCACCCTGCAAAGCGCGGTGAACTATGCATGGAACAAGGGAGCTGTGGTTGTGGCGGCCGCGTGCAACTACTCGAGCAGTACCCCCTGTTATCCGGCGGCGTGTTCGAACGTCGTCGCAGTCTCGGCAACGGATTCCTCCGATGCCTTTGCAAGTTTTTCCAACTATGGCAACTGGGTGGACGTGTCGGCGCCGGGATGGGGGATATACACCACCTTAAACGGGGGAGGCTATGGTGGAAAAAGCGGCACTTCTTTTTCCTCGCCCATTACAGCGGGGGTAATCGCTCTTATTTTCTCCCAGAACCCCTCATTGACGAACGCGGATGTGGTAAAAATACTTGAAGAGAACACCGACGACCTCGGTGCGGCCGGTTTCGACGCGTACTTCGGCTATGGTAGAGTCAATGCGTACCGGAGCGTTCTTGCGGCGGGAGGTTCGATTCCACAGCAGGATCTGGCATCTCCGACAGTCTCCGTCGCCTCACCATCGAACGGGTCCACGGTGAAAGGTGCCGTTCCAGTCAACGTGAACGCATCGGACAATGTCGGGGTATCGAAAGTGGACCTTTACATCGATGGGATCCTGTTTGCGACCGATACGAGCAACCCGTACAGCTTCAGCTGGGACTCGACCACGCATCCGGGCGGCATAGCCGTCATCAAAGCCCTGGCCTATGATCCTTCAGGAAATGTGGGATCATCGAACGAGGTATCGGTTTATGTAGACAATGCGCTGGATACGACGCCGCCGTCCGTAGTCATTTCTTCACCCTCCAACGGCGCAACCCTTGCCATGAAGGTGACCATTACGGCCACCGCCTCGGACGATGCCTCGGTTGAGCAGCTCAGCGTATATATAGATGGAAGTCTCATGAAGTCTGTATCGAACCAAAATTCTGTGACATGGAATTGGAACACCAACAAAACGGCGGCCGGGGCGCATGAGATCAGGACTGTGGCCAAAGATCCGTCAGGGAATACCGGCGAGGCAAGAATAACCGTTTACAAATAGAGAGGCCCTGTGTTCGGGAAATTTTAGTCCGACACTGTCATATTTCCCTTTCCCTTTGTACCGCCCCACATGGATGGGTGTCCGAATGGCTTTTCGTCATACCGGCGGAAGCCCGAATCCAGGCGGTTCGCCTGGATTCGGGCTGGAAACATACGGAATGAGGATATACTCACTGGTGAAAGCGCGCTTTCAATTTTGCACTGATCCACCGTATCAAACGCAATTACCTCTGTATTCTTAACTTAAAATATTAAAATTATTTCAAACACTTATCCTTGGCATAGAGGGCTAACTGAGTGCGGCTCTCGATATTCAGCTTTTTAAAAATATTGTATAAATGTCTCTTGACAGTACTTTCGGAAATAAACAGTCTCTCCGCAATCTCGGTATTCCGGGCTCCCTGTGCGATCATTTTAACCACTTCAATCTCCCGGTCGGTGAGGAGATCTTGCACCTCCTTCGCGCGTTCTTTACAGTGCAGCAATTTGTCCATTGCCTTACTGAATGAATGCCTCTCGATCCACACCTCCCCTGCGTATACTTTGCGCAGACACTGGACCAGGAGTTTAGGAGCCATTTCTTTCAATACAATGGCCTTGAGCCCCAAGCGGAAACTTTCGAGAACTTCCTCTTCACTGATCTCCGCCGTCAAGAACACCACCTTCACCGGGATGCAAAGATCATGGATCTCCTTGAGAACAGTCATCCCGTCCTTTCCGGGCATGCGGATATCGAGGACAAGAATATCGGGAATATGTTTCTGAACGGCTTCACAAGCTTCTTCGCCGTTCGTGCACGAGGCCAAAACTTCAAAGTCCCCTTCCATTCTGAGAATGTCCTCGAGGCCCCTGAGAATGTAGGGGTGATCATCAGCCAAAACTACGCGAATAGAAACCACCTTTTAATGTCCACCCTTGATTTGTATCTTTCCAGCGGAAGTATGATCTTGAAGTTCTCATGCCCGTTGGTGTGCAGTTCGTTTTGACATGTCCGCTTCGAGCAGAGTAACTTCTCACCCATGATAGCTTCGGCGACGGCTCCGCAAGAGGTATCGCAAATTTCACGAGTAAGCTCATATTCCCTCAGATGCCGCGTCCGTTCCCCGATGTGAAATAAGTGAAGTGATAAGAACGAGTTGTGCGAGTGAAGCGACGAAAAATCCATTTTCGAGGATTCTTTGTGTAACAGGCATGGTGGGTTGAGTCAAGGGTATTTCTATCCCGATTCTTTGCAAGCGGGAGCGAAAACCGTCTTTTCCATGGCAACCGCTCACGAGAGCGCCGACTTCACAGAGTTTGCGGATGAGTCCGGCGGGCGCCACACCTCAATAGGGCGTCGAGGACCTCTTCATGCTCCTGGGGCATATCTTTGCCACAGCGCAGCATGAACTCTGGATTGAGGGCGGAAAAGATCTCACTTATCCTTGTCACTGTTGAGTCTTTTCATGATTCCAGATGCTGCCTTTCCCTGCACTTCCATTGTGTGTTCCCCCCATTGGACTACTGTAGCCATGCAGATCCGTTCAGTCCTTCAACCCAACAGGCGAGTCAGCACCAACAGGGTGGACAAGAGATGAAGGATCCACCAGCAGCAAGGGCAAGAGTAGTACCAGAGAAAACAAGCGAGCAGTCATGGATTTAACTATCTTTTATTGCAGGGCATCTGCTTGGATGGCTAAAGTAGAAGCGGAAGAGATGCGGAATTTCTCGCGATATTGTGGGAATTTTTCCCGATATCTCGGCAGTTCAAGACTTAAAGCCTATCCGAAAACCCCCTGTGGACTTTGCGACACCCCCCTTGGTCCCCCTCGAGGGGATTGGCGTCAGGTTAAGAAATTAGAGAGTTTTTCATGGTAGTTTTTCCTTTCATGACGTGATTCATAGGCACAATGCCTGAGTAGCTGTTCAAGGAAAAGATTTGGCATCTGAGATGAGTGGAATAAAAGGATAAAAGCCCAGATATGTTCTTGGATAAACTGAGCAAATTTCAAAAGACTGAGATGTTTGCCCTCAGTGGCATAAGCATATGCGCCGAATTCTGCAAAGAAAGACTGAAAGAGAGTGATGAAGATAATCCTTGAGTAGACAAGAAGCTCGATATAGCTCTTGCTCCCCTTCTGGGGGAAAGAGTTGAAGTAGAAGTGACTCTTCCATGCTTTAAAGAGAATCTCTATTCTCCAACGGATGCCATAGATTCTGCATGCAGTCAGGCTATCCCAGATATCCTCCCCAACATTGCTGAGGAATATATCCCATCCAAGGAGTTCGAGTTGCTCTTTCGTAGGATTGGACCTTCTGTCCTTCTTGAGGAGCTTTCTTCGCCCTATCTGGGCAATGTTTGCAGGCACAGGGGAGGCTACGAGTCTAACCGGCAGTCTCTCCGTAGGTTACATTGGAGCTTCCAGAAGGCCAAAAAGTGTGGTGCGAAACCCCGGAGCGGCTGGAGTTGTCGGAATCCGGCGATGAAGAACGGGCGTTGCCGCCTCCACGGAGGGAAAAGCACAGGGGCGCCGAAGGGTAACAAAAATGCTTTCAAGCATGGTCGGTATTCCCGCGAGGCTATAGAGGCAAGGAAATTGGTTCGCGAACTTATCAAGCTGAGCCGGCAAATGATTTTTGGCATAACGTCGATGTGATGCCTCGATACGCAAATGAAAAAGGATTAGGTGGAAGTCGTAGGTCAAAGCGTTCAGTGTTTGCCCATGTCTCTACTCATGAAGACTTGTAAGATTCGGCATTTCTGCTTGATCCTCGTTAGCATCGGCATTATAGAAGGGGCTGAAACAAATCATATTAACCGACTCTTCTTCCCAAAGCTGGTTACCAAGACATTCTTCTTCGCTCTTGTTGCAGCAACATAAAGCAGAGCCCTTTCCCTCAGTTCGTTCTCCTCGACGGCCAAGGGATTGTCCTGACCCTCCAGGACCATTTGCAGAGGCACGATCCCTTCGTTGACTCCCGCGATAATGAGGTGATCGAATTCGAGCCCCTTGACTCGGTGCATGGTAGCAAGCCGAAGTCCCGGTGTACTGCGGTTCTCGGCCGCACTTCTCTTGATGAGGTAGGTAGTAAACCCTGCAGATTGTAAAGCTGCCTCATATTGCACCAGGAGACCGTGTGTTCGGCAGACCAGGCAAACTGAATTGATCGGAACGCCCTCCGATTCCAGCTGCTTCAAATGCTTCACAATGAAATCGGTCTCCTCCGCCATGGATGGCAGGTTCACCACCTGAGGAGGATTCCCGTGAAGGAGTGCTTTGTATCCCTTTTGGTCGTCCACGCCGGCATCCAGATCATCGATTTTCCGACCCTCAAGAAGCTTGACGGCCCACTTTCTTGTCTCATCCGTGGTGCGGTAGTTGATCCTCAATTTGTGGCTGCGGCCCTTGATGTTGATCCCACACTGACCCAATACCACCTTGTGCCTGTAAATCCTTTGATGGCCATCACCCACGATGAAGATATCGTTCATGCTCCCATCGGCAGGAATCATCTGTCGGATCAGCTTGAAGGCTTCGGCACCCATATCCTGGCCTTCATCGACAATGACGGCTTTGTAAGGGAGGACTGAGCCCTTGCTCTGCAGGATCACCCGAGCATCCCGAATAGCGTCGATGGCTTCTTTATATCCTTTTTCATTGAGCTGCGCCCGGTACTCTTCGAAGACGGGCCATATGGCTTTTCGCTCGACACGATTGAGCTTCCTCCCCCGGCCGAGCCTGGATGCTTTCATGTAATCGTCGCCAGACGAGATCCCCTGAGTCTGGATGATCTGCTCCCACTCGTCCCGGTAGAAAGCCTCCGGCAAATCAAGGCCTTTAGGCGCAACGTTCAGAGCATTCGTCCAGCAATCCCTGGTGTCGTCCTCGTAGACGATGGTATGCTCATATCCGTTTTTCTTGAGAAACTGAGAGACCCATGCATCGAGGTTCACCACTTCGATTCGCTTGAGAACATCAACGGGGCAGATCTTCCTCAGATTTTCACGGATATCGGCGGCGAGATTTCTGGTGAAAGTCGTGAAAAGAATCCGATCACCTTCGGCCTTGAAGACATTCTGAGCCAGGTGCCTGGCCCTGTGCATGGCGCAAACGGTCTTGCCGGTCCCGGCGCCACCCAGCACACGAACCGGGCCATTGGCGTGCTTTTCGACAATCTTTCTTTGAGACGGATGGAGGAAAACTCGCCATTGTTCCAGAGGAGCATTTAGGATTTCGGCCAATTCCAGTGCATCTTCAACGACATGAAAACGCCTCATCGTGTCAGGATTCTCAAGGGCTTTGATGAAGTCACCTGTATCGACTTCTTTTTCTACTTCCTGCTTTTCCACTTCCCTCAGAACATCCTCAATGGAATAACCGGCGGCATAGAGAAAAAGCGCTTCGTAGGCTTCTTGAGGTAACACTGCCTCATGCCGGTCCAGGTCATCCTCGTTCTTGATGCCGCGAACGAGTGGCAGAAATGCCTCGGGAACGCCAAGCTGGAGAAGGTGCTTATCCTTGAGATCATGAAAAAGGCCTTTCTGCTGATCTTCAGTATCTGCGGTAGAGGGGGGGGCTGCCTGCTGAACATCTACAACCTGAAGGCCCCCGGTTTCGGGATGAATACTGAAGACTTTGTTTTCGGCCCATTGGTAGGCTTTGTCGTGATGATCCACCCACAGGAGCAGGAATACGTTACCGACTTCAGGCTTCAGTACAATTCCACGGTAGGTATTGTCTATTCGGACACTCCGGAGATTTGGGTCTTTGCACTGCTGGATCTTTTCATAATTGATAACAGCTGCAGCTGGGTTCATCCGGAACTTCTCCAAGAATTCCCGCACCTTCGACTGCTGCTTATGGGGGATCATGGAGAAGGCCTTCAAAAAGTCCGATGAAATGGCGACTTTTATCTCGTTTGCCAACGGCTGCATATCCTCTCCTCTGCGTACACTGGGCAAAATATCCGCATTTGCTCAGCGACATTTTACGTCTCTCTACTTTTTCTTTTTCTCGGATGCCATCTTCTGGATGTGGCCCTTTATCATCTCACCCGTTATGCGTTCATATGACGGAGTGGGTTCCCAAAGCGAGAGTTGCTCGATCACATAACGAATGCCTTCCTCCGTGAGATGGTACTCATTATGATTGGGCCAGCCCATCCCTGAGCAAACAGGCAGGCATCCGGCGGGGATGAACTCCTTTCTGACAAAGCCGAGTTCGTGAAGCTTGTTGAGGAAATTCCGGATTGCAGAAGCAGATAGCTCAACATCGGCTACCATGTCCTCTGACGGTCTGCCGGTTGAGATATCATGTTTTCCGGCCAATATACTTGCTATGATCTGAAATCTCTTCTTGATCGTTTCAGTTTTGACAGATTCCAAAATCTTCTGTGCCATCAAGGATTCTCCTATAAATCAATAAGCAATGAATCTCAGAATTGGTTTCATCTACTGGAGTAGTTGGAGGTACTTCTCCGGTTCCAAAACTACCTCTGCCAAGTGTGCAACTTTCCAACCCCTCTCGGTGAAAAGAAGAGCCCGTTCCATTTCCTCGTCGACGAGGAAAGCAACCTTTAGCGTCGGCCAGCCCAACTCTGCCGATGCAATCACTGCCCCTCTGTCGTCAGACAGTTCGAATCCCGCTTCCGGAAGGGCAATCCCATTCGCAGCGACCACAGAAAGGAACGGATGAATTCGTTGGTCGGTTACGGATTTGAGGTCTCGCAAACCATCCTGTTCGAAACCCGCCACTGCTTCTGGACGAAGTTCTTCCTGAGAAGCAAAAAAGGAGGAATACTCACCATCCAGGATACCTTTCGAGGTAACGAATAGAGCCTGTGGAGCAAACTGGTAAACGTTGTAGAGTCGGATAAAACCGTTCCATGCCACCTTAAAGTTGGGGTTCAGTGCGATATCGTCATCATCATAAAATCGGCATGTCACTTCGAGCTTCTGAAACCTGCGGCCCTGCATGTCTTCCTTGCCGATGCAGACAAGCATTTTGAGCATCGGCTTATTGTCCTCGTAAGTCTTCTCATTGATGCCAAAACAATACGTGCCGTTCGGATCGTGTTCGAGAGTCGGCTGAATTTCATGCCACGGTGCGTCCCTCTTGAGGGCCTCTCGTGCTGACTCAATGGCATTGAAGGTTCCCAGCTTCTTTGAATCAATATGGATCATGGCATGGATTAAAGAATAGAGTCTCCACATTTCAAAATCCGGGATGGCCAGGAACTGGATCAGCATCTCGAAACCTGTGGCCAGGTGCATATCCGAAAGCTTCTTCACGCCGAATGTTGCATCGAAGGCATCAAGGAGCTTTCCGAAACGGGAGCCGTGGGGCTGTGTGAAGTTGATGAAGTAGGCTTGCTGCGGCTTGAACTGGTTTTCGATATCGTTCCACGACAGGGAGAAGACGAGATACTTCCCGCTCCGGACGAGGGCCATTCTCTGAGCTAGATCCTTACCGATCCTGTTCTTGAGGGCAGCTCCATCGGCATGAAATGAGAATCCATCGGTGAAAACCGCAATAGAAGGCCTGCTATCTTTCTGCCTCTCAGGGTGAAAGACGAAATCGATCTTGCTTGGAATCAGGACCCCGCTTTCAGGTCCGACACTGACCTGCGGCTCGATGTAGTATCCATTGCCGTTGATCTTGAGATACCATCCCGGCTTTCCATTCACGATATCCTGTTTAAAAGAAACAGGCTCATCGTGGAATTTGACCCTCCTTACGGCCTCGACAAAACGGGCCTCAAGCTCGCTGTCAAACAACGCATTGACCGATATCTTGCTCAGAGATTCCGTTTCAACAAGAGCATCCTTTCCCTTGAGGATCTCCGTTAAAACCTGAATGGCCGTATTCCGCGAGATATCCGCCATGTCGAAACTCATCCGGTAGGCAAAAAGACACCGGTAGCATCCATCCTTCTCCGGATTCTGCTGACATGAACAGGATCTCAAGACCTCCAATGCGGCTTCGAAGACATTCATGAGCGGTTTTTCGGTCCTGATCAACTGCTTGAGGTACCCTGTTCCTCCGGGAACCACGTCATAGAGGACGAGGTATTTCCTCTTGTGGGACGTTCCGGCCACGGGATCGTCATAAACCGTGGTTTGAAGATGATCGATGTTTCCTCGAAAGACCTTCTTCAATCCAAGAAACAGGGCGGCGATGAAGGAATGAAGCTTCTGGTCTGAACCGGCAAAACTCGTCATGGGGAGCAGGATGCGGATGGCTTCCGAAGTGAATTCCCGGTACATGTAGAGACAGTCAAAAACATTTTTCTCGGAGCTTCGAAGCTTGTACTTGCAGGTCACCGCATGCTCTATCTTCTTCCCGTTTCTCTGAACCTTGCCGCATTCGCGACAGATCGCAAACCCCTTCTTCGGAACCTGGTGGCCGGCGACATCGATGTTCTCCCCAACGGTCTCCTTGTTCCCGAAGTTCACCTCTCGGAAGGTCGCTCGGTTCAGATACTCAAACCCGAAGGGGAAATCTTCCCGGTCGATCTTGAAGGCTTTCTCGATGAACTTCTCATCGGCATCAAAGAGCATGTGCTTGTTGTAGAACTCAGGCTCTCGATCATCACTGTCATCCTGGTTGCGGCTCTCTTTGTCGGAAGTTGTGGCAATCACCTGGCGCATGCGGATCATGCGGCGTTTCTGTCCGTCATCAGCCCAAAGAGGGCTTCCGCATTTGGGGCAGGCTGCCTTTTCCTCCCCTGAAACCACCAGTTCATGATATGTGCAATTGTTGCAAAACCGCCAGTCTTCCACCTCAGATGTGGCCATATTGATCTGATCAACGGTGACCTTCCGACCCTCCGCATAGAACCTGTTGGCGGGGGCCAGTTCGTGGATGGCGCTCACAGCCGGTCGTTCGTACTCAAAGACCTTGGTTTGATACTTGCCCGGCCCGTCCGTGTTCTTCTTTCTTCGGTAAATGACAGACCGAAGGATCACCCCCGCCTGAGGGAAGGCATAGTTTGGAAGCAATCCTTCGTCGGTGAAGAAATTGAACGTGTCCTTCTCGACAATGGAACGGATGATGCCATTGATGGCGGTCTTCTCAAGCCTTAAATCGTCGAGGTCCGACTCGTAGTTCTTGTCCTTTACCGGATCGTTTTCCTTTTGTTTGATTCGATAGTTGAGCTTCTTCACCCGGTCTTGAAGGGTGCGTTTTTCCTTATCGATCTCGTTTAGACCGTTCAAGATCCGGTATCTTAGATTCTGCTCTCCCTCGGCACCCTCGACAAAGGCCCTGAGATTTTCCACGGACTCTCCTGTCAGGGAACCCTGAAAGATCTGTACGAACCGCTCGAAAAGGACCGTTCTATTGTTTTCAATGAAGTCGAGGAGGTTGAAGGGGAAGAGATTCTTGTTGTCCTTCTTGCTGAGGTTGGTCAGCACCTGGCCCAACTTGTATGGAAGAGCGACACCGGATGCTCCGGTTTCAATCCACCTGTCGAAACAAAAGGCCGTGAATTGCCTTTCAAGGACTGCGGGCGCATTGAGGAAACAGCCTGGAGGCTCCACTCGACCAGCTATCATCTCCTCCGGCTGATCGTAGAAGTACAGATCATGAGGCCTGGCATTGGCGACGGTCATGGCAAAGGAGTTGCCATCCCGTCTCCCTGCTCGCCCGATTCTTTGCAGGTAGTTCGATTGGGAGGGTGGAACCGAACAAAGGATCACCGATGAGAGATCGCCGATATCGATACCCATCTCAAGGGTCGGTGTGCAGGAAAGAAGATTCGGGTCCCACGGGTTTTCGCCGCTGATGAAACGTCTTTCCAGCAATTCCCTCGTTCCCCTCTCCAATAAGCCCGTATGCTCCTCCGCAAAGATCCTCTGAACATCGCCCGTGGAGTAAAGCTTACCGTAATAGTCTTCGGTGTAGGGTTCCTCCTCATAGTGGCCCCGGCATTCGAATTTCAGGCAGGAGCACCCCCTCCACCATTCCGAGGCGTCCGCAGTTGCTGAGACACTATGGCCGCAGGTATCACACCGGTACTGTTTCACTTCCCTTCCGACGAAAACGGCAGAACGGCTGATTCCCCAAACGGCATGCCCCTGGATCTTTACCTCTTCAAGTATTTCAAGCTTGGAGAGTGCTCGGAGGGCCAGTTCATAGATTCTTTCCGAGTACATCCCCACGAGGGGATAGAGATGGCAGAAGTTTTTCGCGACCCAGTCTTCATACCAGGTCTTTCCCCTCCCTCTGCTGATGAGGGTATCGAATCGGGTGCCGCCCTTGGTCGTCAGGAAGGCTGGGGTGCGGGAGTGTTTCCCAAAATTCGGCATGTAAGGGATGATGTTGATGGAATAATACCCGCCCCAATTGTCCACGTAGGATTTCAGAGCAGGATGAAACACCCCGCCCTTTGCTCTGAGCTGGGTTATGAATCCAAGCAGGAATCGAAGAAGCGTCCTTTCGTCCAGTTCCCGGAGACAACCGAGTTCATTTTGGAGTGGTTCGAGCAGTGAATCGGATACTTCCTTGAGTTTCTCGACCTTGATACTGCCTATGGAGGAGCCTGTCTTTTCCAGGGTTCTTCCGATACGGCAGTTGAATCCGTACTCACTGGTGATCTCCCAATCGATCCGTCGGAGAACCTCATCGAGCAGGGTGCTTCCATCCGGTATCTTGCCGTTCTTGACCAACAGCTCGTAATCTTCGAACCAGGCCATGTCCGGCGCCAGGAATGTACTGATGAAATTGTTCTTACCTCGTTCCTTCAGCCAGTATTCAGCAAACCCGGCTGGGATCTGATCCAGAGACAGCTCGCCGGGCTCCTGATCGATGAACTTCTGCAGAGCGCTCCGGAAATTGAATCGATAGGTTCTCGCGGCAAAAAAGGCAGCCCGGTGAGAGGCATCCTGAACGGAGTCGGAAAAGGTGAGGAGCTTCTTGTCATCGTTGAACGTTGAGGAGTAGATCTGGCTTATGGCAACACTGGTGAGGCTTGCCGCCCTGGAGCCGATGATGGTAAGGCTGTCAAAACTGTCGCAGAACGGGCAGTTGTGGGTTCCTCGAACCGTTTCGTTCTTCTTGATTCTGGTGTTGACGATGAGGACCGGGACGATCCGATCCTTCTTGCCGCAAACCGGGCACGCCGCGATGTGGTCTCCCTGAGTCAAATGAAGGCAGTGGCCACAGATCCACTTCCCGAATTCCTGCTGGCCGAGCTGCACCACTCGCCTGTCCTTGGGGAAAAGATAGGTGAGGGTCGGGCTGTAATGAAAAAACGAAAGGTAAAAATGCTGAAGGTCGGGGTTCATGGAAGTGTCCTGTTCTCTCTTTGTCCCCGCCCACCCCATGGCACCGCACTCCCGGCAGTGAACAACCGGAAGGTGAGTTCGTGACTGTTCATCATTGAGATCGTCCGAGAATCTCAGCCTCGGCTCAGGGCCAACCTCGGCAACGATTCGCCTCAATTCCCTGGCCCACAGCTGAAGCCTGACATTGAGGAACGGCAGAAGCCTCTCGGCTGGTTTGACCCTGGCACAGGAGATGAGGGCCAGGAGGCTTCCGAGTACATCCTGTTTGTATTCCTGAGTGCCGCCTTGAAACTCGGGAATCACCCTGTCCAGCTCCTGGATGATTTCCGGGAGTGGCACGATGCCGTTCCTTTTCTCAAGAATCATCAGGAGATTTCGAAAGAAGGCATGCTGCTTCAGCTTCTCCGATAGATCGATTTTCCATTGCTCTTCCGTTGGATTCTCGATCCGCTCTCCGAGCCACAGTTCATGCTGCGTCTGAATGTAGGATGCAAAATCGGAAAACGAGTCCGGCCTCAACCTTTCGGCTTCTTCCTGAGGGACAACCGCAATCCGGGTAATGAAGGAGTCCTGGAAGAATTCCCCTGGGGTAAGGAGTGATTCCGCGATCACCGAATCGGCATCGAATTCCTCTCCGAAAACTTCACCGCTGTAGTCTTGAAGGTCCCTGGCGCTCTCCTTGCCGCCCAGAGTGGCGGAGGTTCCCACACAGCAGAGATACTTTTCCGGAGTCTTCAACCGCTCCTTCAATCGCCGAATCAGGCAGGCAAGATCGGTCCCTTGAGCCCCATCGAAGGTATGCAGTTCATCGACGACCAGGTACTTCAGGGTTTCCGGCCCATTGGCTTGCCACAAGCTGAAATCCCTTGGACGGATCAGCAGATAATCGAGCATCTTGTAGTTGGTCAGGAGAATGTCGGGGGGATTCAGTCGCAGGGTATCCTTGTTGGTGATCACCCGGTCTGCCGTCATTGCCGTGGCGGCGTTTTCTTCCATCTGGCCGATGAAAAGTCCCGCACGGATCTTGTCTCGAAGATTTTCATTTCCATGAATCAGCTTTGCCAGACGCTTTGCCTGGTCCGTCGCAAGGGCATTCATGGGATAGATGATGATGGCCTTGATGCCGGGTTCTCCCCGATGACGGTAGCAGTAGTCGAGGACTGGATAGAGGAAGCACTCCGTCTTGCCGGACCCGGTTCCTGTGGCTACCAGGGTAGATTTCGTTTCTTCTCCACTGAGGCGCCGGAAAGCCGTCTCCTGATGGAGATAGGGCGTAAAACCAAGAGGAATATCCTGAAAGAATTCGGTCTCGGCGCTCCCTAGCCGGAAGGGGAGCTTCATGGACAGGTATGGGCCTTTGAACAGATCATCCCGGCTATCGATGAGTCGGTCGACAATCCCCTCGAAAAACGGGTTTGAGATAGGGAAAGTGGTCTTGAGGAAGTCCTCGATGCCTCGTTGAACCTGGCTGGACAAGACGGATGGAATCATCGTTTACTCACACCGCATTTCATGCAGATTCTCTCTCTTCTCGAAATTCTCAATGGCTTTCAAGAGCCGCTCCTCATTCGCTTCCGACCGAAGCAGGTAGGCCGTTTCATCAACCTCGCTCACCATGATTTCGATGTCTTTGTCCCCGAAAAGGGCTTTCAAGGATTGGATGAACTTCTCATCCAGTTGATTCGCATGAAGTCGGTAGGTGGTGTGCATGCTTCTTGACTCCTCGCCTGCTCTCCCCGTTCGAGCTCATCACCCGTTTTGAGCCGTTGCCTGCGGCTCAGCTTTGCCGACTAGCCGCCATCGAGCCTCGATGGTATCGGCTGATAGATCGGCGCCGCAATCCCATTCAACGAAATATCCCCCGTTGGAAATCTTCAGAAATTCTGTATGATTCTTAAGGGGTTCAAACGCTTCGTATTCCAAATACGGACTGACATCAAAATCGCCCATGCGACCATCGTCCGCAACGATGGACAATACCCAACCAGGTTGTGGTGTGATCTTTGCTATTCTCATTGGTCAAGTCCTCTGATGGGAAATGGTTTCTTGCCGTTCACAGCCAGCGTCCAGTCAGCCATCAAATCTTCTTGATGAATTTCGATCCACGCAACGACCAGCTTGTGCTTGTTGTGTGGCAATTCACCAGCCAGGAGCGTTCCGTCGGGAATCGAGTACACCGCAACTTGCCCTTGGTAATCGGCATGTATGTGTGGGACGTGATGTTTTTCGATATCGCGGTAAAACATCCGGATGAGAATCCCATAAAACATGGAGATTGCAGGCATCCCGTCTTCTCCTTTTTCGCTTTGGTTTGGCTTGGTTGACTATAACATATCGACCTTGCCGATTCGAGCGAACCGTCGTTCGAACTCCGCCCACGCGGTCTCGTAATCCCGCTCCCGGTTGCAGCGGTCGAAGGGAGCCTCGTAGACGATGGTTCGCTCCCGTGGCCCGCCGGGGAGCGTGTCGTCCATGACGGTCCGGGAGACGCTCCCGCTCTTCATGGCTTTGATGGGCTCCCATTCGGGGCGGGAAAAGCCGACGCCGGGCAGTCCCTTGCTTGCCGTGAACACGATGCGGCCGTTTCGGTCGTACCAGGTGTCGGCCTCGTACTGGCGAAGAACCGGGAACTGCACCCGGTAAATGGTCTTCAGTTCTTCCAGGGTGAGGCCCAGCGCCATGGCCGTAAGCACATCGATTTCAACGAGGGCTTGACGGCGCTCGTAGTCGGTTCGCAGGGCGCAATGGCGGGACCACTCGGGCGTGAGCTTGGCGAATTTGGCGTTGTCGAGGCGGGGGTCCAATTTTGCCCACTGGTCTAAGCGAAAGTCCTGATTGAAGATAACTTTCCAGAGGTCTACAAAGGGCTTGGCCAAGCAAGTAAGCATCAGAGTACGGGCTACCAGCTGCCAGTGCGATTGTGTGGATGGCAAGGGAAGTTGTTTTGCTAAATCATTCCGAAGATCGCTTTTACCCGTTGTTTTTACAAAAAAATCAAACGGTAATGACATCCACAGACCTAAGATATAAGGAATAAGAGTAATGTCTTGGAGAGTCATACTGAACACACTATCTATGTGACCAGCCTTTGGTGGGATGATGGAACCCTGTAGGGTTCGCTCTCCCGATTGGCTCAACGCCCGACTGGCATTAACCCGATAGAATTCAGTAATCGGTTTCTTTTCCCCCCAAGGCACCTTCGGTGTTCGCCTCTGATACTCATTGGCACCGCACGCAGGAACATAGTTCGTCCGTGGCAGGTAATCGTCCGGAAGTTCAGTCAGGTCAAGCACGTCATAATCGGAATTGAGCCTGCACTGGCTGCGGGGCGTCTTGTAAAATGGGTTTCCCACGAAAAAATGAGGGCCTGAGAGCACCCACTCGTCGGTGGCTTTCGGGAAGCGTGTCTCCCGCCGGATAGTGCCATCTTTCTGCGAGTTTGTTTCGTGCCACATCTCGGTTGAGAAATACTCGCCCTGCAAGTCTCCAAGCCGCCGTGGCTGATCGGCGAACTTCTGGAGGACGCTCACCAGTTCCCTGGAGTGAAGGGCGGGCAGGCGCGCCTGCATGGCCGATGTGCCCTCCGTATCGTACAGACCGGCAAAGAGAGCCAGTTCTTTGTCCGTTACCTGAAGAATACGGGCGGCATGGCCGGTGACGTTCCACTGATTGGCATCGTCCTTAATACCGGGCACCGGACCATTCCCATAATGTTCAAAACAACCATCCACTGTGGCCGGGATGAAGAGGTTGGCAATGTGGGAAAAGCCGACCCGATTGGAACGGCACTCGCCGTAGACGTTGATGCTGAATTTCGCATGATGATCGACGTCCGAGAAAAGTTTCAACTCGTTCTGAAACTGAAAATGATGCCTGAGTCTACCGTAGACGGCATTTCTGAATGCCCCTCCCTTGGGGTCGTCGTAGATCCCTTCGGGATGAAGAAAGGCAGAAACGCCCGTACTTCTTCCAATCATCCAGGCTTGGGGGAGGAAGCATTTGTACAGGTTGGTTTGCATGCCCTTGAGGGATGGGTAGTTCTGCAGGGCGTTGAGGAAGTTCTGTACTCCTTCCGCCTCTTCGAATGTGGACAGGTAGCCGCTTCGAAGGTTGTGTCGCCCCAAGATCTCCTTCCTGAGCCCTGCAAGCTGCGGGGCCGTGTACGATCTGAGGACAAACAACGGCTCAGCGTCGCCCATGACGCCCCCTTCGTTCCATTCCACCTTGATCCAGGGCGGGTTTCCCACGACCAAATCGAAACCCTCACGCTCGGCGAACAAGTCCGCAAATTCCAGCTCCCAATGATGAAACCGGTATTGTTCGGCCAAACCTGCCACAAGCTTCAGCCGCTCAAACTCTCTACAGAGGTTGTCCAGATCGACAAACCCGTACTGGTCCATAGTCTTGAGCTGCTTCGGTCGCTGCTCACCCGCCGGGAACATCCGGACCTGGTTTCCATCCATGGGAACGGGATCGTAGACGCTCCCTTCCAGGATGGCGGACAGCTCCATCAGGTACTCATCCCGGCTCGGCAGGAGGTCCGCTTTTTCGATGGGCCAAAACCAGAGGGCACACCAATAGTCCATGATCATTTTCAGTCGCCGGTAGGCACTGGAATGGCGCATCCCCCGGGAGAGTATCTTTTCACCGAAGAGCTTGTCCTTCGCCTGGATGCTCAGGGGGGTCTTTTGACCGGCCGCCCCATCTTGGCCGAATACAGTGAGGTTTTCCCTCGTTTCACTCCGGACGGCCCGGCGGTCCTGTACACACCTCAGCCAAAGCCTGTCCACGGCCTGGGACAACCGTGAAAGGGTTTGAATCTCACTTTCTGAAAAGGGTCGAATGAAGCTGCTTCGCCAGGCCTTGATCTTCTTCAGTTCCTCCTCGGCCATGGATTTGACCACCTTGTCGGTGTAATGGGCCATCCCGTTATCCGGCAGCAGGAAATGATAGACCGTCTTGGGTGGTCGGGTCTCATTCAGAGGAACCCTCTCAGGGACAACATCCAGCCACGTCTGCTTTCCTTTTCGGTTCTTCTCCAGCAAGTCGGCCGAGAAGACCTGCCTTCTGGCACCGATCAATGAATTGCCGGTTGCCAGCTGCATTCCGAACCAGGGCACGCTGGAGCCATCATAGATCGTATTGAGCCAGAGGGACACTTCAGCCAGTTCCACGGCCGTCGGATTCAGGTCCACCCCGTAGACGTTATTGGCCGCAATATAGGCTTTGACCTTCTGCTTCTCTCTTACATAGGCATCATGAGCGATGATCTGCCCCGTTTCCTGCTGTTTGAGCTTGAGATACACTTCGGACAACTGGTTGATCACTTCGTTCAAGAACGCCCCGCTTCCCAGGGCCGGCTCGCAGACGGTCAATTGCAGGATGTCGTCGGCTTTCTTGTCCTTGAGCAGTTCCTTGAGGGCATACTTCACGAGGCATTGCGTGAGGATTTCGGGGGTGTAATAAGACGCGGACTTCTCGCGGTTTCGTCCGGCCAATCGATAGATGAAGGTCCCCTTCGGGTACATTTTCAAGGTGCCGTCGTCATTGAAGACCTTTTCGTTGTCCTCGTACTTGGAGAGGTCCTCTGCCTTCACGAAGTAGGCGGGATCCAAATCGTTGTATGGGGCATCGGCCTTCTTGACTTCATAGAGATCGGTCTCGGCAAAGAAGCCGCTGTAGGAGAGTAAACCCTCATAGACGGCCCCCAGCTGGTTGATTCCGAGCTGGGCATAGCTGATTCTGCCCCTCCTTTCCCTGTTTCCCTTTGGCCTGGAGAGGGACAACAGTTCCAGGACCCGCTGCAACACAAAGCTTCGGAATTTGACCCGGCTCAGGAGAGGGGTGTTCGCCGGATCGAACAGATGGCTTTTCAGCGGCTGCATACGAAAGACGGGTTTGCCTGAAGTTGTCGCCAGCTGCTGCGGACTGAACCCGTTGAAGACCAAATTGAAAAGGATTTGAAGCGATTCATGGATGAAGAAGGCGTTTCGGGACTCATCGGTGGTGAGTGGAACCAATTCCAGGTCGCGCAAGGATTCCAGGCTGTACCCGGTACGGTACTCCTCACTTTTCATCTGTGCATAGCCAAGATCCGGCCGGGCTTCTACATAGAAGAGAAAAAGAAGACGGTAGAGGTATCGGAGACACTCCCTGGTCAGCTTGTCCGAGTATTCCTTTCCGTAGATCCCTTCCTTGACGTTCCGTAGGTAATGAACGGCCTCGTTTCCAATAAGCTCCACGGCCTCACGAACGGCATACTTCAGATCTTCGGAAACGGCAAACGCATGCTTGTGGGAGCTCTCATCCAGAGTATCGAGCAGACAGATCCCGTCCTGCGGACAGGTGCTGTCCCTGGAAAGCAGTGCCGCGACAGCTCGTAGGGTGGATGCTTCTCTTCGCCCGAGGATTTCCGGCAGATCGAATCGCAGAAATCTTTTCTCGTTCCACTTGGATCGATCCAGGAGGACCACATTGAAATGGCTCAAGAGCATGATCCATCTGGGGGGCTCTGATTGGGTGAAAATCTTCTTGGTCACCAGGTCGGCCAGGCAGTCCTGTAGCAGCATCTTGTCGGATTCAACACCATTGTACTGACATTGGGCAAGACAGAGGTCGAGGGGGTCAACGGTTTCCTCTGACTGGCGGACGGTCTCGATGGCCCACAGCTCCGGAGCTCCGCTCTTCTTTTTGATCTCGCAGATCAGGGGCAAAAGCTCGCCGGTATCCAGTTCCTTCACCACGGGGGCATAGGGGTAGCCAAGAGATTCCAGGAGCATCGGGAAGAACTCGTGCTGGACCTCCAGGATCTCCTCAGGGTTTCTCAACTTCTCGAGCTGACTTCTAAACGTGAAATACCGTCGGGCCAGTTTTTCGAGTTTGGCGTAGGGGGGCTGTATGTTCTCTTCTTCTTCGAGCTTGCTCCAGGTGGAGAAGAGATTTTTCAGATCATTTTCGAGGATCACGCTCAGGTAGTGCTGGGTGTAGAATTCGTTTTCATTACTGATTCCGGTAAGATCGAGAGCCATCTACCAGCCTCCCTTCAAGACGGAAACCACGCGGATGTACGGGAGCTTCTCCGTGGTCATCGTCTCTTGAATCCAGTCCAGGTACTCATCGAAGATCCGATCGATCTCCCGTTGCTCCTTTTCCTTTCGATCCAAAACGATCTGTGCTGCAGACCCGTTTTGTGAAAACCGGAATTCAAGCTGGGTGTACTTTCTGGCTTTGAGCCGCTCAAGTTCCTTGTACTGCGCATCGAGCTTCTCGTTGATGACCTCCTCGAATGCGTCACGTCGGACCTTCATCCACTCGTAGGCCTTCTCGACCGCCAGAGGAATCAGCTTCTTTAGCGATGAGGTGTCCACTTCCACCCCTTTATTCGGGTATTGCTTCCGGTGGATTTCGGTCCTTTTGAGCACATCTTCCATATCGATGATGGAAACGAACGCGTCATTGATGAACTGAATGCCGAACCATCGATGGACAAGGGGATGACCTTTCCGGTTCGGAACGAGTCCTGACATGATGAAGATCGATTCGCCCGGCTGGAGGCCTCCGTTCAGGTTGAGGACAGGAGCCTGATTGCGGCCGAAGGCTGCCACAACTTTATCGTTTACCCAGTTCATTACGGGATGCTGTTCCCAGAGGAGGTGAATTTTGGGCCAAACCTTCTCCTCTTTCCGACTCCGCTTGATTTCCTTCATGATCTCCTTGCGGTCGGCAGAAAGAACGAATCGCCCATCCTCCGGCCAAGCCTCTCGCGGCAGGAATTTGAACCGGTTTTCCAGTTCAGCGGGGGCCGTGATATTGGCGGTCTTCTGCTCGTCGTCGAATTCGGCCTGAACAGGCTGGACCCGCCGGATATAGTCCACGGCTTCCCTGAGGTAGGCAAAATCATCCGGGAAGAGAGAGGGCATGCGCCGCTTCGATTCATCCGTTGCCTGTCCGGTCGGTACCTCTTCTTCTCCCCAAAGGATTGCCAGGGGATCAACGGCGGCCGCCTGCAGCCTGGACTCAAAATCCTGGGTAGTGAGGTTATCCTCGATGGCTTTGGCCGTGATGTTTTCTTCAAGCTCGATGTCGTAAACTCCCATGAGAGCCGACGGGTCACCGATGTTTTTCACCGCCTGGTCATCTTTATCGATGAGGAGATCCAAGATCCGGGTATCTCCCTGAATATCTTCATTTCGGCTCTCGGTCATGAGGTAGACGATGGTCGGTTCCCGCTCCTGCCCATACCGGTCGATGCGGCCGTTGCGCTGCTGGAAGACCATGAGGGACCAGGGGATGTCGAAATGGATCATCTTGTGAGAGAGGAAATGGAGGTTGATGCCCTCCGATGCAACATCGGAAGCCAGGAGCAACCGGATCGGGGCTTCTTCTTTCCCGAAGGAATCCACGATGTCCTGTTGCTCGATATCGGAGAGCCCGCCATGGAGGATGGTGATCTGATTCTCCTTCAATTTGAGATCCCGTTTCAGGTTCTCTTCGAGGAACTTCAGCGTCTCGATCCGCTCGGTGAAGACAACCAGCCTGTCCAGCGGGTCTTTCCCGTCCCAGCCGAGTCCACTTTTCTTGTCCTGAATAACCTTCAAGAGCTTCTGGTACTTGCTGAAATCACCCGGGCCGATCTTGCCCAAGACCTCGGCCAATTCCTCAAGAGAGGCTATGTCGCCGTCAAATGCCGGATCGTTTTCATTCTTCAGTCGATGGATACGGTTCTTGATGGTCTGGAGGCATGCTGCCGGACTCGAAAACAGGGCCAGGGCAATCGCATGACTTTCGTTGTGAAATCAAATTAATAGCTGCATTCTCCGCTTCGTTGTTGTATAGAGATAGTCCTTGACATTAATCAGAAAAGATTTGAGAGGAACGATGAGAGCAGGGACTATCATGGAACATTTCTCCGAGCTGGAAGACCCAAGGAAACACACTAAAAAGATTCGCCACAAGCTGATCGACATCCTCGTTATCGCCATCTGCGGTACTATCTGCGGGGCCGACGACTGGATGGGGATCTCTGATTTTGGAAAAGCCAAGTTCAAATGGCTGCGCACTTTCCTTGATCTCCCCAATGGGATTCCCTCTCATGATACTTTTGGCCGGGTGTTTTCCCTGATCCGCCCCGAGAAATTCCAAGAATGTTTCGTAAGCTGGATCCAATCGGTTGTCCAGATCTGTGAGGGAGAGATTGTACCCATTGACGGAAAGACGCTGCGCCGCTCCCACGACTCCAAGTCCAACACTGCGGCCATCCACATGGTCAGTGCCTGGGCCAATAGGAACCGACTGGTGTTGGGGCAGGTAAAAACGGAGAAGAAATCCAATGAGATCACTGCCATCCCGGAGCTTCTCAAGGTCCTCGATGTCCATGGGTGCATCGTGACCATCGATGCCATGGGTTGCCAGAAGAAGATCGCCGGACAGATCGTCGAGCAGGGAGGCGATTACGTGCTGGGGCTGAAAGGAAACCAGGGCACTCTGCTCGATGCGGTGGAAAAGACCTTCTCCGAGGCCAAGCAAGAGGACCTGGATGGCCCGGACTTTGATTTCCTCCAGACGGAGGAGAGCGGTCACGGTCGCCATGAGGTTCGCTCCTATTTCACAACTTCCCTTCTGAATCAGCTCCCCAATCCTGAGGAATGGAAAGGGCTTCAAACCATTGGAGCCGTCCTCTCCGAGGTGACCCGAAATGAGAAAACCACAATCGAGTGCAGATACTACATCGCGAGCATCGAAAACAACGCCAAGCTCTTTGCCAATGCCGTGCGCTCTCACTGGGGAATCGAGAACTCCTGCCACTGGGTTCTCGACGTAGCGTTTCGAGAAGACGAGTCGAGGGTCAGGAAAGATCATGCTCCAGAAAACCTTGCCCTCTTGCGCCATATTGCTTTGAATCTCCTCCGTGAAGAAAAGACAGCTAAAGTCGGGGTGAAAAACAAACGCCTCAAAGCGGGCTGGGATAACCGCTATCTGGCTAAGGTCTTGCTCGGAAAATAAAAGTCATGCGATTGCCCTGAAAACAGGGCCTTTTCCAGAGTCGTCTTGAAGAGTTTTCCAGCCGTCCGACGCTGGTCGATTTTAGTGAAGCTCAACTCGGCAAAGGTGTTAAAAACCTCCTCCTCAAGGGCCGTTGCCTGGCACTTTGCCTTGCTGATCTTCCGCTCTTTGAAGGACTGCTTCACCTGGTCCTTGATGTCTTTCTTGAATCGGCGGACAAACAGCCCCTTGATGTCCTCCGGGCCGTACTGTTCAGGATCAGCGATGGCGGTCGGGTTGAGCATGTTCATGAGGCTGGCGAATGCCTTGGGTCTGCCGTCATGGGGAGTGGCAGAAAGCATGATGAGGGTATCGGAACGGGAAGAGAGAAGCTTTGCCAGCCTGGATCGGAGGGAATTCGAGCCCCGTTCGGCCACGTTGTGCGCTTCATCGATCACAATGATGTCCCAAGTGCAGTTTTCCAGGTAGGTCCGGTACTCGATATCCTGCTTCAGAGTATCGATGGAGATGATGGATTTGTCGAAGTAGAAAAATGGATTGTGGTTGGTCGGAATGCGGGAGCGAATCCGTTGAATCCCAATCGAATCCAACCGGGTGAGGGGAATGGTAAAACGGCTCCAAAGCTCTTTCTGAAATTGAGTGAGCATGCTCTTGACGGTCAGAACGAGAATTCGTTTGCCTCGGCCTCGCTTGATCAGCTCAGTCAGGAGAATACCAACTTCGATGGTTTTCCCGAGCCCGACAGCATCCGCAATCAAGATTCGTTGGCGGGGCTGCTTCAATGCCTGAATGGCCGGGTCAAGCTGATAAGGGACGACATCCATGGCTGTCTGATGGCCGATGTAGAGATTTTCATCCGTTGGCGGGGTTTGCCGGAGCAGGCTCTCCATGTAAAGGAGGGAGTCCCTGTAATAGTTGGAGCCATCCGAAACCAGTTCGGTGTCGGTCGGGTCCATAACCTGAATGTTCTTATCGATTTCATCTAGGAAGATAGCTTCCTTGTCTCTTACCAGCTCGGAAAGACCGACTACCGAGAGGGCCTGTCCTCCCGTAGAAGTCCGATCCACCTTCCGGACCAACCACTCAGCATCGCGAATCACGACCCTGGCACCAGGAGCAAAAACTGTCTTCTGCATCAAACCACTCACATCGAAGGTTAGGAGAAGGGCTTCTCTGCCGCATACATCCAAGGCAATCCAAGCCCACAGCGATTCACGCGATTTTCATCAAAAATCAGGCGAGGGTGCCTATACTCTCAAAAATCGGAACAGCAACACCCTATCGTTTTAAGAAATGACCAGAGGTGAAAGAATATAAAAAAGTCCCCATCTGTTTCGACCGAATTCGCTGTTATTTATCGCTCTTAATGTAAATTTTCTCTGGGCCAATCCATACGCTACCTTTGCCACCACATGCCGAACAGATCACTGATTTCGAACTTAAAGCATTACCAGTGCAGCTTGGACAGTTGCATTTACCAGTACCGTAGCAATGAGCACATGTCCTCACTTCACCGATTTTCTCCATCTCGCCCTCCACTCATGTTAGATCACATGAGTTTCTCAACCCACATTTTGTGATCACTGATGCAACCAAATGTTCTCGCTTGGCTTCTCTAATTGCCATTTCTTTTTCGCCCATTTCTCCGCTTTCTTTCGGAAATTCTCACTGGACTGCGTAATCCCGGTTTCATCAATGAGACTGTCAATATTATCGATGAGCGCCTCGACCGGATTCTTCTTTGTCAGGAACAACGCGATACGATTTTGGACAGGAATACTAAGAACCTATCCAGAAACGACCTGTGGACTTTGCGACACCCCCCTTGGTCCCCCCTTGAGGGGGGACCAAGGGGGGTGTCCGCTGCCGAGGTAGGTTTTTGGATAGGCTCTAAAAAGTGTCTTGATCTACAGTGGTTGATGCGAATGCGGATGTCACAGCTTCACGTTCCTTCAGGCTCAGGCTCGCGAACCAACTAGTGAAATCGTCTCTTTCCTGTCGATCCAACTCAGTCAAAATGTCGAACAATAGTTGCATTGTCTTACCTCCATTTTTTTGAGCAATCGATCTGGCAAGTAGCCCCATAGACCCGCATGTCTCGGCACATTGGGTGATTCTCAGTAATAACGTTCAATGATGCATAGCCGATGGAGAAGTCTCTATCGGGATGTCGCTCTCTTTTGAAACGCCGATCCATAATTAATGCGATTTTTCATTTTTTTTCCAGCTATATATCTTTAGAGTTTTGGCTCTCACAGCTTGCCATTGTCTCAAAAGATATGCCCCTTTGGAATGGTGAGCGAGGAGCATCCGTGCCTCCCAGAAGGCGACGGATCATATCGCGGAGCTAAATTTTATGCTCCTGCAGTGCAACATTGTCAATCAGGAGATCCCAGAGTTTTCTTCTTGGAAATGCGCTGACCTCAGCGCTATATTTTGGGGGCGCCATATTCTCTGCCAGATCATAGTGAGGTCAACTGACAAATTGAAGCCATTCTCAGGGCAATTACCACACTGTCTAGAGGCTTGTTCTCATTCCTCACGAAAACGGCTTTAAGTTTGGGGTATCTTAGCCGCTTTCTCGGGTCAATCCATGTCTGAGTATGGCTTTAAAACACCGTAAAAGGAAGCTTGCTTTACACTGCAAACCGACGGACTCGGTCATTGTGTGCCATAACATCATCGACGTGAGCTATGCCGTTCCGACTGCTCATGATCCCCTGTTCATCGCAAACGTCCGCCCCCTCCTCCAAGATCTCCCTTTGCCATCCTGATTGAGTCGAATATTTTTGGTTTCGTACTGAAATGGGATCATACTTTTGTTGCTGTCATTACTCGTGGGCCCTTTTTCTCTTATGAAACGTTTTGTGGCGAGTAGCTGTACATGGTTGGATTTTTCAAATCAGTTGGAAATAGGGTTGGAGCTTATTGCAAGACACAACGAAAAAGGGCTTAGGATTGTCTCTTAAATCACTGATTTTCTTGATTCAACTGGACGGACTCGAACCATCAACCTAGTGGTTAACAGCCACCGGGCTGAGTTAAACAGCAAGCATGGCCTCACACTTTTTGCGGTTTTTGCACTGAGGGTGTGGTGGTTCATTTAAAAAAATCGTGCTCTTTAAAAACTGAATTTCGATTGGCTCGCTTTTCCTCTTGAAGGGTATTTTGGGCGGGCGTGTTGGGGATAGTGTTGGGGATAAATAAAAAAGGACTCAACCAATTTGGCTAAGCCCTTGATTTTCCTTGGCGGGCGACCCGAGGATCGAACTCGGGACCTTTGGTTCCGGAGACCAACGCTCTATCCACTGAGCTAGTCGCCCATTGCTGTGGTTGATCTTTCCCTTTATATTTGAAAGATCTCGAATTTCAATTTGGTAACATATGAACATTGCGTTGTCAATGAATTCATCGGCCGGTGCGGAATAAGATGCATCCATTGCAATGGATATGATGGAGCTTATCGGCGCGAAGCGATGGCTGCGTCGTGAATCATTCGGCCATGATTTCCGGGCCGCGGGCGCAGGAGGGTCGCAATTCTTCCGGACTGGCTCCACGTATATCCTTGATTAAGATGTCAAATTCGGCCGATGTGCCTGCCCTCGGGTCGTTGAAATCGGCCACGATGACATCGTCCCGGAGCTCTTTCACCAGAAATTGCACCAGGGTCATCTTTTTCATCTCGCGATACATTTTCCCTTCGGCGAGGCGTGTCTGCTTGTAATCCTTTCGTGGGAGTTCGCGCACCAGCGACGGATCGTGATGGCCGTACAATTCTTCAGGGGGGACATATACATGGATACGGTCCCCACATTTTTTATTCTGCAAGGCGCTTTCGACCGAGGGGTACTGCGCGTCTATGCCAAAAACAAACCGTGACGTCTGTGGGGGCAGTTCGGCAACCTCCCCATGGGGGCTTGTCGTACGTATGCTGAATTCTATGGTCACCATCATATGCTCTTTCACCTGGGACATGAGCAGCTTCTCCTTGTTTATCCGATCATTCCTGAACAACCGTTTTTTGTACCAAGCTAAGTGTTGCCATGGTGTTGTCAATAAAGCCGGCGATCCTCCGGCTCGATCCTGTCAAGGCATCCCCTCTGCAATAAAACTTGCTCTAATTCGAAATTGGCGTTAAGCAATGAACTGCTGGCCCGCCGGTCTCCCAGTTTGCTCATCGTGGGTTGGGCGATCGCTTGCGGCCATCGACAATCACCGAAACGTCAAACACTTTACCCTTGAAGATCGATTGAGTCATGTGTTTTATGGAAGCAGATAAAGGCGTCGTCCGGCATACCTTCGAAAACCTTTCCCGGATCTCGGGCCTGGTGCATGGGGTTTTCACCCGCCATGGAGGTGTGAGCGCTCCTCCCTTTGCATCTCTCAATGCAGCCTGGAATATCGGGGATTCTCAAGATGCCGTGCGGGAAAATCTTTTGCGCATCAAAACCGAACTGGGTTTGAAGGAACTCGTTGCCGGCCCCCAGGTGCACGGAGACACCATCCATGTGATCGATGAAGATGCCTTGTCGAGCGCCGAAGAGCGGCCACCCGTGCGGGTGACTCCTCCCGGAGACGCCCTCATGACGCAGCTTCGTGGAGTGGGATTGATGATCAAGGTAGCGGACTGTCAGGCTATTTTTCTGGTGGATCCCGTCAGGCGGGTGATTGCCAACATCCACAGCGGATGGCGGGGGAGTGTATGCAATTTGGCGGCAAAAACCGTCCGATGCATGCATGACCATTACGGTTGCCGCCCCGAAGATATGCTGGCAACCATCGGCCCTTCATTGGGGCCCTGTTGTGCCGAATTCAAGAACTACCGGAAGGAACTGCCCACTGCGTTCTGGCGCTATCAGGTGAAGGCCGATTATTTTGATTTCTGGGCCATCAGCCGCGATCAATTGATCCAGGCCGGATTGCGCGATGAAAACATCGAGGCGGCCGGGCGGTGCACCGTGTGTGAAACGAATCATTTTTTTTCCTATCGCGGGGAGCGCACAACGGGGCGCCTGGCGGCTGTAGTGGGGTGGAAATCGTAAATCGCGCTTGTGTCACATGTCATTTTTAAGGAATACATTCCATGTCTAAGTTTTTGGAAGAAGCCCTTATCCTGGAGCAGCGGGAGGTCGCGCAGCAGACCTACCGTCTGAGGCTTCGGGCCGGACGGATGGCTGAAGCGGCTTGTGCCGGGCAGTTTTTCATGCTTCAGGTGCGTGAGGGTATGGACCCCCTTTTGCGGCGCCCCTTTTCCTTTCATCGCATCCATCCCGGTGAGGGGAACATCGAGGTGCTCTACAGGGTTGTGGGGCGGGGCACGTGGTGGTTATCTCGGTGCGCTCCGCAAACACGTTTGAATCTCCTCGGCCCACTTGGAAACGGCTTTCAACTGCCTCGAAATGCCGGCAGCCCCGTCGCCATCGTCGCCGGCGGCATAGGAATCGCTCCCCTCTGTGAACTCATTCACCGGCTCCTGGCCTCACGCGGCACGCTCGAAGCTCGAGACATCCATCTCTTCTACGGAGCGCGCTCCGCCGGGGAGCTCCTCCCGGAAAGCGACCTGGAAGACCTCGGAATTTCGGTTTACCGCGGTACGGACGACGGCAGCCTGGGGTATGACGGTTTCGTCACGGATCTTTTCCGAAAAACGGCAGAAGAAAAGCATATAAAACCTTCCGTCCTCTATGCGTGCGGGCCTCTCGCCATGCAGTATCACGTGGCGAGGTGGGCTCTTGAACACCGGGTTCCTTCCCAGCTTTCGTTGGAATCTCTGATGGCCTGTGGAATCGGGGCCTGCCTCGGGTGCGCACTGCCCGCTTCGGCACCGGCAGGTTCCACGGCGGACCACTACGTACATGTCTGTAAAGACGGACCCATATTTGGAGCGGAATCCATTCAATGGCACAAAATCCAGACGCACGGGGCGCCGCCCCCGATCTTTCTGTACAGCTAGGGCCTTTGCGGCTCAGGAATCCCGTGATGGTGGCTTCGGGCACCTTCGGCTACGGGGAAGAGTACGCCGATTTTCTGGACCTGACCCAACTGGGGGCTGTGGTGGTGAAGGGCATCTCCCTGGCTCCGCGCCCGGGGAATCCTCCTCCCCGCCTAGTGGAAACCGCGGCGGGGATGATCAACGCCATCGGGCTTGAAAACGTGGGGGTGGATGTTTTCCTGGAGTCCAAGCTGCCGTATCTGAGGGACCGCCACGTGCCGGTGATCGTGAATATCTTCGGGAATACCCTGGAGGAATACGCGGAATTGGCGGCGCGCCTGGACGGCGTGCCGGGGATCGTCGCGCTTGAAATCAATATCAGCTGTCCCAATGTAAAAAGCGGCGGGATGATTTTCGGGACCGACCCCGCCATGGCGGCCCGCGTGGTCGATGCGGTCCGGCGATCCACGACGCTTCCCCTCATCACCAAGCTGACTCCCAATGTCACCCATATTGGAGAAATCGCCCGGGCGGCGGTAGGGGCAGGGAGCGATATGCTCTCTTGCATCAATACCGTGGCGGCCATGGCGGTGGATATTTTCACCCGCCGACCCAAACTGGCCAACATTTTCGGCGGACTTTCCGGGCCGGCCGTCAAGCCCATTGCCCTGCGCTGCACATACGAAGTACTGCAGGCCGTGGATTGCCCGGTGATCGGCATTGGAGGCATCGCCACTGCGACGGACGCGCTGGAATTCCTTCTATTGGGAGCCAGGGCCGTCCAGGTGGGCACGGCCAATTTCATTCAGCCGGCGGTAACCGCAGAGATCCTTCGGGGGATGGAGCTCTTTCTGCGTGTACAGAAATTGCAAAGCGTGGAGGAATACATCGGGACTCTGGATCGCCAGTGTTTGTTCCCCTTCGCTGAAATCGCCTGCGGGATGACGGATCTTCCGTGATTTCCGAGAGGCTGACTTCCTTCGAGGTCAGTCTTGTGCCAGGAATGCTTCCCCCGCCCGGCGGCATTCATCGAGAGCGGTGGGATGTTTGAGGACGGCTCCCCTTTGATCGAGTTCCCGGAAGCAGAGTTCCCCGGCGTAGTCCATGTTCAGAGCATCGAAAAAGTACTTAGCTGTGAGAATCGCGCACTCGAAAAGGCGCTTCCCTCTTGTTGCCCCTGCACTCAGGAGGAACCCCTTTCGACTCTTTCGCGGAGCCAGCTCCCGGCCTTCTTTTTTAGCCAGGTCCTGGAGCATGAAGGATGCCTGGGAGCGGTCTATCAGAAGCTTCAGCTGTCCTGTGACCCCGTAAAAGTAAATGGGGGAGGCCACCACGATGCGGGGAGCGTTTTCCAGGATCGGATAGAGCCCGGTCATATCGTCTTTTTGTATGCAGGTTCCCTTTTTATCGCAGTGCCCGCACCCCAGGCACCCCTTGATGTTCAGGTCACGCACGTAGATTCTCTGGATATCGCCCCCGGCGGCTGCGGCTCCCTCAAGAAATGCGTCCAGCATGAGATCGGTATTTCCCCCCTTGCGGGGCGATCCGTAAATGCCCACTACCTGCATAAGCGAACCCTCCTTTCCTTAAAAAAATCCCATGAACAGCGAAACTTTACAGCTTCCCTCTTCTTTGGTACTCTACCAACGATCTTCTGCCTCCTCAACATGAATTGTTCCCGGTGGATGCGGGTGAATCCATATTTCTCTCTTTTGGGCAAAATATCCATTCACCGACCTCCATGAACGGAGTGGTCACAACGAAAGATAAAGAAACGGCAAAGAGATGCAAGGCAACAGGGAAGGCAGGAAAGGCTCTTGAAAAATACCGTTACCATGAGCCATAAACCATGACAGCCGGCCTTTTGTCGGGAGGGCAACATGACGGATTGTATTTTCTGCAAAATCGTTCGAGGTGAAATCCCGTGTGCTAAACTTTATGAAGACGACCGGGTGATCAGCTTCCTGGACATCAACCCCATCAACCCGGGCCACGCACTGGTTCTTCCCAAGAACCACTACGCCACTCTCTTTGAAGCCCCGCCCGAAGAATTGCACGCCTGCATTGCAGTGGCCAGGCAGGTGGCCAGGGCGATTCATCGCGGGATGGGAGCGGATGGGCTCAATCTGATTCAGAACAACTATCGGGCAGCGGGGCAACTCATCGATCATGTTCATTTTCACCTGATTCCCAGAAGCGTGGGAGACGGTTTTTTCACTTCATGGCCCGCAAAGGCATATCCCAAGGGGGAATTGGAGAAGGTCCTGGAAAGGGTCAAGAAAGAACTCTGATTGGCGGTGAAATACCACGGTACTTAGGTTGCAAAACGGAAGGGAAAACGGGTGGACCGAAACAGCCGATGCAAATCTCAAAATCCATAATCCCCCGTGTAAATATCTACGAGCTGGCTGTTTTCAAAACGCAGTATGCGTACAAATCTTGTCGGTCCGGAACTATAGACCCATTCTTCAATGAGGACATAAACGACGGCGCCAAAAGGGATGCGGGTTTGAAGAGAACTGTCCCAGTTTCCATAAGGGACGCCGAAAACCCGCTCCAGACGCTTTTCTTCCCATACTTCCGTGAAGTCTGGAGGTCCACACTTTTGCAAGACTTCCCATTTCCGGTCACCGATATGAACAAGGTGTGTTCCACACCGGAAAGCGAAAGAGTGGCTTGGCGTCATGACGGCGAGCAATAATAAAAGCATGAAAAGGAGGGATATTTTTTTCATCGGATATGCCTTTCCCCAGAAAATACGGATATACGGATTCGCCGGGGCTCAAGGGATGTCTATATGAAAAAAAGCTCGTGGTTCATAGCTCATGGTTCATCAATAACATCGCTTTGCAAGAGCGTTTCCCATTTTTCACATTGCTTTGCATCTGAAATATACCATAAATACTCCAACCCCAATGTTCAATGGACCTGCTCCGGTCGATGGGATGCGTTTTTGCTCAAAATGAGAGGGAATGGGAATCTTGGAGAACAACCGCATGGTCTTTTGGGATGAAGTTTCAGCACCCATTTGCTGCAATTGACTTGCGCCGGGCTGGAGTGATATAAGCGCTGCTCCGGTTTGCTATCTTTTTCTATGGGGTCTTCGGTGCAATTTCTTGGAATAGACTGATGAAATGAAAAAATCGTTTATCGTTTTTACCGTGATGCTCCTGGGAACATGGATTCTCCTGTCCTGCAGCGCCTATTCAAAGACTCTTCCGGCCTATCCTCGCGGTCATTCTTTTGGGGAAACCCAGCAGATGACGGGAGATCTCGGCCAAGATACGGCGCGAAGGCTCTTTGAATTGGTCCATCGGGAAAACAGGGGGCTGAGGTGGAATGAATGTCTGTCGCAAAAAGCGTATGAGCGTGCCAAGTATCTGGTCAAGAACAAACGCTTTTCTCACAAGGACCCCCGCACCGGAAAGAATCCCGCATGGGACATGTTGAAATCCTGCTGCAACTTTAGATATGCCGGTGAAAATCTCGTGAGGGGCGACCTGCCTGCCGAATCCCTTCATGAGGCATTGATGGAAAGCCCTTCGCATCGCAAGAACATTATGGATCCCAATTTTGACCTGCTGGGTATCGGGTGCTATGGGGACATCTGTGTTCAGCTTTTTGCAGGCTTTTGATTGATTTTGAAAACCATTTCTTGATTCCTCACATGTCACGCCAATCCGCGATGCCCTGGGTTTCTTTGAAACCCGGCCGCTGCCGCAGTTCGTCCTTCATTCATAGGTCCGAATGCGCAGTCCACTGTGTTCGATCAAAAAAAGACTGGTTCTGTCGTAGGGGTTGTATTCGACAACGACCACTTCTTGAATTCCGGCGTTGATGATTTCACAGAGACAGGACTTGCAGGGAAGAATATCGCACGAGAGATACATGGTACTTCCGAAGGTCGCTATCCCCTGCCTGGCTGCGTTGTTGATACAGTTGACCTCCGCATGGCTTGCAATGCAAAAATGCAGCCCCTCGCCGCTTCCAAACCCCATGGCCCGCCGCGGGCATATGGTGGTATCGTATTCTCTCGGGCCGTTGACTTTTTCTAGGCTCTCCAGCAGATAGGCATCGCAGGTATACCTTTCGTTGCAATGAGGAACTCCACGCGGAGGGCCGTTGTAACCGGTGGATATGATGGATTTGTCCTTGACCAGGATGGCTCCTATTTGCCTCGAAAGGCATTTGGATTCCGATGCCACTGCCTGGGCGATACGCAGGTAGTATTGATCTTTGCTCAATTCTGTTTTCTCCTCGCAAGTAGCGTTTAACATAAAGCATAAATCTTTTGCTCACGTTCAATCAACTGGCTTTGCATGAAAAACGGGGAAATATTTTCTTTGCGAATGTTTTCCGGATATATCCAATATAAGTCTTGCAAACAATGGGACGCATGTGAGCCCCGGTAGCCGGAAGCTCACATGTTTGATGAGAGACAAGGATTGATTATTGGAATTCACCAGTTCCCCTAGAAGCTGAACTGCCCTTTCACCATGCCGGCAACCACGTCGTCGTTGCTGTCATTGCCCAGTGGATTGATGACATACTGAATGTCCGGGGTTATGGCGAAATATTCCGATAGAGCGATGCGATAATAAGCTTCCAAATGATATTCCGTTCCGTCGTGTTTCAGATCGTCATTGGCTTTGAGGCCCGCGACTCCGAGACCGATTTCGTCATCGCCCCGGCAGGGTATGATTCCCTTGAGGTTGCTTCCCACGGACCAGAACCAGGGGACTTCGTAGACTTCGTCGTTTTGGTATCCCAGGCGCGCGAACAGTCCCACCTTTTCATGGACGCGCTGATCCAGGCTCAATCCCACTCCCCAACCTCTCTCGGTACTTTCGCCTGCAACATTCGGGTGCTGATAGGTGGCTCCCCAGCCATATGTAGTTGCCCTCTAATCCGCAGAATTCAGGCGAGTAGGTCATCTGTCCTGCAAGGAACGGGGTATCGAAGATGTCTTCATATCTGCTTTTTTGCTGATCCTCCTCGAGCCGGGGCCGTGAAGAGGACTGCACGAGAAAAGTGAATGTCAGTTCCTTTAGAGGTGAGACGCCCAAAGCCAGCAGGGGAGCATATTCGTCTTCGCTGTCGAATACCGGATTGTTGACGAAAGGCTTTCCCACAAACTGTGTGTATTCGTCATTGGCAAAGGCGTTGTCGTCGATGAAAACGACCTGCTCGGTTTTGCCGATGGAAATGAAGAAACGATTCTCAAAAAATTGCTGCGTGTAGAACGCTTCCAGGAGACTCACCCCCTCATCACCGACATTGTCATCTGCAATAGTGTTGAGATTGGCGAAGAGTGCACCGTTATCGGAAAGGTCCTTGTCGGCACCGTCTCCCTCGCCGGCATGGGCCCTCATAAAAAATTCCCCATTCTTGAAAGGCTCGAACGTGAGTTCGAGATCTGCAGCAAAACCGGCTCCGTTGGCGTCTTTGAAGTCCATGCCTTCAATGTCTACACCATTGCGTCCCTGATAGTATCCCACCGCTCCACCATGTATGCGCAATGTGCCCAGCTTTTCCTTGATGGTTTCCTGAATGCTTTTCAGTTCCTCACCGCGCAGAGGGGTGCCCTCCGATTCGTTCGCGGCGGTGGGCTGGGGAGTTCCTTCCGTTTCTTGTTCACCTTTCCGTATTGCTTCCAGTTCTTCACCACGAACGGGCGGTGGAGTATGGGATTCTTTCTGAGCAGAAACAGAATCGCTCCTGGCTTCCTGTTCACTCAGCTTGGCCTCCAGTTCCTGAACTTTCCGCTTCAAGGCTTCCAATTCCCTGAGGATTTCCGAATCATCCGCCCAAACAGTACCCGCTCCCGTACTCAGCAAGATCACAATGAAAACCCATAGCAGCTTACGCACCTTTTGATCCTCCCTTTTTTTGAATTTTGCAGCCTTATTTCCCCTCCCCCCAAAACAAAAAGGCCACGAAGGCTTTTAACCCCCTTGTCGGCGGTTGAAAGCCTTCGTGGCCTCATGCAGTGCATTCTGTATGGAAAACCTACATATATTGCCTTCTGGCAAATAAATTGGCTGGATATCTATCAGTATATTGAATATGGGTCAACATAAAACATATGGCCATGAAAATTAAGGTCATGGCATCATGAAGATCTAAATTCAAGGGGCGGAGCGGACCCAGGAAAAGTATGAGAGGTGGTTAGATTTAATTGAGTACGGCTCTTTTGAAGCGGCTGCAGGAAGGAGTTGCATCCTCAATTTTGCGGGTTTTTTGGGAGCGGCTTCCAGCCGCGAGAGGGGTGAAACCGACCCAATAGATTTGAATACCGGTTGCCGCATTAATCTGCGCTATTTTGTGAAGGCTTCTCCACTTGCTTCCGAACCTTTTGCACGTAAGCCCGAATGTCGCATTTTCTTTCCAGGCCGGATGCGGACATGTAGCGTATTTTTCCGTATATGGGGCGTTCTTTCCAGGGGCGGTCATGAAGGCCAAGGATCCAGGCCACACCGGCGTATGAATTCGGGTCCCGACCGTCCAGAAAGTACTTGTTGTTGAGGGTCAGTGTGGTCAAAAAAGCTTCCTCGGGAGTGCGGCTCCATTCCAGGATCTTTTTTCCCCAGTACATGCGCATGCTGTTGTGCATATAGCCGGTGATCTTCATCTCTTCCATTGCCGCGTTCCAGTATTCGTCGTGGGTTGCGGCTCTCTCCAACTGGCTTTGCGTGTAGAGGTGCTCGCGTTTATCGCCCGCATGATCCAGCAGGGTCTGCCTTGCCCACTCGGGGAGGCCGGAAAAGGCGTCGTAATCGGGGTTGTAGTGAACGAAGTTGATGGCCAGTTCCCGCCGAACGAGAAGCTCTTCCAGGAAGGCTTCCCTGCTTTCATCGGATGTGTTGGGTGCGTTCCTGGCTCGAAGCGCCAGGTAAAGAGGGGAAATTTGACCGAAATGAAGATATGGGCTCATGTGCGACACGTCGTCGGTCTGGGGCTGATTGTGATGGGCTGCGTACCTTGAGAATCTGTGCTCCAGGAATTCCTGGAAAAAACGCCTGGCGGCTCTGGCGCCTCCAGGAAAGTGCGGGCTGACAGGGGATACCGTTCGATCTATTTTGAGTTGTGCCAGTATCTTCGGCAGATCGTTGAGGTCGACTCCATCCAGAGGCATCCCGAGGGATCCTTTTTGCAGGGGTGTCGGAGCCGGTTCCTTGAGATAAGAGTCCATATGCCGTTGAATTTTCGGACGAATGGTGCGTGCCGCATATTCGGCCTTGTTCGATACTATTTCCACTGGAACGATGATGTCCGATTCCACCTGCATGACAAGACAGGGCGCCTGCTCGGCTACTTTTTCCCGCCAGGCTTTCTGATGCCTCAGGTAGCCGCGGTCGCACACGATGAGGGAAGCCTTCCGCCCGAGGTCCATGGCGATATCGAAGGGGTTGCCGAAACGCACCAACAATAGTATGCCTCTTTCGGCCAGGGTCTCCCGTGTTTCCTTGAGGCCTTCCAGCATGAAGGTATAATGTCTCAAGTTCGCTTCGGGATATGAGTCCATGAGTCCAAACGCGGCCAGGCATGGCTGACCCAGATCGTTGGCGCGTTGTATTGCATATTCAAGGGCATGATTATATTCAGCTCTTTGCGACTGCTGCATCCAGTAGAGGACATAATCGCCCCTTTGAACATTGCGCTCATTGAGTTGTTGAATGCGTTCGGGCTCAATGCCTGGGCTTGCCATTTCTTTTCTCCTCAAACTTCGAGTATAGATGTGCCCATGAACAGTGCCAAAGCTTGAAAGGAGCCGGCGATGCAAACGAAAGAAGACGAGAAGGTATGCGGCATGTGCGGAGAACGCGAGTTTTTCACCACCTGCTCGGGATGTGGAATCCCCTTGTGCCGGAAATGTGCCCATCTTGAATTACATGGGCATGGTTGTGGCACAGTTATGATCCTTTATTATTGCCGGACGTGTGTTCAGGATCCATATATGAATCCCAATGCCATGCTTCGTGAACCGGAAAAGTGATGGGCTGTCCCTTACGGAATCCTGCTCCGCAAAAACAAAGAGCCGGAGGTTCACTCCGGCTCTTCTATTCTTTGCAAGCTAATAGAATCTTTTAAAGTTCTACTAGAGTTTTCTCACTCTTACGGCTTGAGGGCCCTTGGCTCCTCTTTCTTCATCAAAGCTTACACGGTCGCCTTCCTGCAAGCTCTTAAAACCTTCACCTTCGATGGCGCTGAAATGAACAAATAATTCTTTTCCACTGTCATCCGCGATGAATCCATAGCCTTTTTGATCATTGAACCATTTCACTCGGCCTTCCGCCATTTTCAATTCCTTTCAAATCTTTTGATACATGTTGTTTTTACCGGTGCGTTACTTTGAAGCTAGTCTGGAAGCGCTCTGTTCATTGCGAAAGACCGATTTCCCAAATAACCCAAAATATCGTACTTCTTGAATCTGGAAAGTATTATAAGCCCTAAACACAAAAAGGCAAGTCGAGAAGAGCAAAAGCTTTCACCGGCGCGTTTAAAAATGGCCCGGAGTAGCCTTGCGAGCAATGAAGTAATGCTAAAAAGCTTCTTGCTCGAATACTTGATTTTTGTTTTCTTTTTCAGAAAGCTTTAAAAAACAGATTGTCATTTGAAGATGTGGCTGTATAATAAAAACTTAATTGTTTGAGACCTCGACGAAAACGGTTTTGCGGACTGTTTTCGCTTTTTTGCATTAGCAAATTTAAGTTCCATCGATCACTGACCCCTTGCCTTTTGATTTCTTTTCCTCTACGGCAGCACATTTGGTTGGCGACGATGTTTCATGCCAGTCCTTTCAATTGTGTTGTAGCCGCAAGCGCTTTTCGTGGCGCGGGTTTTCCTCTACAGCCTGGTAGTCTCAACCCCAGAATGATTTTCTGTTTCTCACCCTCCGTTTCTGCGTTTATGGCGCAAAGATTCAGGCAAGCCATTTTGCGTCAAGCGATGGGATTTCCCTTGAACCGCTGGAGCGGCCTGGTTTTGATTCAGAAAGGATTAAGGATTTTACACTTTATGTCTTTTGAAGCACTGCAGTTAGCACCACCCATTCTCAAAGCTCTCGCCCAATGTGGCCATCAAAAACCGACTCAAGTCCAGGCTGAAGCCATCCCCAAGGCCCTTGCGGGACATGATATCATCGCCTCGGCGCAGACCGGCACCGGGAAGACCGCCGCTTTCGTGCTGCCCGCCCTCCAGAGGTTGTCCGTGGATAACCCAGGGCACAAATCCGGTCTCCGCGTTCTCGTGCTTACTCCCACCCGGGAGCTGGCGGACCAGGTGACTCAGGCGACGCGCACCTACGGAAAATACCTGCGAGTGAAAAGTGTCGCCATTTTCGGCGGCATGCCTTTTGGCGAACAAATCAAGGGGCTTTCCCGAAGGCCGGACATGATCGTTGCAACTCCGGGTCGGCTCCTGGACCATATGGAACGTGGCCGCATCGACTTGTCCCAACTCGAAATGCTTGTCATGGATGAAGCCGACCGTATGCTCGATATGGGGTTTATTGATGACGTCAAAAGAATTTCGTCCACCGTGCCCAAGAGTTGCCAGATCCTTCTCTTTGCAGCCACAGTGGGAAGCGAAATGACCAGACTCGCCCAGGGGCTCATGAAAAATCCGGAAAGGATTCAGATTGCCCCCGGTGAGATCACGCATGACAGGATAGAGCAGCGATTGCATCTGGCGGACAATCTAAACCATAAGAACCGTATGCTCCAGCATCTCTGCGCGGACAGCACTATGACCAGGGCGATCATATTTTCCGCCACCAGGCGGGATGCCGACAGTCTGGCCCACGCCCTCAACGCACAGGGGTACTCTGCGGCGGCCCTTCACGGGGATATGACCCAGAATGCCAGGAATCGCACCATGCTGAACATGCGCCGCGGAAAAATCAGGCTGCTGGTGGCCACCGATGTCGCTGCCCGTGGGTTGGACGTTACGGGGATCACGCATGTGATCAACTTCGATCTGCCCCGCTTTGCCGAGGATTACGTCCATCGTATCGGTCGGACGGGCCGTGCAGGGAAGTCCGGTATTGCCATTTCTTTTGCTTCCCGCGCGGACCTGCCTTACCTCAACCGCATCGAGCGCTATATGGGACAGAACCTGCCGATGAGCGTGATTCCCGGTCTGGAGCCGGCGTATCCCATGCAAAGACAAGGGAGTGACCGGAAGAATATCCGTGATGGCGTGCACGCCAGGGGGAGGGAAAGCCGCGGCAGAAATGCCAGATCCCAGAACCGTCCCTTCAGTTATAAAGAGACGGACAAAACCGGCGGATATTCGGGACTCGAAAAGCGCGGTGCAATCAAACGAGATAGGGATGTGACGGTGGAATACCGAAGCGGCAGATCCGCTCTTGCAGGCCGGACTGAAGACCCAAAGCCGAAGAAACGAATTTTTATGTAGGAAATCGAATGGGTGGAAGATGCCGGTCTATCGAAGTACTGCATGATAGAAAATGTCACAGGGTAGAGGGTATCGAAGCTCATAAAGAATGTTGAAAAAATTTATTATGGCAATCAGGATCTTTTTTCTTGTAATCGTATGACCTTTATGTATATACGTGGTAGTAACAATGCCTATCTAAAACGAAAGAGAAAAGCCAAACCCATTGTAAAGTGGGGACGGAAAGCCACGGGTCTTTGAGGAGACAGCCGGGTTGCCTTGGAAGAGGTCGCCCGGCTTTTTGTTTTTGTACTTGCCAAACAATACCTTGATACAGCTAAAGCCAAACCCATTGTAAGGTGGGGACGGAAAGCCACGGGTCTTTGAGGAGACAGCCGGGTTGCCTTGGAAGAGGTCGCCCGGCTTTTTTGTCTTTGTGTGTGAAGTGGTCCAGGCTTGTCTAATTCTAGAAGGGGATGAATCCCGGATTTGGAAAGGAGGACTGGTATGAAGAACACATTGAGACTCCATGTATTACTGGTTTTTTTGTTGATTCTTTCTGCTTGTGCTACCGTGAAGAATCAAATGAATGATTCAGACTTTATGGCTCAGAATCAGCCCGTTAGAGAATTAAAAATCCTCGTCGCTTCGGATGGCAGCCATACCAGAGATCAAATAGACCAATTTCTTCAGGAATGTTCCGAGATATTCCGTGAGCAGGTTGGGATAACGTTCATTCCCTTAAAATATATTTGGATCCAATGGGAAAATCGAGATGTTATCCCAATGCTCGAAGAACTCGCAAGATCAACCGAAGGGTATGAATTTGATTTGGCCATTGGGTTTACCAGATGGACGACAGGAGAACTTTTGACAAGGAATCTCGTGGGGGCCTGGGAAGGATGCATCGACGACACATACAGGCGATATATTGTAGTCAAACATCTGGACAAGCGCACGCTGCTGCATGAAGTAGGGCATGCTTTTATTTTTTCTCACGCACATAGCAATTCAGGTTTAATGATGCCGGTTTCTTTCCAAATCGTGCCTTTTATTCCCATAAAATTCGAGAGCATATACCTCTCTTCAGAGGATCGAATTGAAGTACTGAAGAACAAAGGACGGCAGTTCGCCCAAATCCCTATGATCGCATCAAGAGAGCACGTACTGGCGAAGACAACTCGATCTCGCCCTAGCCCACTTTGGCCCGAAATTAGATAAACGGATTGAATGCCGGTGAATTCATCGCAGAGGTTTCCACTTGGGTAAGCTCTCCAATTTAGCTGTAATTTTGATGGATTTGTAAAAAGTCGTTGCCCCGGTGAGACCTGGGTCCAGGAGTTTTGTAAGCCACTAAAAACACTGGATACCGGTTTTCACCGGTTGCAAACTGAACGGATAGTTTTTGTCCAGCACGAATCCGAACAAAATCGCCAGCTCCCATATCTTCGGCAAGGTCAATTGAATATCATGAAAAATGTTGCGTTGCTTTTCGCGACACTGGCGCAAGAGTTGCTTGAGGAAAGCCGATCGATTGACAATGCCGGTGCCTTATGATTTAAGTGCAATACAGTTCAGGTAAGGAATCCAATTATAATTTTCGATGCGGCGATGCCAGCGCTGAAGCCATTTCAGCAACTATCAAAAACGCTAAGTGACCGCATTTTCCGCTTAACTGAACTGTATTGGATTTAAGTGTGCGTTCAACGGGATTGGCTGCCAAATTTGTACGTGTTCTAAAGAGCGATCTTTGTTGTGAATTTTTCTCTCCCATTTTCCAACGGCACCATCCAGCAAGTTATCGCTGCACGTTCCGACTTCCCAAATTTCAAATCAATGTGAAAAGGTAAAGAATCCCATGGCAATTGGCAATAGCAGTTTTGTCAGGTTTCATGCGCGCTACACCTCCTTTATCGCTCTGCTCTTCTCATTGCTTATGGCGGTTTTCATTTTTCTTGCCATCAATCAGTACAAGCTGAATACGGTACATGAAAAGGAACTTCTTCAAAATCACTTCAATGAGAAGGTCTCTCATCTCGATAGCTTGTTGACAGAAGTCACTCTGCTCGTGGATGCCCTGAGGGTATCTGCAGAGGCGGATTTGAAAGAATCTCGACAACTTGAAATACCTATCCCGCCCCAGGCCTTTGCCTCTCTTGTTGAAGACCCTTCAGAGAAGAGTTTCAACCTGGATGTATTACCGCCGGCCTTGAGGAGAGAAGAGGTCGGCAATCTTACGGGTGAGGGATCGCTTGATAAGCGGTCCCGTGATTTCTACCGTGAAGTATACATGGCGCTGCGTCTCACTCCCCACTTCCATGCCATTGGGAGCTCACTGAAGAATGCCGCCTGGATTTACTATATTTCAGGCAATAGATTCGTCAATATTTACCCATGGATACCTTCTCAGGAATTTAATTTTTCTCCAGACCTCTACCGTCATGAGTTTTACCTGTTCGGGCGGCCTAAAAACAATCCGGAGCGTGATCTCTTTTGGACGGAAATCTATGTTGATGAATACGGAAAAGGCTTGATGACCACCTGTGCGGCCCCGGTTTACGATGGAGACCGGTTCACGGGAACGGTGGCAATCGATTTGACCGTGGATTTCCTTAATTCCATCGTCAAGGGATTTCACCAGGGCAGGGGAGAGATGTTCGTCATAAACGACCGAGACCAGCTTGTTGCTCATCCGACTTTGATTTCCTCTCACGACAAACGGACAAAAGGTCTGGGAGAGGCTTTTCAACTCCTGGGTATGAAAGCGGGTGGCATCCTGGACGGTATTCCAGATCAGGTGATCACTGCGACTGAAAAAGGGATCATCCTAAAGAGCCATCTGAAAAAGGCTCCCTGGCAGCTTGTCTACCTCGAACCCCATAGATCCAAGTGGACGGCCATCAATGAAAATACGAGCATCGGGTTGCTCCTGATCCTGGTAATGATGCCGGCCTTGGTTATCGTTGTATTGATAAGTTCCCACCGTTTTTTCATTGTGCCCGCGGAGCAATTCGCCGGCTACATTATGGCGCGAAGCCTTGATGAACCTTTCGCCCTAAAACCTGCATTGCCGAAACACTGGAGACCCTGGTTCGATGCCGTGAAAAACGCGTTCCAGGAAAACGAGGCTCTGACAAGCGAAATTCAAAAGAAGAAGGATGAATTGGAAGCCCGGGTGGAAGAACGCACGCGAGATCTAGCCGTTTCCAACCTGCAGCTTCGTAAAGAAATTGAGGAACGCAAACAGGTCGAATCAGCCTTGCGGGAAAGCGAAGAAAAGTATCGCCGGATCTTTGAAAATATTGTCGATGTCTATTTCGAAGCAGACTTTGATGGAGTCATTCGGGAAGCCAGTCCCTCAATTGAGAAGGTCCTGCAATTCAAGCGCGAGGAGTTGATCGGGCGTTCCATTTACAGGGTTTATAATGATCCCGGCCAGAGGGAGCAGTTGATGAGAGCGTTGCTGCAAAAAGGCCGATTGGCCGATTTTGAGGTGATGATGCGGAGCAGGAGCGGCGCCCGTATTCCATGCTCGCTGAACGCCATGGTTTTATATGACGAACAGGGCAACCCTGTCAAAACCATAGGATCCATACACGATATCAGCCAAAGAAAACAAGCGGAGTCCGAAAAAAAGGATCTTGAAGCCAGGCTGCACAGAGCGGAAAAAATGGAAGCCCTTGGGACTCTGGCCGGTGGAGTGGCTCACGATCTCAATAATATCCTCAGCGGTATTGTAAGCTATCCCGAACTCTTGCTGCTCGATCTGCCGGAAAGCAGTCCACTGCGTAAGCCGATCCAGGTCATCAAGCAATCGGGTGAAAAAGCCGCAGCCATTGTCAATGACCTTTTGACGCTGGCCCGGCGTGGCATCGTGACAAGGGACATTCTCGAATTGAACTCCATCATCAATGACTACTTACTCAGCCCGGAATACATTCAACTCAAATCGTCCCATCCCGACATCCATTTCACTATAGATCTCGAACCGAATCTATTGCCGCTTTCTGGGTCTGCGGTTCATCTCTCCAAAACCATCATGAATTTGGTCAACAATGCCGTCGAGGCGATCCACGGAAAGGGTGCTGTCGCTGTCTCAACGAGAAATCAATATGTCGACAGCGCCATCGGGGGCTATGAAAAGGTGGATGAAGGTGATTATGTGGTTTTATCGGTGAGTGACAATGGAGAGGGAATCCCGCCGGGGGATGTGGAAAAGATATTCGAACCATTCTATTCCAAGAAGAAGATGGGACGAAGCGGCACCGGCCTGGGGATGGCGGTGGTTTGGGGCACGGTGAAAGATCACAGGGGATACGTGAATGTGGAAAGCGTTCCCGAAAAAGGCACTACAATTACCTTGTTCTTTCCCGCCTCCCGTGGAAACATTTTGCAGCTTCCTGTAGAGCCGTCTCTCGACATTTACCGGGGCTGTGAAAACATCCTGGTGGTGGATGACGCCCGGGAGCAGCGCGATTTAGCCCGGTTGATGCTGACTCGATTGGGCTATACCGTTGTGGCGGTTCCGAGCGGGGAAGAGGCGGTCGCTTATCTGGAAACCCACCAGGCAGACCTTGTGGTGTTGGACATGATCATGGACTCGGGCATGGACGGATTGGATACTTACAAAAAGATTCTAGCTTTTCATCCAGGCCAGAAAGCGATCATTGCCAGTGGCTTTTCAGAAACCGACAGGGTTCGCGAAGCTCAGAGACTTGGAGCAGGAGCGTATGTGCGCAAGCCATACCTGCTGAAGGCGATTGGTCAGGCTGTGCGGCAGGAACTCGACAAATATGTTCACAATGGCAGGTGTAGCCGGTGAAACACCCACCTGTACTAGAATAGTTCTCCTGGCGAGGAGTTCCATCGTCCTGAAGCCGCGCCAATAGACACCGTCGTGTCGGCGCAGGCGATATGGGTTATATTTAGGGTAACCGTTCACTTGTATTTGTATATCCGCAGATGTTGCAAAAAAGGGGAAAAGAGCATGTTTTAAAATTTCCCTTGTTTTTTGCGCTCCCTGCATCCTTTGCGGTAAACGGTTACCGCTTAAACCTCCCTCGGCTGGCGTATGGAATTTCAGTCAGTGAATTGCCAATAGATGGATGAAAGAATGAGTCTGCAACCCAAAAAGTCATTTGCGATGGTGGATTATGAAAGGTGCAACCCCGGGAAATGTAATCCTGGAAAGGGGGTTTGTGTGGCCGTATCGGCTTGCACTCATAAAGTTATCAAACAGATAGATGGTGTTTTTGAACCACCGATAATTTTTCAAGACATGTGCATGGGATGCTGGGAGTGCATTAAGGCCTGCCCATTGGATGCTATCCAAATGAAGCATGTTACCTAGTACTGCCCGGCGGAAGTCCCTCTGCAATTTTTGAATGCTCAAATCCTTTGCCGGGGCCGAAAGAACCGCTGGGTTCTTTCGGCCCCGGCTGTACCAGGTTTTGTTGACATGTGCCGGAGAGATGCATCTCTTGATCGCTTAGTGGTGTGGATGACAGTATGGCGGATAAGGGCTGGGCGTCTCGCCTTCACACCCGAAACGGTTTGGACCGGTCTCCATATTTGCCTTATAAATGGCGCCGCCGGTGCATCCAAAAGACAGCAAAATGAGAAGCAAAAGCGCGAAAGATAAAACTTGTCTTATGTTCATGGTCGTGACCTCCTTATCATGGATTACATATCTTTACCGTTTTTTCATCTTTTCTTGAGACCACTCCATCATCGAGGGGATAACTGAAGGGCTTGGCCGAAAATTAAGAACTAAAACGTCATGATGCCATATTTCCTTTGGCTAAAGTTCAGCCAATGTCTTTCGGTTTTGACTTTCCAGGACATGCCATTCAATTGGTTCAGGAGGATTACTCTCCGAAGGGACGATTCACCAGGTAGATCCCTATAGCCACCAGGGTAAGTGACAACAGGAGCATTGCCGTGATGGGTTCATCCAACAGTACGCCTCCGGCGATCACTCCGAACAGGGGTGTGAGAAACGTGAACGATGCCAGGCGGGAGGCCGGATATTTCTTGACAAGCCAGAACCAGGCCAAGTAAGTGATGAACGCGATCCAGACGGATTGGTAAATTAGACTACCTGCAATCACTGGAGTTATCTGGACGACGCCGGATTCGTGCATGCACAGGGATCCCAGCGGCAGAATCATGGCGGATACGCTAAGCTGATAGAGCAGGGTTTTGCTGGGCGAGATTCGGGAGAGTGGACCGGCTTTGATCAGAACTGTCGTTGCCCCCCAGAACACTGCCGCACCCACAAGCATGCCATCGCCGATCAGCATGCGGACGGAAGGAGACTGCAACGATTCGCCAACAGCAGCAAACACACCGCAAAAGGCGCAGCAGAGACCTGCTACCTGAGTTTTTCTCAGAGATTCGCCAGGTATGAAGAGCTGGGCTCCCAGAGCGACAATAAAAGGTGAGGTGTAAAGAAAGATTACTGCGCGGGATGCAACGGTGAACTGGAGCCCCCAGTAAATCAGGATGAATTCTGCCGAAAAGAGTAGACCCGCTCCAATGCCCCACCAGAACGTGCCGTCTTTGTTCAGAAACGCCTTCCTGCGAATAACCATCCAGATCCACACCAGCATGGCGGCACCGGCTGAACGAATTCCAGCCTGAAGAACCGGGGATATGCCAACATTGGCGATCTTGATGGCTACCTGCTGTAACCCCCAACTCGCGCAGAGCACCACTAAAACTAAAATGGCCTTGGAATCCAGCACCTCAACTCTTCCGTTCAAAGCATTTTCCTTTAGCTGGCTAAAACGGCTTCCCGTCGCAGGCCATAGCATGTTGCGGGGGATACCCGCCATATTTCGTGTATCGTTAGTAAAAACCTTGGTCCCGGTATACCGGGGTAGTGTCCTATCTTCTATTATGCTAAGTACTGGTCTTCGTAATTACGCAACCGTTTATCCATTGTTTTCGTAGGAGCGGCATCTTGCCGCGACAAGGTTATGCGGTTGCCGGTTCCTGTCACGGCTGGAAGCCGTTCCTGCAAAGAAATGGCCGCATATTTACGATCTTCGGTACTAAGTTTGTTGCTCACTTTATACAACTAAAGGAGAAAAAACCGTGAAAGAAAAAGCAAAGATTGGCATAATTATCTGTGATCGGTATCGCAGGTGTGCTGGTGGGAAGTGCTTAAGATCATTGCGTAACAGAGAAGGTGCCTTTAGCCGGTACAAGAATATGGAAGTTGAAGTCGTTGGGTATACCACTTGCGATGGGTGCCCCGGCGGCAATGTTGAATATGCTGTAGAGGAAATGAAAGGCAATGGAGCAGAGAAAGTGCATCTTGCTACCGGCCTTGTGGTAGGTTATCCTCCATGCCCTTATATCACCTATTTTCATGATTTTATAAAAACGCGATATGGTCTTGAAGTCGTCTATGGTACACACCCTATACCCCAGAAATACCTTGATATGCACACTCGGTTGGGAACATGGGACGCTCCTGAGTGGAAAGAGATTATCCAACCAACATTGACCGATGAAAAGACTCGATTGGCCTATAACTAGGAAACAATGAAAGTGAGTGTATTTTTATATTATCCTCTGGTATCGGATGGCAGCAATTCTCATTTTGGGCGTCTTTCATGATACTGGCATTTGCGACATCCCCCTCAATCCCCTTTCAAAGGGGGACTTTGTTCTAAAAATTCCCCCCAGGGGGGAGGGGGGTGCAGGTTTTTCAAAATGAGAATTGCTGATCGACGGAGAGGCGACTTGACCCGGTAGCGCCCGATCCTCATCCGTTGCCGAACTGATCGGAAACATTGGTGACATGTCTATACAAACATGTGATACCCTTATTGTCGGGGGTGGCCTGAGCGGCATTTATGCCGCCTGTTTGCTCACTCAAAAAAAGGTTTCTTTTATTGTTTTGGAAGCGCGCGAACGTATCGGCGGCAGGATTTTATGCCCCGAGCATCATGGGTTTTACGCGGACCTGGGACCTTCCTGGTATTGGCCCTCGATTCATCCGAAACTGGCACAGCTGATTCAAACACTAGGTCTTGAGGGGTTTCGCGAGTTTGAAGAGGGTCTGGGCCGCTTTCAGCGCTTCGACGGTGCGGTGCAAACCGTCAGAGGGTATGCAACAGATCCGCCATCCTTTAGGCTTTGTGGCGGTATGGCGGCGCTGATCAAAACGCTCTGTAGACGTATCGATGGAAACGCCATTCTCTTGAACCACCCGGTGTGTCACATTGAAAAAATATCTTCCGGCGCTCTGGTCAGCGTTGGGCAACTGGAAAAAGATCCATGGGTGCAGTTTAGAGCCCGTCACGTCATCTTGGCCCTGCCGCCGCGCCTGGCCGCCGCCACCATTCTCTTCACCCCCGAACTGTCGTATGGTCTGACCCAGGCCATGCTGAAAATCGGCACTTGGATGGCAGGCCAGGCCAAATTCAGCGCCTTTTACGAGGAACCTTTCTGGCGGCAGATGGGCTTGTCGGGACAGGCATTCAGTGAACGGGGGCCGCTGAGTGAAATCCATGACGGCTCCAACAATGGTGCCGGTCCCTACGGCCTGACCGGCTTTGTGGGCATCCCGGCGGTTCAGCGTAACCAGGAGCCGCGGTTGACCGAAGCGATTCTGGCGCAGCTGGCCCTCATCTTCGGCCGACCGGCAGCCCAGCCGACCGCCTTCTTTTACCAGGACTGGGCGCGCGAACCATTTACCGCCACCGAGTTTGACCAGCCGCCCATGTACGAGCATCCATTGTATCACCCTCCGGCCGGCAAAGCCGCTATTTGGGACGGCACTATCCTTTTTGCCGGCACGGAAACCGCCATGCAACACGGCGGTTATTTGGAAGGTGCCCTGGTCGCTGCCGAACGCGCGGCAATGGCGATATAATTTCGATTGACGGTTGATTCTGTCAACCGGGGAATTCCCGGATTCCCACACTCAAAGTTTGACATCATGATCACGCTTACTACATGCCCACACAAGCAGGTGCACCAAATCCCCTGGGTTCCCGCCTAAAGCATGCGGGAATGACGGATTGGAAGTTGTTCGCTTTCTTGTGTGGAGCTGTACTTACCGCGAATGATGAGAATGAAGCATCGAACGTGCTCCCGTTCAGGAGGGGGTTGCTGGTTGGATAATTCTTTGATTTTGTAAGTTCTTGTTTTTATTGGTCGGGGCGAGAGGATTTGAACCTCCGACCCCCTGCTCCCAAGGCAGGTGCGCTGACCAGTCTGCGCTACGCCCCGCAACCAAAACTTTTTTCGACTATCACAGACCGTTACTAAAAGCAACCAGTAAGTTCACTCTTCAGCAGTTTTCATTTTGAAAAACCTATACCCCACTACCCCCGCGAGGGGGGAATTTTTAGGATAAAGTCCCCCTTTGCACGTTGATAAGGTTTCGCAACTTTTGCCCCTTGGAACGTGATTCATCCATTGGATTCGAATGGAGAGAGTTTGATGCGGTAGAGTTCCGTGTACGCCGCATCCAGCAAATCTTGTGGTCGCTCCGTTTCTGCGCTGAGGGCACCGACCCCCATGAGGGTTTTAAGAAGGATGACCGCATTCTCGTGCCTGAATGGAGATTTTCTTATTATTTTAAAAAGATATGGAATGACTTCTCTCGCTTCTTCCTCCTGGACTCCGGGGAGTACCACAACGAATTCATCGTTTCCATAACGCCCCAGAAAGCTTTCGTCTGCCGGAAGAGTTTCCTGCAACAACCCGGCAGCGTGTTTGATCAAGGCATTTCCCATGTTGAAATGTTCATGGATTTCATGCCCGAAATCGAGATGAATGATCAGGACGGAGAGGGGAGCGTTGCGGCGGCGGGCTTTTCGGAATTCCCTTTCCAGAACGATTTGGATCTGAAAGTAATTGAGCAGGCCGGTGAGGGGGTCTTGAACGCTGAACTCCTTGACCCTTTCGTAGGCAAGGCAGTTGTCCATGCAAAGAGCGATTTTCATCCCCAACTGCTCCAGCAGATCGGTTCCATCTTTGGGACGATACCGTTCTGCGTCCGTACTGCCCAGGAAAAGCCCCCCAAAAACTATCTGGTGGACTCTCAAGGGAATGAAGACCCCCGAGCGGGTCGAAGAAACCACTTCAGGGAGAAAGCGGAGGAGCCCTTCTATGTTGTCTGGGGAGAGGAGAAAGGGTTTTGAGGTGCCGCTGCAGAGGGACGATCCCATTTCCATGGGAAACGGGAGGATCCATGCGCCTTCGCCGATGGGTTCACTTTCATTGGAGATGTCCGGAAAAAACCTTTCCAGAAGATCGGGATGGCAGAGCAGTAAAATGGCCTGATCCGGCTGAAAACGGCTTTTGATTTCTTTCAGGAGCTCTTCGGCAAGTTGATTCAGTTCGCGGGTTCTGAAAAGAATCCGTTCGATTTCCGCAAAGTGACGCCAGATCTTTTCATTTTCCGCCGCTGTTTCAGCGACATATTGCAGTTGCAGACGAAGCGCTTCGTTTTCCTCTCGAATCTGTACGAGTGAATCTGAGGGATTGGATTTCTTTTTTATTTTGGTTTTTTGGATGCGTGTAACGGATGCAAAAGGTTTCATCAAAAGGAACCTCTGAAGTAAAGCAAAGCTCAGATGGAGATTGTTTCAGAATATGGTGGTCTGAGATGAGCGATGGCTTTCTGCACGGCTTCACCCGGATTTTGGGCTGCAACCACTCCTGGAATGGAAAACCGAGGGAGAAGGGCGACCACGGGTTTGCCGATTTTGAGGGCCATAGAGATTTCCGAAAGGGTCCCATAGCCGCCGGCAACGGAGATGACCACATGAGCCGTCTGCACGATGATCGCATTTCTTGCCTGACCCATATGAGTTGCAATGGGAAAGTCAATATAATCGTTTGCTTGATCAATGGATGGCCCGGGGAGAATCCCGATGGTCCATCCGCCCGCCTCCTTGGCGCCTCTTGCGGCTGCAGTCATGACACCGCCCAGTCCTCCGCAGATGAGCACCGCGCCATGCCTGGCAATTTCCCGGCCGACCTCAGCGGCCACTGTATCCACGGCTGGCGAGGAAGTGCCGGCGCCCACAACACCTATGAAGGGCTTTCGACTCATTCCGGCCATGCCCATTTTCCGATCAGGTCGACGAACCGGACACCCCCCAGATTGGTTTTGCGGATACCCTCCCTTGTCCGCTCCACCAGGACGAGTTCCTGAGAGAGGTGATCGCCTACCGGAACAACCAACCGCCCGTTCATTGCCAGTTGATCAATGAGCGGCTGTGGAATTTTTGGCGTTCCCGCCGTGACGAGGATCCCGTCAAACGGGGCTTCGTCAGGCCAACCCAGAGTTCCGTCCGAGACTCGCGTGACGATATTTTTGTATCCCAATTTTTTCAAAATTTGATTGGCGCGATACGCCAGGCTGGGATTGCGTTCGATGGTGAAGACCCGATCCGCCAGTTCCGCAAGAATGGCTGCCTGGTAGCCGGAACCTGTCCCGATTTCCAGTACCTTTTCATTCCCTTTGAGTTCCAGCGTCTCTGTCATGAGCGCGACGATATAGGGTTGAGAAATGGTTTGCTTTTCTCCGATGGGGAGGGGGTAGTCATTATAGGCCTGATCCTGCAGCGCTTCATCGACGAATTGGTGTCGAGGAACCTTTCCCATGGCTTCCAGGACTCTGGGGTCCCGTATCCCCCGGCTCGCGAGCTGGAGCTCAACCATACGATCACGTGCTTTTTGAAAATTCAACATGCAAAGACTCGACCTTCACCGAATTTTGAAGTCGCCTCCCTCGAGAACCAGGTTCATGGATGGCGGGAGGTTATTTGAAATGCTTATTCGCCACAAACTGAGGCGGAGAATTATCCATTGTTATCAACTATAGAACTAAGGTCAAAAAGAGAACATTGTCAACCGCTTTTTCATTATATCGTCATATCGTCCTTTCCGGCAACTGAGTATGGGGGCGCCCATATTTTTCTACCTCTTACCCCGTCGTATCAGGAAGCCCAGTGACATTTCGAAGCGAAGGAGAAGGTTTTCATTCAAAGAAGGTTTGCCCAGGTGGAATAATCCGTTGAAAAGGCATCTTCCTCTGCTGCCGGAGCTTTTTCTCCCAGGACGCTCTGCCGTAATCTTCGGCGAAAGTATGCGCCAAAGGGGTACTTGGCGCCTTTCGATGCCATCCAGGCAGGAAAGGGTTCCATTTCGCACTGGACGGACAGAAGGGGCAACACCTGGGTTCCCGTGTAGATGAAGCAAAGCTCGTCTTTCCAGGCAGAGTCGTAGGCTTCGATAAAATGGGGATCTTTGTCTCGCAGGAGCTCACTCAAGGATCTGAAATGATGGGTGTCGCTGTGCGGTCTCAGAGCGAAAAGCCTTACGCATGAATGTTCTTGATTGATGATTTCCAAAGCCTTTTTCCGTTCGGATCCATGGGTGTCGAAAATTCCAATTCCCCGGTACGGATGTCCCTTTTCTATCATTTTTTTGAGGGTGAGCTGAAAACTGGGGGTCTGGATGTGCGCTGTATCTTCCCAAAACAAAATGAGGGGCTGAACACCGGCCGATTCGAGCCATTCCACAAGGGCCGGCAGGTATTCGTCATCTTGTTCCCGCTTGGAGGAAATAAAGAACTTGTCGATCCAGGGAAGAACGAAAGATCCCAGCCGGCCGGCATCCATGAGCTTTTGTCCTTCCTTCATCAGGGCCGTGAGGCTCAAGAGCCCATTTTTCCAGAGTTTTTCCCGATGATCACGCCAGGAAACGACCTCTTCCACGCAAACCTGCTGGTGGGGGCTGACCCATCCATGCCAGCCGAGCCGTGCTCCGTCGGTCAGTTCGGAGAGGTCTTTCTCTCCCAGGTACGTTTTCGCCGCCTGATAATCCCTTTTCCAGCCTTTTTCAGAAGAAGGATCCAGTGTTGCGCGAATCCGGCTTTCCCAGAGGGCGTGCATGATTTTGGGCTTCACCATCCTCTTTTCCCACAGTGCCCACAGGTCCTGGATGCGATCTCTGCCGCCAAAGCGGTGCTTCTCCATTATTTCCATTTCGCTGCGGACGTTTTCCTTGAAGGATTCGAATACGGAATCTGTAGAAAAATAGTGGGGAAGGCTTTCAAAAGCCCACCCTCCAGCCGCCCCCAGGGTGGCGTTATGCCAGCTGAGCACCACACGGCCCGTGCTTTGGCTGACGGATTGGGCAAGAGACCTCACGCGGCGCAGTTCTTCAGCCTGACAGGCCAGGAGGGTTTCAAAATACCGGAGCGTCTCGGGACTGGAGCCGTCCCAATGAATTTGAGACATGGGGCTGAGGGGCGGCGCCTGGGTTCGAACAGATGCAGCAAAAAGCAGGGAACGGCCTTTTGGGAGCCAGGCTTCTTTGGAAAGTGAAAAAAGACGACGTCCCGTCCGTGCGGACCGGCTCATGTTCTTGAGGTCTCTGAGCGTGACCTGGCTCCAGGGAGGGAATTCGGGCAGGGTGAGTAGTTTTTTCCGAAGCTGCCTCCACTGGGCTCTGGAGGGCTGATGGCGATTGCGGTGGTGGGGAGAGCCTGCCCGGACGACCTTCATCTCGCCCCTCTTTTCAAAGAGGCGGGGGAGCTTTTCGGATAAGCTTTTCATCAAAGACTTGGGAGGAATGTACTGGAGAAAAGGGCGAAGAGGGAAAGTTTTTTCAAACAGCAGTTCCCGGGAGTGGGGAGAAAGATTTCTCAGGAGGCGAACAAAAAACTCTTTTTGCCTGGGTTCGCAAGGAATTCTTCCCAAAAAGGCGAGGCGATCCAAAAGAAGCTCCACCAAAGGGTCCGGAAGTGAGTCGATTCTCATGTTACTATCCATGAGATAATATGTCAGCCAACGGTGGTAATCCAGTTCCCGGCAGACCGGCGGGTGGAGCAGAAGGGAGAGTGCTGCTTCACGCATGTCGCCCGGCGGCATTCTGCAAAGCTTCAGGAGTGCTTCTATCTCTTGAGGCGAAGGCTGATCTCCCATTCTGTATTTTTCACTCAGAGCTGTCAGCATGTCTGATGGAGAATTGTTCGTAGCCGTCATTTTTTTCCCTTTCCGATTTTAAAATGCGATCAGACTTTGACCGAAGTCAAGGACTTCTATTCCTGAGAAAGCTATTGACTACATATAAAGTTTGGATTACCTAATTGTTGTATCTCATGCATGTGCTCAGGAGGAATTTATGCTGAACGGTTGGATGTGGAAAAAATGTTGTCCATGCAGCGGTAAGAAGGGCGCGGAAGAGGGGCGGTTGCCGCTTTGCAAAGCCGTGACCGGGAAGCGTTTCAAGGTGGCCTGTATTCAAGGCGGACGGCATCTTTGTGCGAGAATGGCGGCTTTGGGGATTTATCCGGGGGTGGAGATGGAGTTGCTCTGCTCGGGATGCGGTTGTCCCTGTCTGGTGCGGGTACACGGCAGCACACTCAGCTTGGGAGCAGGAGTTTCCGAGAAAATTATGGTCACTTCAGCAATTTGATCTTACCTGCCCCTGTCCGGGATGGTATAAAAAGCGGTTCACTGTAACCGCTTTTTAAAAGAACTAAAAGTTAGGAAAACCTAATTTTTTGCAAAAAAGGAACTGTATGGGTATTGTGCTTTTGCGTCATATGCTGCCTGGGCAGAGAGGCGTGGTGGTTCAAGTGAAGGCTTCGGGTGAGCTGGGGCGCCGTATACGTGATATGGGAATCGTACCGGGAACTCCTATTCACGTTCAGGGACGGGCTCCCTTGAAAGATCCTGTGGCCATTCGAGTTCGCAATTTTACGTTGACGTTGCGCAATAATGAAGCGGATTATATCCATGTAGAGGTGGATGAAGCATCATGAGCAATGGGGACCCACAGTATTTGATAGCCCTGGCGGGTAATCCCAACTGCGGCAAGACAACGTTGTTCAACGCCGTGACGGGAGCTCGCCAGCACGTAGGCAATTATCCGGGGATTACGGTAGAAAAGAAGGAAGGCTTCTATCAGCTCAACGGGAGTTCGCTCCGCCTGGTCGACCTTCCCGGTACCTACTCTCTCACCGCCTATTCCCTCGAAGAGCTGGTGGCAAGGGATTTTCTCGTTCATGAGCGCCCCCAGGTCGTCATGAACATCGTGGATGCTTCCAACCTCGAAAGGAATCTCTATCTCACGGTTCAACTCATGGAATTGGGCATTCCCGTAGTGCTGGCGCTCAACATGATCGATGCCGCGGAAGGGCGGGGCATTGAAATCGATGTGGAGGAACTGTCACGTCGCCTGCAGATTCCTGTCATCCCCACAGTGGCCCGAACCGGCAGAGGCAAGGAGGCCCTCCTGGAGACCACGGCGAAGCTGGCTGCAGAAAATCATCCCTGGAACCCTCTCCATATCTCCTATGGTCCTGACATCGATCCGGCTCTGGATGAAATGGAGAAGGAAATCATCGCAGCAGGGCTTCTCACCGAGATGCTTCCTCCCCGATGGACGGCGCTCAAGTACCTGGAGGCGGACGAGCAGGTTCTGAAAAAAGGGCGGGAAAACAATCCCGAACTTTCAAAGAAATTGGAATCCATAGCGCACCATGTGACGGACCATCTGCAGAAAACGCTGGAAAGCTATCCCGAAGCAATCATTGCCGATCATCGCTACGGTTTCATTTCCGCTCTGCTCAAAGGTGGGGTGGTGAAGCAAAGTCAAAAAGCCGACCGGCTGTATCTTTCAGATCAGATAGACAAGATTCTGACCAACCGGCTCCTGGGTCCCATCTGCATGGGGCTGATTCTCTATGCGGTATACCAGTTCACGTTCAATTACAGTCAGTTTCCCGTGAGTCTTGTCGAATCGGGTTTTTCCATGCTGGGGGACTACATGAATTCCGTTCTCCCCGAAGGCCTCGTGAAATCTCTGATCGTTTCCGGTATCATCGACGGAGTGGGGGGAGTCATCGGTTTTGTGCCTCTCATTCTTTTCATGTTTTTTGCCATCGCTTTTCTGGAAGATACGGGGTATCTGGCGCGTGTTGCCTACATGCTCGATCGGGTTTTTCGGAGCTTTGGACTCCACGGCAGTTCCGTGATGGCTTTCATCATTTCCGGAGGAATAGCGGGCGGATGTGCGGTGCCGGGTGTCATGGCCACACGAACCCTTCGGAGTTCCCGGGAGCGGCTGGCGACCCTTCTCACTGCTCCTTTCATGAACTGTGGAGCCAAGATCCCGGTCTTTGCCATGCTCATCGCGGCTTTTTTCCCCACCAACCGGGCGACCATGATGTTTCTCCTGACAATGCTTTCCTGGACGGCGGCGCTTTTCCTGGCAAAATTCATCCGGTCCACTATCCTGCGGGGGCCGAGCACACCCTTTCTTCTGGAATTGCCCCCCTATCGTCTTCCAACGCTGAAGGGGTTGTTGATACATACGTGGGAACGCACCTGGCAATACATTGAAAAGGCGGGGACGATCATTCTGGCCATTTCCATCCTTTTCTGGGCGCTCATGACTTTCCCTGCCCTTTCGGATTCCATGAAGAGTCAATTCGAGGAGGAGCGTCAGAAGGTTCTGGCTTCGGTGCCGGAGGATCTGAGGGATGCGCTGCTGAAAGGACCGTCTGAAGGGGAGGAGCTGTCTGCTGAATCAGCGGCAGCCCGCGAACGTATCCATGCCATCGACCGTGAAGAAGCTCAGGCTGCTTTGAAGTATTCTTTCGCCGGCCGTGTGGGAATGGCCATGGAAAGTGTCAGCCGTTGGTGCGGATTTGATTGGCGCACCAATGTGGCCCTCCTTTCGGGCTTTGCAGCCAAGGAAATCATCATTTCGACACTTGGCACCGCCTATTCGCTGGGGGAAGTGCAAACAGGGGAAAATGTTTCTCTGAGCGAGCATTTGGCCAGGGATCCCCTTTGGAATCCTCTCAAAGCCTTTGCGGTGATCGTATTCATCATGCTCTATGCTCCCTGCTTTGCCACGGTCACCTGTATCATCAAGGAATCGGGGGCCTGGAAATGGGGTTTGTTTTCCATGGTTTTCAATACAACCATAGCTTTTTTGATCGCCGTGCTGATCTACCAGGGCGGTCGGTGGCTTGGCCTGGGAAGTTAGGAGAAATTTATGTGGCAAACTGTTGTGATCCTGGTTTTGCTGGCGGCAGTTTTGGTTTACGTGATCCGTCATTATGTTCGGGTGTTTCGATCTGAAGTCCCCTCCTGTTCAGGTTGTTCGGGCTGCTGTGGGGTGCAGTCTTCGGCAAGGGATGTTGCGGAAAGGTGCGACTGTGGGGAGCGAAAGACGGGCCTGCGCTGAAGTGCCTTTGGGGGAGCGTCTTTTTGCTGTGGGACGATACCCCCAGCAGAGAGCGGCCTCACCAATCATATACAGGGGTACGGAAATGAAATTGACTATGAATTTGCCTGGAATACCTCCTCGAACTTCTGATGTGATCATTGGGGAGGGGCTTCTACAGGATCTGCCGGCAGCGCTCCGGTCCTATCTGGAAGGGCGGGTTGCTTATTGGATCTGGGATGAAAATGTGTGGAACCTCTGGAAGGAACGCATCGAAAAATGGAGTTGGGGAGAGTGGCTGAAGGGGCATTTGATTCTCTTTCCTGCCTCGGAGCCCAATAAGCGTCTCGCTGCAGTGGAGGAACTCGGCCGGCAACTGGCTGTGGCCGGGGCTGACCGGGAGAGCGCCCTGGTGGCGGTGGGCGGCGGGGTGACCGGCGATGTGGTGGGGTTTCTGGCATCCATTTACATGCGGGGCATCCCTCATTTTCAGGTTCCCACCACACTCCTTGCTCAGGTGGACAGCAGCGTCGGGGGGAAGACGGGAGTCGACCTTCCCGAGGGAAAGAATCTTTTGGGAACGTTTCACCAGCCAGGTGCAATTTGGATGGATGCACAGTTTCTGGAAACCCTTCCTGACGAGCAGTTGAGGCAGGGCATGGCGGAAGTGATCAAAACGGCCATGATCGGCGATGAAGTCCTGTGGAAGTATCTGGAAAGCCACAGTGAAGCCATCAAGAAACGCGAAAGGGATGCCCTGGTTCGGGTCGTTACGGCGTGTTGCATCATTAAAGCAAAAGTGGTGGAATCCGATGAGAGGGAATCCGGTTACCGGAGAATTTTGAACCTGGGGCACACGGTGGGACATGCTTTGGAAAGGCTCAGCGAGTATCGGATTCGTCATGGGGATGCGGTGGCCATGGGGATGGTAGTCGCTGCAAAGTTGGCCCTGAAGAGGGGGCTGATCATCCGGGGGGATTTGGACCGCCTGGAAAAACTCTGTGAAGCCTGGGAATTGCCCGTAAGGATTCCCCCCGAATTTTCTCCCAAGGAAATCATTTTCGCCTTGAAGACGGACAAAAAAAGAGTGGGGAAGACCCTGCATTTCATCTTACCCGTGAGAATCGGTGAGGTCATGGATTGCGACGACCTGGACATGGGGGAATTGGAAGATGCCCTGGCGAGCTTGAGGGGGAAATAGCATGACATTGTCGGATTTCTCTGAACCACGGATGCGCAGAGATCACAGAGGGATTCCATAAGAATTCCAAGATTCTCTCCGTGTCCTCTGTGTCTCCGTGCTGAATAACGGGATATTGGAATTCGCCAACTCCCTCAGTTATCCCGAGAGACATCCAAAATAAGAATTGCCGGGTTGGCCTTGCATCAAACGGGCATGACGATTAGTATATGGACTCGGTTTTCCGGAACCCGTTGAATGATCGTTGAACGCGTGTACTTTCGTCCATGGGGAGTGAGAGCCCTTCGTTTTGCCGCCTTGGTAAATCCTGCGGGAAACGGATGGCCTTCGGCTCCTGAACCCGCATGCACGGCCAATGTGAGGAGAGCCCGTGGTTTTGCCTCTGGACTTTCGCAAAAAGCTTCTATCCGAAACCCTCGTCTGGGACATCCTTGAATCGGTGACCGATGCCGTCATCACCATTGATGAAGACCACAAGGTCCTGCTCTGCAACAAAGCTGCCGAGAAGATGTTCGGCTACAAATGCAGCGAAATCGTCGGGCAGGATGTTTCTCCATTGATCCCCAATCCCCATCAGGCCATCCATAGGGAGTACGTGGAACGTTATATCGAGACGGGCACTCCCAGGGTAATCGGTAAGTTCAGAGAGTGTTTCGGGCTGCACAAGGAGGGACGGTCCTTTCCCGTGGAGATTTCCTATTCCGTTTCCAGAACGGAAGGGCGGCTCTATTTCACTGCGGTCATCCGGGACATTTCCAGACGCAAGGAAATGGAACGGGAACTTCGTTTCATGGAAAAGCTTGCGGCCATTGGAAAGACTGTGGCTCAAGTTGTCCATGAGATTCGAAAGCCGCTGATGCTCATGGGAGGATTTGCTCGGCAGGTGCAAAACTGTGAGGGGCTGAGAGAAGACGAGAAGAACAAACAGAAACTGGGGATTGTCATCGAGGAAGTGCGCAGGCTGGAAGCGCTGCTCAACGGTGTTCGCCTTCTCACCCGGCCACCGGCGGCCAGCCAGAAGCATTCCCTTTCCGTGAACCAGGTGCTGAAAGAGACTTTTGAGCTTCTGGAACCCATGCTCCAGGACCGTCAGGTGGAACTGAACACCGAATTATCACCTTATCCCCTCATGATTCAAGGGGATGCGGATCAGCTCAAGCAGGTCATTTTGAATATTCTTCAAAATGCGGTCGACGCCATGCAAGGCGTGGGGACAATCAGCGTCAGCACCAGAATGGCTTTTACGATGGTTCAAATCATCATCAAAGACAATGGGCCCGGGATCCGTGAAGAACTCCAGGAAAAAATTTTCGATCCATTTTTTACCACAAAGACCGATGGAACAGGCCTGGGGTTGGCCATCTCTCGCAATATCATTCAGGATCACGGGGGGACCATCACCCTTGTTTCCGCTCCTTCGAAGGGAGCGACCTTCATCATTGAATTGCCCCTCGACATTGCTCCGTAAAATCATTCAAGAGTAACGTTGGAAAACTCGCGTGAAGGAAAACCTTGTCGAGGAGAAGTCATGCCCTCTTTCCTTGTTTTCAAGGTTTTCAAGCTTCGGAAATCGGTTCCTGAAAGGCAAAAAATCCCCCGGTGAAGGGGGGATTTGTTTTCGGGCCGGCTTTGAATCGTGCCTGTTGCGACCGCCTTTCAAAAGGGACCAAAGACATTCTAGCCGGTAACATTTGCTTCCTTGGCGGCCGGGCTCATCATGGGTTTTGAAGTCTTATTACCGAAGATATCTGTCGTCCCGTGTCCCGAGACCATGGTGAAATCCGGATATGCGCTTTCTCCATGTTCTCCCACATCCAGCCCTTCTATCTCTTCTTCAGGAGTCACTCTGAGACCGACGGTGGCTTTCAGCACGCGGAACAGGATGTACACCGTAGAAAAGGTCCAGATGAAGGTTGCCGCGCACCCGAGAGCCTGAACTCCCAGCTGGTGAATGCTGAAACCCTTGATTTCAAAAATGGCGGCGGCCAGAGTTCCCCAGACTCCGTTGACGGCGTGAACCGATACGGCTCCCACGGGATCATCGATACCGATGCGGTCTATGAGGAGGACTGACCAGACCACGAGGATTCCACCGATAGCTCCGATGATTACAGCACTGCCGGGAGCTACGTTGTTGCAGGGGGCTGTGATCGCTACAAGGCCCGCCAGGGCGCCGTTCAACGCCATGGAAAGATCCGGTTTCTTTGCAATCGTCCAGATGGTGATCAGGGCAGAGACGCAACCAGCAGCAGCGGCCAGGTTGGTGTTGACGAAAATCATGGCGATATCTTTGTTGCCGGCCGTTGTGGAACCCGGATTGAACCCGAACCATCCAAGCCATAGGATGAAAACGCCGATGGCCGCCAGGGGAAGATTGTGGCCGGGGATCGCTCTGGGGCGTCCCTTTGAATCGTATTTGCCGATCCGTGGACCCAAGGCAATGGCGCCCGCCAGGGCCGACCAGCCACCTACGGAATGGACCACGGTGGAACCCGCGAAGTCAATGAAACCCAGTTTTTCCAGCCAGCCGCCTCCGTGATAGAGGCCGCCCCAGGCCCAGCTCCCTACTATGGGGTAGATGAACGCGCTGATGAAGGCGCTGTAGATGAGGTAGCTGGTGAATTTAGTTCGTTCAGCCATGGCGCCCGATACGATGGTTGCTGCCGTGGCGGCGAACACGACCTGGAACATCCAGAATGCGAGCACCCATGGGTCTTCGCCAGGGGTAAAGTCCGAAAGGAAGAAGCCCGAAGTCCCTATCCATCCACCTGCAGATGCGCCGAACATCAAACCGAAGCCGATGGCCCAAAAAGCGATACTGCCCACGGCGAAATCCATCAGGTTTTTCATCATGATGTTTACGGCGTTCTTGGCCCGGGTAAATCCTGCTTCCACACAGGCGAACCCTGCCTGCATGAAGAATACGAGTGCTGCGGCCACGAGGGTCCATACATAGTTCAGGTGCGTCTGAACATCTGCGGCCGTTGGGGGGGCGTCCTCCGCCCAACCCAGCAAGGGGCAGGCCAGGCTCAGGATGGCGATGACCAATGGGATTGAAATCCTTCTCATTTTATTTCTCCTCTCTCGTTTTTATATTTCCAAAAGCGGTGCTTTTCGACTGCACTCCGTATTTTTTTCTTCCTGAGTCCATCAGAGGGCTTCGCGTCCCGTTTCACCGGTTCGGATGCGCAGGACTTCTTCAATGTTGGAAACGAAAATCTTTCCATCTCCAATCTTTCCTGTTTGCGCTTTGTCTCTGATGGTTTCCATGACCGCCTGGGCCTGATTTTCGGAGATCACGACGGTGAGCTGGAGCTTGGGTACAAAGTCCACCTGGTATTCCGCACCCCGGTACATTTCCACGTGTCCCTTCTGCCTTCCAAATCCCTTGACTTCCGTCACGGTCATTCCCTGAATGCCCATGTCCACCAAAGCTTCCTGAACTTCCGTAAGCCGGAACGGCTTGATGATTGCTTCAATCTTTACCATCTCATCTCCTCCTGATCCTCGTGAACTTTGTTTTTGTGTGCTCTATAATTTAGCAACAAGCTTGCCATTGTTTATAATGTATTGAAATAACATGATTATTTTTATAGATCTATGTAATTATATAGATATTTTTGGACAAATTTGTGCTTATATTGGATATATTTGCAATAGTGTAAATTTTTGATACAAAAATGTATTGTATATCTTCAGCGAAATGCTCTTGGATGGGAGATGGATGAAACGTTTTTGTCGTATGAAATGATCATCGAAAGTTCTTCAATGACATGAATTCTGGCGGGAGAGAGAGTGAAGGGAGGCAATATCTCCCTTCACTCTTATTATTCTCCTGAAGATCCTTCTATAAAAAGGCGGGGCGTTCTTTTTGCTAGGGTTATGAAACCCGTATGGGCCACCATGCGGTCTATGGGGCGGGCGCGGCGTTCGTCGACCATCCAATCGCGTTTCAGCAATTCAAAGGTCGTAATGTTTGCAAAACCATGGGTTTTGAGTTCTTTGAACATCATCTGCACCTGGCCGACGTTGGGACTCAGGCTGAGCAGAAGCCCCCCATGCCGGATCAACCGGGAAACCGAAGCAATGGCATGCCATGGCTCCGGAAGGTCGAGGAAGATGCGGTCGGCTTTGAGGTTCATATGAAAATCCTGTATGTCCGCCGAGATGATGTCATGATTTGGAGGATTTGCGCCGAAGTATTTGCTGATGTTTTCGCGAGCCTTGCGGGCAAATTCAGGTCTTTTTTCGACGGAAATGAGCCTTCCCGTACCGCACAGGGCGCGAAGCAACGCCAGGCTGAGAGCCCCGGAGCCGATGCCCGATTCGAGGATGGTACAGCCGGGCTGAATATCCCCGTAGAAAATGATGGCGCCCAAGTCTTTCGGGTAGATGATCTGCGTGTGGCGGTTCATGCTGAAGATGTAGTCTTCCAGGGTGGGCCTGAATAGAAACATTCTCGCACCCTTGTTGGTGTCGAGATAGTCCCCTTCCTCCTTTCCCACCACATCTTCCATCTGGATGGTGCCCAGATGAGAGGAATACGGTCCTTCCTCAATCCTAACCAGCCATTTTCTCCCTTTTTGTGACGTCAGGGCGACCCATTCGCCCCAGCGGAATGTATTCATGATGTCAGGAATCTCCTTGCGATGGTAAAAATAAACAATAGTGTTCCATTCAATGCGTCTCACGGCGGCCCCTTGAAAACAGGAATCAGTGGAGGGTGCCAATGTGTATTCAAGAAAAATTCCCGGAAGGACGAATCTTGCGGTTGCCTGATCAGGAATTCTAAGTGTGCCGCACCATAAAGAAAAGCGTGGTTCCAAGTCAACCGGATTTTTCCTGAATCTGTTTGCCAAGAGTTGGGAGAGGATCTATTTTTATAATTGTGTTGTTCAAAACCAGTGAGCGAGATGGGACGATATAATGAAAGGAGAATGGCAATGCGTGGTTTTGACAGATGTGTGATATTGACGTTGGTGCTGTTCTTGGTTTTGGGGCCGATCCAGGCCGCCAGTAGTTTCGGGGCCGATAAAGGCGATTTGACCGGCTGGGAGAAAGGGTCGGAATACAATCGATTTTACAACTCCAGTGAAATGGACCAGTTCAAAGGCCAGGTGGAGGAAATCGTGGAAGTCATTCCGTTGCCCGGTATGGCGCCGGGGGTCGGACTGAAAGTGAAGGATCAGGATGGCGACATGGTGGAGGTGCAGTTGGGGCCAAAGTCCTTTGTCAATGTGGATTCCATTGGTCTCAAGAAAGGTGACAAGGTCAAAGTGAAAGGGGTCTGGGCAGATATTGGGGAAAAAGAAGTGTTCATGGCCTCAAAGGTTAAAAAAAGTGAGACAGTTGAGCTCAAAGTCCGTAAGACCAAGGACGGTACCCCTTTTTGGACCATGACTCCCGAAGAATTGGCCAAAGAAAAGGCGGGTGAGTGAGAGTGGGAAGTATTCTTGAAAAGCGATGTTGTCATGAGCCATGAGCTAAGGCCCCTGAGCCTTTTTTCATGTAAAGTTGTGCGTTTTGATGCGGCAAAGTTCGGCAATTAAGCAAGGATGTGAGGCTGCAGGGCATATGATGTGCAGAAATTGGTAACCGGCTGAGCAAAAATTGTAATCGATAGATTCATGCCCACTTTTTTTGCGCCGAACATTGTGGATAATAAATTCATATTCCAAACCCTTATGCTTTTGGCACTCCGATTGCTAAATAAAGCCTTACCTGGTAATCCAGAGGTTTGTGGGTGACTCGATTCTTAAAAAAGATTAAAATTTATTTTGTAATAAAAAAACTTTGTACTGAAGATTGCAGTAGGACTTAGGAGGGGGGAAGTCATGAAGTCGAAACGTTTAGCAACGGGTTTCCTTCTGCTTGCGGTCATAGCGTTCATGTCCGGTTGTGCGTCCACTTATTCGCCTTATGCTTACGACCGCGTTGCCACGACATCTTTTGGGCTGGGTGCCCTGGGAACGGCCATGGGGTATGCTATAACGGGTAATCCCATGGGAGCCGCACTGGGAGGATTATCCGGCCTGGCCGGTGGAGCTATTTTGGGCTCAGCTATAGAAGCCAACGAGGCTTGTGCGGAAGGGGCGCCGCCGCCTCCTCCTCGTGCTTATCGTTGCCCCGGAAGCTATTATGAGGAGTATTATGCTCCTAGGTGTCACAAGGAAAGAACCACTGTGAAGCGGAATGGTGTGGTGGTCCGCGAATATGAAACTGAAATCTGCGATGAGTATTGAATAACAGGCCTCAGTGTTTTTTATGCTCGCAATGGTTGATCATGGCGCTTTCGCAGGAACGGCGTCCCTACCGCAGCCTTTTTTCAATCGCGGCAGGGACGCCTCCTGTACGATGATCAAAAATCTTCATTTATCCGTGCGGAGTATATATTCTCGATCTTGGTCAACCCATGCATGCTTCTTAGCCATCAATAAGGTCCTTGCTGCTGTCGCCCTTCCTGTTCCTGTAGTTTTCGAAGCTTGCTTTTTTCCTCCCTCCGCTGCCTCATTTCCTCTCGTTTCTGGATTTGCTCGGGAGTCAAGGATTTTCTGCGTTCCCTTCTTTCCTGGATGGAAGATCTGTCCTGATTTTGGCGAATTTGCCCCTGCTGGCTTCTCTCCTGTCTGACTCTTTTTTCCTCCCTCCGCTGCCTCATTTCCTCTCGTTTCTGGATTTGCTCGGGAGTCAAGGATTTTTTGCGTTCCCTTCTTTCCTGGATGGAAGACCTGTTCTGATTTTGGCGAATTTGCCCCTGCTGGCTTCTCTCCTGTCTGACTCTTTTTTCCTCCCTCCGCTGTCTCATTTCCTCTTGTTTCTGGATTTGCTCGGGAGTCAAGGATTTTCTGCGTTCCCTTCTTTCCTGGATGGAAGGTTGCCCCCCTTTTTTGCGAACCGGCTCGCTTTTGAGACGATCGGCCTCTCCTGTTCTTCTATTCTGTTGCTGTATCTTCCTGAGGTCCCTCTCTTTAAATTTTACTTGAGATTCAGGCTGGTTTACCTGCCGTACGGGAACTATTCTTCTTTTGACTTTGGGGGAAGCGACGCGCGCCCCTTCAACCACGGTTCCCCGGCGCTTGTTTTGGATTTCCCGGCGTACTTCGGCACCCCGTATCCGTCCTCTCTTTTCTGCAACAAGTTGATTCCTCTGAATTCTTTCAAATGTCGAAAGGTGAGGTTTGCGATTTACAACGACATTATTGAATCTGTACCTTTCTTTCGCTCTGTCATAATCTCTGAAGACCGTTCTGTTGACGACAGGGGCGCCACGATAATTTCTTATTATGGTTGTTTTGTTGATATTTCTGATGCGCACCCTTCGGTAATCGTTCACACGGTAGAAGTTGTGTCGATCAACGATGATCGCACGGTTGTAGTAGCGATATTTATTGGGGTAAATATGGATTCTGTTTATATTGTATTCGTTGATTACGACGGTGCGCCTTCCCCAAGGCCGATGGCCATAGTAGATTTCGTTATAGGCCAGAGGCACCCATCCAATGCGGGTTCCCGAATATATCCACCCCACTCTGCCGGGATACCAGCCGAAGCCGATATGCAGAAGTGGAGCGGCTACGTGGACTCTTGCCCTCACAACGGGGGGAGCCCAATACCAGCGGGGTCCGACATGCACCCAGTTGCCATAATGGTGGGTGACGTATCCAAAGGGCTCATAGGGAATCCACGTGTTATCTCCATACCATACAGTCCATCTGCCCACAGTGAACGGTTCCCAATCCGCCCTCACATAAGGTCGCCACATGGGCCGGTAGGCGCCATCGTAATAAACCCGTTCCCACTTTCCATGCCTTTCCAACTCATAGGCGTCATCGCGAAGTTGTGGAGGAAGGTATTTGACGGAATCCCCCTTCACTTCCAGCCTTTTGGCCCACAGCGCATCCCGACTTCTGTTCCAGGCATCCCATTCGCCCGCTGCGGGTCTCTCTCCGGCAGTTATCTGTTCATTGTCGGCAAGGAGGGAGGAAGATCCTTCGATCACTTCATATCGCGCATCGTCTTTGTTGTGAATGAAATACACCGTTCCGGTCAAAGAGACGACTTCCACCGAGTTATCGCCAACGTACAGGTCGAAACAGGTATTGCCGGGTGCTGATACATACCCGAAGGGGGTCGTGACCTTCAATTCTACGTCCGAACCCTTATTGTAGAAACGTGCAATTCCTGATGCGACGTCCATTTCGGTCAGGTCATTTTCTATGGCGATGCTCTGGATTTGTGTGTCTCCGTCAATCCTTATCCAGGTATTGTTCGGCAGGATGAATTCCGCCTTGCCTGCCTCATCGGAATAGAGAGTGTCGTTGATCCCAAAGGGAGCGTCTTTCACTGTTGCCACCCAGTCTTTCTCTTCAGGGACATAGCGCAGCAGTTGTCCTTCAACATGAGAAATGCGCCCTACAAGGAGGGGGGCCTCAGAATCCTGATTATCTTCAGCCCGGACTCGAGGCGGCATGAGAAAAATGTTCACTGTCGCCATGGCAAAAAAGAGCAGAAATGCCAACAAAAATATCCTGTTCAGTCTACTCATTTCCGTTCCTCCTTGACTTTGAATATCGGCTTGAGGGCGATTCCCATCGTTTGGAATCGTCAATCAGATATTCTGCATGGATAAGGTTAAGACTCTTGATCGTCATGTAAGAGCAATTATCAAACATTGCGAATATTTTTCAAAAAATTATAACATACTGGATCCTCCCGATCAGCCCAATATTCAAAAGAAGGGTTTAACAATCACATGGATGAAACTTGGATCGGGCAAGGTCTCTTCTCCTTGCCCGCCGCAAGGATGGCAGGGTTCCTTCCGCTGAGCAACCCTCCGCTTTCTGTTCACAACCTTCGGGATTCAGCTGTTCTGTTGATTACCTTGCGGCGTTCTGAGTTTGATCATCTTCAGCAGGGTGCCGCCGTCGGGCGGAATTTCGTATTCAACCCTGTCCATGGCAGTCTGTATGAAGTAAATACCCAGCCCTCCGGGGCGAACATCGCTCAGTTCCCTCGGCTTAAGCCGTTGGGGGTCCGCTTGGATTCCGAAGTCGCGTACGAAAATTTCCAACTTTTGGGGATCTGCATTGAATGTGAGCCGGATCCTTTCATTGGGGCGATTGTTATAGGCATGCCGAATCGCATTGGTGCAGGCTTCATCCACAGCCAGAACCAGTTGATCGATCTCCGGACGTGGAAAGTCCAGACGGCAGGCAAGGCGCTCCACCATGCCGCGGACCAGAAAGAGAACCGCAGGATCTGTAGGAATATCAAGAATAATGGGGCCACTGATTTGCTGTAAGGTCATCGGGATTCCTCGACCCCCAAAAGAACTAGAGTCAAATCATCCGCAGGGGGAGTTTCCTGAACGAATTCCTTCAATTGCCCCATCACTCTGAGGTAAACCTCATCGGCCCGGGAGCTTCCGGAACGGATAGCCTTCTCCATGCGTTCAGTCCCGAGACGTTCTCCTTGAGCATTTTTGGCTTCCATGAGTCCATCTGTGGATAGGAAAAGGCAGTCGCCGGGTTCGAGGTGGATTTTGTCGGATGGATAGCGCTGCCCCGCGATAATTCCTGCTGGAAGGCCACCCATGGAATCCAGGAATACGTAGCGGTTTTTTTCGTGGTTCCAGAGAAGAGGAGGGATATGACCCGCATTTACGCATGTGAGAGTGCATTCCTGGGGGTCCAGCACCATATATAGCAGGGTCACGAACATTCCTCGGCGGCTCCGTCCGCAGAGAAGATCGTTGATGCGTTCCATCAGGCGGCTCGGGTCTTTTTCCCGGATGGCATGAAGGCGAAAGTCCGATGTGAGTTTCGCCATACAGAGAGCGGATGCTATTCCCTTTCCCGATACATCACCAATGAGGATTCCCCACCTTTCACCATCGAGAGCAATGAAATCGTAAAAGTCCCCTCCTACTTCCCGGGCAGCCCGGTAATGGGAAAGAAAATGAAAACCGGGGAGTTGGGGTGTATTCTGAGGAAGGAAGCTCCGCTGGATGCTGGTGGCCAATGCTAGGTCGCTTTCGATCTGCTGTTTGTGGAGAAGAGCACGGTGCATGCGGGCATTTTCTATGGCGATGGCAGCGTGAGCGCAAAGCAGTGTCAAAATCTCTTCATCTTCAGAGTCGAAGGGGGTTCCATCGATCCTGTTGATCACCTGTGAAACCCCAATGATCCGGTCCATGATCTTGATGGGAACACAGAGGATAGAACGGGTGCGGTAGCCCGTTTTCAGATCAAATTCACGATGAAATCGTGGGTCCTCATATGCATCTTCAATGAGTAGCGCTTTTCCCGAATCGAAGACACTCCCGGCAATTCCTTCCCCTTTTTTCAAACGAAAGCCGCCCTTCAATTGGTTGGCCACGGGACCCTGCGCCACCTCAAAGACCAATTCCTGAGTCGCTTCGTCCACCAGCATGAGACTGCAAGCCTCTGCTCTTAAAATCTTCCTTGAAGTGCTCATGATGGATTGCAGCACCTGCCCCAAGTCCAGCGTAGAAGAAATGAGGCCGGCAAGCTGGAAACAATTCTTGAGATTCTGGATGCGTTCATGGCATCGATGAAGATCTGCAATGAGAGTGGCGCTCGTCGTTTTGCTTTCGGATTTTATACCCATAGTCTGTTTTTCTTTATGTTCGATTGATGTCATCATGTAGAGCATTCAGCGCAAAAGATGCCCTTGTCGAACAACTGTATATTATTGCAAGACAATCGATAATGAAGTACTTATCAAAAAACAGTAACGTTTTCTGATTTCTGCCAAGTAAAATAAGCTAACTCGAAATATTATGGAAGTGTGTTTTTGGCTCTTTCGAAGTCAGCATGGCGGTGATTCGTTTTTGTGGATTTATGGAATAACTCGACATTGTCGGATTTCATCTGAACCATGGAGACATGGAGAACAAAGAGTTTTCATTTGAAGGTCTTTCTCCGTGCCCTCCGTATCTCCTTGGTTGATGTGACAATGTGGCAATAACTTCCGGCAGCTTTCGAAAAATAGATCATCTCATAACGTGATTCCCGAGTCCTTGAGCGTTGGAGCACCATAATTGTGCGATTGCCCGACCCCTTAAAACTGAATGTCGGTTTTTTAGGAAGGGTAAGAGCTTACGATAAACATAGAGATTCCATTTGATGTTGGAGGTACCCCGGCTTGGAACAACACTGTAAAGATGTTATATCTTGTCCGGTTGGAAAGACGGATTGCCCTCTTATTGCCGAAATCGAGCGTCTCAAAGAGCAATACGAGCACTTGAAGAAAGAATATGATCGGGTTGCCGCGCTCAGTCAGTGTGATCCTTTGACGGGAATCTTCAATTTTCAGTATCTTCAGGTATCTCTTGAGCGAGAGATGGAACGGACGCGGCGGACAGGGTTTCCTCTCGCCGTCATCATGATCGATCTCGATTATTTCAAAAAAATAAATGATACTTACGGACACCAGGCCGGCAATGCTGCTCTGCGGTGGGTCAGCAGACTCTGGCGTGATAGCATACGGGTGAACGATATTCTTTGCCGCTACGGAGGCGAGGAGTTCACTCTCATCTTACCGGCGACTTCTTTGCGAAAAGCTGTGTTGACTGCGCATCGTCTCCGTACGATTCTTGCCGATGCCGGATTCGAATTCGATGGGCGGGAGATCCGCCTGACGGCCAGCTTTGGAGTGGAAGTCTATAAGGCCACCGATAAGTTCGATGCGGATGAATTTATCAAGAGAGCGGACAAATACCTTCTCGAGGCAAAGACCAAAGGCCGCAATTGTGTCTGTTCCCAGCAAGACGAAGGGACTGACGCTGGGTCCGAAGTCCTTCCGGAGGAACGTGCAGCTCTTTTTATTACTCGCTGGCAGATATCCGGGTAGTTTGATGCCGATTTTCTTATAACTCCCATGACCGGAATGGTCACAACGAAAAATGAAAAAGGCAAAGAGATGCAAGCCAATATGGAAAGCGGGAAACGCTCTTGAAAAGCGATGCTATCATGAGCCATGAGCTATGAACCATGAGCCTTTTTTCATATAAACAGGTTGGAATGATATGTTGGATGCAACATCTGGTCCCATGATATTCTCCGTAAGCAGTGGTAAGGGGGGGGTCGGAAAAACGAGCCTGACGGTTAATCTGGCTTTTGCCCTGTCGCAGAAAGGCCTGCGAGTCCTGGTTGTAGACGGTGATATGGGGCTTGCCAACGTGGATGTTTTGCTGCGACTGACGGTGCGTAAGACCATACGCGATGTGCTGGAGCGTGGAGAGGATCCCCTGAATGCGGTTGTTTATGTGGAGCCGAATTTTGGTGTTCTGCCGGCAAGTTCGGGGGTGCCGGAGATGGTGGACCTGGGGCCGGAAGAGCACGTTCTTTTGGGCAACATCCTGAAGTCCATTGTGCGCCACTTCGATTACGTTCTATTGGACACGGCAGCGGGAATCGGAGACTCCGTCATCTGGTTCAATACCTTTGCCACTCATAACCTGGTGATTGTCACTTCGGATCCCACATCCATGACCGATGCCTATGCGTTGATCAAAATCCTTTCCAAAGATTACGGACGAAAGCGGTTTTATCTGATCCTCAATTCTGTCGTCAGTGAACGGGAAGGACTCAAAACCTTTGACAGTATGGCCAGGGTGGCGGATCGGTTCCTGAAAATTCAGCCGCAATACCTGGGGTTTGTTCCCAAGGATAAAGCCGTTTTGAAGGCGGTACAGGAGCAGGTCCCATTCATTAAAGACGCTCCGTGGAGCAAAGCGGCCATAGCCGTGGGGGGGCTTGCGGACCGCATCCTGAAACTCAAGGGGGAGTGAACATGTCCCGCGTCCTGCGGGCAACACCGGGTAAACAAGGAGAAAAGCCATGCAAAGGGATGTGCGAGAGATCGATGTGGACAAGATCAGTCCTAACCGCCGGCTTGTCTGTTCGGATGAATCCATTGAAAACATTTCGGAAAGTATTCGTTTGCAGGGGCAGCTTGAACCGGTCGAAATCCTGTTGGTCGGGGCATCCTTCCGGATTCTGGACGGTGAAAAACGCTGGCGCGCCTGCAAGAAGCTGGGTATGAGACGAATCCAGGCTGTCATTGTCGAACCTGGAACAGGCGACCTCGATTTTATATCCCGCGCGGATGAGATCCCGACTTCTTGATGACCCTGCAGAAGTCAAGATTTCAACCCTTCACGTTATAACATTAAGTTGAGGTCCCCCCTTTCCCGAAGAAGGACGGATGAATGCATTCAGTATGCTGTATCAAACAGGTTCCGGACACTGCCGAGGTAAAAATCGACCCGGAGACCAACACGCTGATTCGAGCCGGTGTCGAATCCATCTCCAACCCTTATGATATTGTGGCTCTCGAAGGAGCCGTACGACTGCGCGAGCAATACGGTGGAAAAGTCACCGCCATCTGCATGGGACCACCCCAGGGAGAAAGCTCGCTTCGGGAAGCGCTCTCCCTGGGGGCCGATGAAGCCATATTGCTTTCGGATCGGGCTTTTGCCGGAGCAGACACTCTTGCCACCAGCTACACCCTCAGTAAGGCCATCGAGAAGCTGGGACGCGAACTTCCTGTAGATTTGGTGCTTTGCGGCAAGCAGGCCATCGACGGGGACACGGCTCAGACGGGTCCGGGTATCGCTACCCGATTGGGGCTTGCTCAATTCACCTATGTGATCGAAATCGATTGGATCGACATGGAAAAGAGGCGGATTCAGGTGAAGCGGAGAGTTTCCGGTGGTACAGAGATCCTTCTCGGGCCGCTGCCGGCTTTGCTGACGGTTGAATTGGAGTTGGCCGTGCCGAGGCGTGCATCGCTTCCTGCCCTCATAGCCTCCCTGCGTGCCCCTGTAGCCACATGGAACGCCGAAGACATTGAAGCGTCTCCACAAATGCTGGGTATAAAAGGCTCGCCCACCTGGGTTCGAGCCATTTCATCGCCTCCGGCGCGAGAAGGGGGCCCAAAGTTCGACGCCGGTGAAGGGGTGGAAAAGGCGGTGTCTCAATGTCTGGATGTGCTCATGGATGAAAAGGGATTCTTGTCGAAACTCTTGAAAAAATGGGAGGCATGAGACCGGATGGCCAAGAACACAAAAGGAATCGAAGTCGCAGAAATCCTGCCGGACAAGTGCATCGCCTGCCAGATCTGCATCGGCGAGTGTCCCGTGGGCGCCATAGAATTGAGTGCGGAAGGGGTGGCGCACATCGATCCCGAAACCTGTATCGGGTGCGGCAAATGCTTTGAAAGCTGCCCGGTGGATGCCGTCCGCTTCGAGAAAACGCAGAAAAAGCGCCTCACGCGGGAAGAGAGGGGAATGCCCAGTGAGGGGGTGCCCGGTTACGAGGGTGTAGCGGTTTTCATTGAAGTGGCCGATGGGGCTGGGGCTCAGGTTTCGTGGGAGCTGGTGGGCAAGGCGAGGGAACTGGCGGAAACCCTCAAGACCAAAGTCATGGGTTTCCTTTTGGGGTATGGTGTGGAAGCCATTGCGCGGGATGCCGTTGCCTACGGGTGCGATGTGGTTCATGTCGTTGAAGACCCTCTTCTGGAACATTATCTCTCGGGAGTCTATGGAAAAGCCCTTTCCGATCTGTGTGAGGCCGTTCGTCCGGAGATCTTCTTGATTGGCGCAACGCATCTTGGAAGAGACCTGGCGGGGATCGTCGCGACGCGCCTTCAGACGGGTCTCACTGCGGATTGCACCGGTCTTGCCATCGAAGAGAAGAGCCGGCTGCTGCTCATGACCCGGCCGACTTTCGGCGGAAACATCATGGCCACCATATTTTGCGAGCGCCGCCGGCCTCAGATGAGCACGGTCCGCCCCATGGTCATGAAGATGTCGGAAAAAGATTCCGCCAGAAAGGGAGAGATCCACCGCCATGACTGGGTGCCCCCTGAGGGTGAACTGCCCGTGATCGTGGATTTCATTCGTGATGTTCAGGAGATCGGAAGCGTGGACATTGTCCGTTCTTCGGCTCTGGTGGTGGCGGGAAGAGGCGCCTGCGATCCGGCGACGTTTCCTCTCCTGGAAGAATTGGCTGAGCTGGTGGGAGGAACCATTGCCTGTTCCCGGCCTGTGGTGGAAGCGGGGCTTATGCCCTATGAACGGCAGGTGGGACAGACAGGCAAGACCGTGGCGCCCAAGCTCTATATCGCCATTGGTGTTTCCGGAGCCATTCAGCATCTCGTGGCCATACAGGGAGCTGAAAAAATCGTGGCCATCAATTCCGACCCAAAGGCTCCCATCTTCCGGGTGGCGGACGTGGGAATTGTCGGGAACTACCTGCAGATTGTGCCCGAATTGATCAGGCAGCTGAAGGTACGGATGGGTCAGGCGAAGTGAGATGGATGCTCGCAGGAATTTTTATCCATTTGAACTTGAATGGACATTCTGCCGGTCTTTTCTGATGAAGGAATCAAAATATGGGAGAAACATTCGACGTGGCCGTCGTCGGGGCAGGGCCCGCCGGTATTTCGGCGGCGTGTACTCTGGCTGAAAAAGGGGTGAAAACCATCGTCTTCGAGCGGGGAGAATATCCCGGCGCCAAAAATATGTTCGGCGGGGTTCTCTATGGTCATGACCTGGCTCGAATTCTTCCCGATTACCAGGAAAGAAAATGCCCCGTGGAACGCAATGTGGTCGAATCCCGCCTCTGGTACCTCTCTAAAGATGGAGGTTACAGCCTCTCGTATCGGGACAGGGCCTTTACTGATGAATTGAAGCAAAACGTCTTCACTGTGGGAAGGGCTAAATTCGACCGCTGGTTTGCCGATCAGGCAAAATCCAAAGGTGCTCTGGTGGTTTGTGCCACTGTGGTCACGGACTTGATCCGCGATGGCGGAGGGCGTGTCATAGGGGTCCGTACGGACCGACCCGACGGCGATCTCCACGCCAATGTGGTCCTTTTGGCCGATGGAATCAATTCGCCCCTGGCCCGTAAAACCGGCTTTCGCGCCGAGCCCAGGCCGGAGAACGTGGCCCTGGCCGTGAAAGAGCTCATTGAATTGCCCGAGGAGGTAATCGATGCCAGGTTCAACGTGGAACCCGGCAACGGCGTCACTACTGAGATTCTGGGGGAGCCCACCTGGGGAATGAACGGAGTTGCCTTCCTCTATACGAACAAAAGTTCCATTTCTCTTGGAATCGGCGCCAACCTGGCTGATTTTGCCAGGCACAAAGCGCGTCCGTACGAAATGCTGGAAGCTTTGAAGTCTCATCCCATGGTGGCGCCTCTCATCAAAGAGGGGAAGCCCAAAGAATACCTCGCTCACTGGCTTGCCGAGGGGGGCTATGAAACCGTTCCAAAACTTTGTGGGGACGGGTTCCTCATCGCCGGCGATTCGGCCATGTTTTTCAATGCATTGCATCGGGAAGGTTCCAATCTTGCCATGACTTCCGGCCGTTTTGCGGCGCATGCCATTCTGGATGCCCTGAACAAGGGGGATTTCAGCGCGCGTGCCCTCGAAAGCTATGTGGAACGGTTGCAGGAATCCTATGTCCTCCAGGACTTGAAAAAATACCGGCGTTTCCCTTCGTTCCTGGAAAAGCATGAAGAGCTGTTTTCGACCCTTCCCGGCCTGGCAAGCCTGACGGCCAGGGAAATGCTCACGGTCGATGGTGTGCCCAAAAAGAAAAAGCAACACATGGTCTGGAAGGCCGTTCGAAGCGAGATCCCTCTCAGGAAGTTGCTGCGGCTGGCATGGGATGGATGGAGGAGCGTCCGATGAGTGTCAAAGTAGAAGACAAGCTTTTTCTCGATCGTTTCAAGGTCGACGAGGAATCACACCTTCGTCTCGTGGACGGCAGCGTCTGCATGGAAAAGTGTGCCGACCAGCCCTGCCTTTATATTTGCCCGGCCAACGTCTACAAACTGGAAAAGGACCGCATCAGCATCGGCTACGAAGGATGCCTGGAATGCGGTTCCTGCCGCATCGGATGCCCTCATTTCAATATCGAATGGCGTTTTCCCAAGGGAGGATACGGTATCCGGCACAAGTTCGGGTGATGGTACTCGATCATTTCGGAAGAGCCCTTGCCAACAAATGAGTCACGACAGGAGGTTCGGTGCCTTTGTGAAAAGCTCTCACCCGCTTTTCGACTTCCCGGTCTGCCACGGTTACCCGTTCGTGTTGGCGCAGATGCTCCATCCAGGATTCTACGAGAAAGGATTCGATGTAACGTTCCGGCTTTGCAGCGTCCACAAAGAGATCCCATCGTATGGCGCCGTCCCGCAGACGTACATTGCGGAGCCGTTTGAGGGCCATCCCGAATTCATGGGAATCGGCCGGATCAATGTGGTATTCGATCATGACGAGGACCGGTCCGTTTTCCAGTTGTGGATTCACCGCGAGGGTCGGAGCCGGCCAGTGCATGGATGGAGTGAGGTCCAGGTGTTCCGCAGAGGCGAGACGAAAGCGCGCCGTAACCCCCAGCCCGGCAACCATGGTTAATGATGCCAGGACGAACGTCCTGGAGATCCCCAGGTAAGACGTGATCGTACCCCAGAGAAAGCTCCCTGCCGCCATGCCTCCAAAGAAAATGAACATGTAAACGGCCAGTGCGCGGCCTCTTACCCAGGAAGGCGCCATGGATTGCACGCTGCTGTTGAAGATGGAGAGCAGCGTCAGCCATGCTGCCCCTGCTGTGAGGATCGCTCCGCACAGGATGATGAAATTTTGCAGGTAGGCCAGAGCCAGGAAGACAACGGCAAACAGGATCGTGGATAGAGTCACCTGCAGATCAATGGAAATTCTCCTGCGTATCTCCGGTAGAATCAATGCTCCAGCCACTGCGCCCATGCCGAAAGAACCCAGGAGTATCCCGAAACCAAGAGAGCCCAGTCCAAGGTTATGCCGGGCCAGAATGGGGAGGAGCGCCATGAGGGCGCTGGCGCAAGTGATGAAGGCGGCGGCTCGAACGAATATGGCGCGTAGAGCCGGCGCGTGCCGTACGAAACGGACCCCGGTACGCATGGCGCCGATCATGCGCTCGGCAGGGAGTGTGCTCCGGCTCTTTGGCCGCTTCCAATAATAGAGAACCACCACTACGCCGAGATAGGAGAGGGCGTTTATGAGAAACGCGTTGCCCGCGCCCATGGCTCCTACCACCAGTCCTCCCAGGGCGGGGCCAATGGATCGGGCCACATTGAAACCCGCACTGTTCAGCGCTACAGCTGATGGGATTTCCGTTCGTGTGACCAGTTCCGGGATGATTGCCTGCCAAGCTGGCGCGTTCATTGCCGCCCCCAGCCCCAGGAGAAGCGTAAGGGTGAGAAGAATCCAGGGCGTGGTCTCACCAGCCAGAGTGAGACCGCCCAGCAAAGCGGCTGCGGCAAGCATCCATGCCTGGGTAAAGAGAATGAGTCTGCGCCGGTCCAGCACATCGGCGAGAGCTCCCGCCGGCAGCGCTAGGAGGAACATAGGAAGGCTCGTTGCCGTCTGCACGAGGGCGACCATGACGGAGGAGGAAGTGATGGATGTCATGAGCCAGGCCGTGGCGGTATTCTGCATCCACGTGCCGATATTGGAGACGATGCTGGCGATCCACAGTGCCCGAAAGACGGGCTGATAGAGAGGGCTCCACGCAGTTCCTTTCCTGCCGGGATCTTTTGTGGACGGCTTGTTCATATCTTTCATATAAGTTCTTTTCCAATTTCTAAGGGAGTCGGCGGATTCCAAAGCGACTGACCCTCTAATGCATCAGCGCGTTCCGGGCTGGAGATGGCTTCCCCCCGGACGCATTTTTTTATGCTCACCGTTCCAAAATTATAACGGAAGGTCGCTGAAATATCACATCTCATGTCATTTGGAAGGTTTTTTCACAAGAATGCGCCGCGAAGGCAGGAATTCCTGAAATTTTTTCAAAAGATCCAAAAGCTTCGCCTGGTAGTATTCTACGTTCTCGTCCGGTTTATCCGGATCGTAAGCGGATGCAAATTTGCAATTGTCAAAAACCCTCACTTTTTTATCTTCTCCCGTAACGTAATAGGAAATCTGGTCCCCGGCCCTGTAATCCCGGCCTGAAGCCAGAGCCAGTTCATAAGTTGCCGCCCGGTTTCTTTTTTTTGCTTTGATTTTCTGCTGATAGGTTTCGAGAGATTCGGTGAGGGTTTCCGTTTTGGCCAGGGAGAAAATATCCAATTCATGTCTTGCCAATTTTTGCAGGGTCTCCTGATAAAGATCGTAAATTTCGTCGCCTTCTCCCTTCAGAAGAAGCCGGATCATCTCGGCAAGGAAATCCCGCAGATATTTTTCCATGCCTCTGGACCTCAGGCCGCTCCCTTTGATGGTTACACTGCCGGTATCATTCAAGAGTGCGTAATTTTTGCGTTTGTACGAGAACATGGCTGCATACCTTCCGTCCATCTCCACCTCGATTCCTTCCGGCAGGGTCCTGGAGAGGCGGTCCACGAGAATCCGCTGCGCCTCTTCGGTTTCCACTCCTTTCGGAGGCACGAAGTAGATCCCGTCCGTGTCGATTTCGATGAGAGTCGCTCCTTCATTTCGCAGCCATTCGATCATGCGCCGGATGGTTTCCCTCCCCAACCGGGTGACTTCCGCCGCCAGTTGCGGGTCTGAAAAATGGTGAATTTCTGTTCCGAGATAGCCATAAAAGGAATTGATCAAAATCTTGAAAGTCTGCTGAAGCGCCTGGTAGTAGTCATGTTCGTGGGATTCCTGCGCTTCCTGCGCCCGTTTCTTGGCTTCCAGCCGAAAAGTACGCAGATCTCGGAGCAACGGCAGAAAAATTCCGAGGGTGTCTCCAACCGGCTTGAGATCGTAGGAGAGCAGGATGGACGGATACAGGGAAGCCACGTCGCAATGGACCACATTTTGGATAATGCCCTGAAAAAACACGTCTGTGTAGCCCCCTTCAAAGCTCATTCCCCGCCCCCTGGGCTTGGGTACGGAAGTTCGCTTCCTGAGGTATTCCCGCATGAAGAGTGCGTTGATCTTGGTAGCATTTCCCCGGATGAAAATATTCTGGTAAGAAAAGGGAAAAATGCGCGCCTGAAGAAAGAATGGATAGCCGAGAAGTTCGGAGAGGGCGAGGGTTTCTCTGGCATCGTCCAGGTTGTAACGCTTGAGGGCCTCCGGGTCGTGCTCGTAGGCCCACTGAATTTTGGAGTGTTCGATGTAAGTGCGTTCCTCGTCGGCCAGGCCGAAGTGAAGGGCCGCGGACTTGAGCCCGTAGCTTTCCAGTTCACGCGCTGTCACGTCGTAATACTGAAGGAGAAAAAGCGTGTCCACCACGTGCCGACCGAAAAGGTCCATGCGGGTGTAGTCGATGATCCGCTCCGCCACGGTGAATCGCGACCGGCGGATGCGGGGAAGGCTTCCATCGCGTCCCCAGCAAAGCCGGACTCCGTGTCTGCGAGCCCGGGCGACGAGGTATTCCAGATCGAAGTTGAAGAAATTGTGCCCTTCAAGGACATCGGGGTCCCAGCGGGAAATACGGTCGGTGAGAGCCTCGATCATCTCTTTTTCGCCCATGCTGCTTCCGAAAAGGACTTCTTCATTTCCCCTGTTGTCCATGAGGGCGATGGAGATGATCCGGTCCTCTTCTCGTTCCGGATTGGGGAATTCATAGCCGGGAGCACAGGCGGTTTCAATATCGACGGCCAAGCGGTGAAGGTCTTTGTATGCCATCCCTTTGAAAAGGGTCTTGCCCGTGAGAAGGAGGTATTGGTGCACAGGGTCCGTAAGAAAGAGGTAAGGGGCATCGGGCGAGGAGGGGGAGGCGCCGGTTGTTTTGCTCAGATGGTTCCTGGCCCTATCGGCATTTTCCCAACGGTCGAAGAAGGCAATGGCACGAAAAGTGTTGGAAGACGAAAGAGGTTCCACGCGATGAGGGGCTTGAAATCCATCCAGAAGGTCTTCTTTTTCCAAAAGAATGAACGGTGTGAAAGGTTCGTCCCGGACCTCGATGCTGCCGTCCTCTTCACGAAGAAAAAGACGCATGGTGTCTCCTTTCAGGAGTTCTACGGCGACGATCCCCCCGGTGGCATCGGCTCCAAAAAGTACTTCATTTTCCTCAAGGGCAATGGGTTTCATATTTGCTCCTTACCATGAAAATACGCCGTCTACATGTCGGTATTCCTCGGCAACAGCCTCCCCTTCACTTCCCCCGTCGCAGGGAGGGTAAGGGGGCAAAGTCCACAGGAGCTTTCCGGATAGGTTTTTAGAGACGACGCAGTGGGCTGGATACTATAATTTTTGAATAAGATACAAAAAAGACGGGACAGGGATTCGAATCTTTAACTTGAAGAATTCCCTTTTAATGTTCCTTTTCCATCCTGTGTTTTTGGCATTTATCAAGGGGGAAAAATAAATCGAACCCTTATGGAAAGGTTGATCGAAATTCTTTTCGATCAACTTGAAAAAGGATTTGATATGCCCCTCAGGAAGGTGATCTCCGAGGACAAAGTTTGAGGTGATCTCAATCTTTTCATATCTTCTGTTGATCTCTACGCTCTTTGTAAAGGCCCTTTCAACCGCTTCTTTTGTGATGCCTTTCCCCAATTTGTCAAGGGTTTCCTGATCCGCGGATTCAAACCCTATATTGATATACGTCTTGAAGGGGAGCTTTTCTATGCGTTCAAATATATAATAGTCCGATTTTATTATTGAATCTACGCTTCCGAAGATAAAAAGGCTGGGGCCATCAATATTGGAGTTGTTTAGATCAAAGGATTCAAAGGCATATCTTGCAGCGAATTCCACCAGGTCATAGGAAGAATTGAGGGCGTCATGCTGCCCCAGGAACACAGAGTTGTAGTTTGAGATATCATTACCGAAAAATTTTTTTAAATCTCTGACCTGTGTTTTTATATCTTTCCTTGAACGCTCTTTAAAATGAAGACGTGATTTGACCCTGCAAAAGCCGCATTTGTAGAGACACCCGTCTGCTATAATTATGGGAATTACATCATAGTCCACATGCCTGACATCAGGCGGAAGGACTGTTATATTGTCACCGATTATTTCATATATCCTGCCTGATCTCTTACGGAGTTCAGTGGGCGAGTTTACCATTACGAGATCAATAAAATCCCTCATTTCTTTTGGAAGGGAACTGGAATTCAATTCCATCAACGTTTCATGCAGTCGGTCCCAGGCTTTGATCGCCGATATTACAGCGTTGTCATGGAAAGGGTCGCATGAATTGATATTGTTGCTCGGGTATGACAGGCAGGGGACATAGTATTCGCCGAAACAGTCATAAGGGCCATCGTAACCGCCTGTCGAATAATATACCCAGTCATTAGTTATGGTTCTCTTGAGCCATTCGGAAGGGTGCGGCCAGTCTTTGCCTCTACCACTGATGAATTTCAATTCTCCATTCAGATTGAACTGAAAGACATGTGCGTGGGTTTTTATCTCCGCAAAGCGGCCGTATCGCAATGGATAACTGACCTTTGCATAGGCGCGGGCCCCTTCTTTATCAAGGGTTATATGAAGATTGTCTATATCGAATGCTTTCACAAACAATAGAATCACCCTGATGAAAAATTTATAAAAAATTATCCCAAATATTATGTGCATTGTCCATCTCAAACCGGGGCGATTTTGCAGATTCCGCAAAGAGAGGAAGATAGGCAGTTTCTGAATTTTCCTTAGGGAGCCGGTGTATTCCGATATCCCGTTATTCACCACGGAGACACGGGGGACATGGAGAATATTTTGGAATTATTACGGAATTTCTATGTGTACTCTGTGCCTGCTGCGGTGAACTGTTGCGATGGGTGCATTCATTGACAGAACTGAAATCTGTGCCTATAGCTACTGGATAGCCGACCGTATCAAAATGAGAATCGCCGGGGTGAGACTTGCTGTGAATTTTCTGTCATGCTATCAATGAACCAACGGCACGACAGAGTGAGAGAAGTTGCCGGGTGATTTGCTGTTTCTTCGTGGTTTCCAGACTCCCAACATTGGAAAGAAGCTGATTTGATGGATTCTGATTCTTCTATGACGCCCGAAATCAGTTCGTTCCGCTGCAGATTTTTACCTCTTCCCATCCGATCTCACGACCGGGAGGCGATGCACTGATGTTCGCAGCCTGCATCATTATATTCTTTTTGATTGTCATCAATGCCCTTTATGTGGCGGCGGAATTTGCTGCGGTGGGAGTCAGGAAGAGTCGCATACGCCAAATGGCCGAGGAAGGCAGTTCCCTGGCGAAGCTTTTCTTGCCGTGGCTGGTGGATCCTCACAAGCTGGATCAGTACATCGCCGCATGCCAGATCGGCATTACCCTTTCGAGCCTCATCCTCGGAGCCTACGGGCAGGAAACCCTGGCTGCTCCACTGGCGGGAATCATCGTCCAATGGGGGGGAGTTCAGGAAGTTGCGGCCTACTCGGCGGCGTCCCTGAGCGTCCTGATTTTTCTCACAACCCTGCAGGTCATCCTTGGAGAACTGGTTCCCAAGTCCATCGCCCTTCAGTATTCTACTCAAGCGGCCCTCCTCTCCCTCTTTCCCATGCGATGGTCTCTGACCGTCTTCTCCTGGCTCATTGCCATTCTCAATGGCAGTGCCTTGATAATATTAAAAATCTTTGGAGTCAAATACGGGGTGCATCGTCATGTTCATTCCCCTGAAGAAATTGAAATGCTGATCACCGAAAGCCGGGATGGAGGAGTGCTCGAAGCCGATGAGCATCAGCGCCTTCAGAGAGCCCTTCAGCTTGGCAAGCGGCCGGCTCATCAACTGATGGTGCCCCGAAGATATATGTCGGGCATTGATGTTGAACTTCCCATGGATCAGGTGATGAAGCAAATCGCGGAAAGTCCCTACAGCCATCTTCCCGTCTATCGGGGGTCCATGGACAACGTGATCGGGATCGTGCACGTGAAGGAAGTGGCGATCCATTATATCGAGAAGGGAACGATCGGCTCCATAACAGAAATCATGAGGCCCCTCATGAGCGTTCCCGAAAACGTGACGGCGGATGCTTTGCTCAATTTGCTGCGGCAGCGGCGTAGCCATCAGGCGATGGTAGTGGATGAGTTCGGGGGGACCGAGGGACTGGTGACTTTGGAAGATGTTCTGACGGAGATGCTGGGGGAGGTCGCTGACGAGTTCAAATTGGATCAGCCTCAGCCCGAACGCCTGCCGGACGGGCGGGTGCGCCTGCCGGGACTCATGCGTCTGGATATGGCGGAACCGTGGCTTGGGGTTTTATGGCAAGGCGATGCCGATACAATCAGCGGACACGTGATGGAAGTGCTGGGGACAGTGCCCGTTGCCCGGCAGCGAGTGACCATTGACGGTGTGGAGGTCGAAATAGAGCAGGTGGCTCATCACGCCATCGTATCCATTCTCGCCAGGCCCGTTCGCCCGGTAGAGGAGGACGTGCATGGGTAGTCTTCTTCCGGTCCTTGTTATCATCGGTTTCATTGTGTTGAATGCCTTTTTTGTGGCTGCGGAATTTGCCCTCGTGGGAGCGCCCAGGGCTGCCATCGAACGGCGGGCGATTCAGGGCAATCGCATGGCGAAGAGGATCAGCAGCATCCTGCACAATCCCCTCCTCCAGGATCGTTACATTGCGACGGCTCAGCTCGGCATTACCTTTGCCAGTCTCGGGCTGGGAATGTACGGTGAACACATTTTCGCCGTATGGATTGAAGGGAGTATGGAAAAGGTCTCCCTGCCCCATTGGCTGGCTGTACATGCCGTCTCCAGCGTTTTAGCGGTGGGAATCCTCACCTACTTTCATATCGTACTGGGTGAAATGGTGCCCAAATCGCTGGCTCTGCAGTATTCGGAGCGGTCCGCTCTATGGATCATGCCCTTTATGTTGTGGGCCAAAAGGGCGTTCTATCCTCTTGTGATCAGTATCAACGGCATTGGGAATCTGATCCTGAAGCTCATGCGGGTCAACCGAACGCTGACCACCGGCTACTATCTTTCAACGGAAGAGCTCCAGTATGTTGTCCAGGAAAGCCAGGCGGGAGGACTTTTGAGGGCTGAAGAGGGCAGGGTCCTGAGGGACCTTCTGGAGTTCGGGGAACTCACCGCTGCGGAAGTCATGGTCCCACGTGTGCGAATGGTAGGAATTCGGCTGGATTCTCCTCCGGAGGAATTGAAAGAGATCGTGCGGACATCCCGGCACAGCCGCTATCCGGTTTACGAAGGGGATCTGGACAATATCCTGGGAATGGTCCACATCAAGGATCTCTTGCGCCTCATGCTCGATGGGAGGCACTTGTCCGAGAAGGATTTACGGCGCGTTCCCTATGTGCCCGAAACATCCAATCTGGATGTGGTGCTTGCAGCCATGCGCCGCAGACGCACCCATCTTGCCATCGTCATGGACGAATACGGCGGAACGGCTGGCCTTATCACCATTGAAGACCTGTTCGAAGAGGTGGTGGGAGATATCAATGAGGGGGTTACGGAACAACCTGAAATGTACTGGGATTCTTCGGGAAATCTCCATGTGATGGGTACGGTTCGCATCGATGAAGTAGGGGAGGCGCTGGGAATTCCTCTGGAACACGAGGAAGTCTATACTGTGAGCGGCCTGGTTCTCATGCTGCTCGACCGCCAACCGCGCGTGGGAAATCAAGTGGTTTACGGCAACGTGAAATTTGAGGTCATTTCGGTGAGAGGTCACGGTGTGGAGGAGTGTATTGTCACGCCGTTGTCTCCTTCGAATTCGGAATAAGAGCCTATCCAAAAACCTACCTCGGCAGCGGACACCCCCCTTTAGTTCCCCCCTCAAGGGGGGACCAAGGGGGGTGTCGCAAAGTCCACAGGTGGTTTCTGGATAGGTTTTAAGTATAAGGCGGCAGCAAATGGAGACTCCCTGAAATGGATAGGTGGCATGAAACTTGACACATCCGAACCCCCTGCAATGCATAAAATCAGACCGTTTGAGTGCATGCGCCTTCTAATGGCGACGGCGCTGGGACTAGGGCTCCTGCCTGGCGCTCCGGGCACCTGGGGGACGCTCCTTGGAGTCCTCATTCATTTCTTCGTGATCGTCTCCCTGCCGGTGGAATACATCTCCGGAGCTCTCGCTCTGGCTCTTTTGATGGTGTGTGCGGGAAACATCGCTTTGGCCCCCTGGGCGATGGAATACTGGAAAGCCAAGGACCCCAGCCGTTTTGTTTTGGATGAAGTGGCGGGCTACCTGGTCGTGCCGCTTCTCTTTCGGCATGGAGAGGCCTGGCAGGTGATGCTCTGGGGGTTCCTGCTTTTCCGATTGTTCGATATCATTAAAATACCTCCGGCCAGGCAGATCGACCGCATGATGTCGGGAGGGTGGGGCATCCTGCTGGATGACCTGGTGAGCGGCCTCTATGCGGCGCTGGTCATGTACGCATTCCGGTGGATGGGGGCTCTTGCGGGAGTATAGGGATGGCCGCCCCCCGGTTTTCCGCAAGGAATTAAATTGACATTGTCGGATTTCATCTGAACCCCGGAGACACGGAGAACTCGGAGATTTCATTTAAAGGTCTTTCTCTGTGCCCTGTGTGTCTCTGCGGTTAATGTGACAATGTCACATTAAAGCATCGTTTTCTTCTTGGGATGGAATATCTTCATTAGCTTTTGAAGTGAAAGGAGATCCTTGTAAATGGTTCCCTTTGACGCCAGGCAGCGGGAACTTCCCTTCGAGGGGCTCAGTCCCGTCCAGGTGGAATCCAGCCGGCAGGAACATGGCTGGAATATACTCACCCCTCCGCCTCGCACCCCGTGGTGGAAACTTTACCTGGAAAAATTCGACGATCCCGTAATCCGTATCCTCATCATCGCGGCGGTTATCGCGCTGGTGGTGGGGGCGACGGAAGGTCATTATGCAGAAGGCCTCGGGATCGTCATTGCCATTTTGCTGGCCACCACTCTTTCCTTCATCAACGAATACAAAGCCGGTCGGGAATTCGATATCTTGAACCGGGTCAGCGACGAAGTTCCCGCCAACGTCATTCGGGCGGGGGATTTTGCGACGGTTCCCAGGAAAGACCTGGTCGTGGGGGATGTAGTCCTTTTGGAAATGGGAGAGGAAGTCCCCGCCGATGGTCGGTTGCTCGAGGTCGTTTCGCTCCGCTTGGATGAATCTCCACTTACGGGGGAATCCCTGCCCGTCAAGAAACGGCTTGTACCCGCCGAGCCGGAGCAGCGGGAGAGCGCTTATCCGGAGGACAGAGTCTTCCGCGGAACTTTGGTCAAGGACGGACATGGAATCATGGAAGTGACCGCAGTGGGCGATGCCACGGAAATTGGCCGTCTGGCGCGACCCGCTTACCAGGATATAGCGGAAAAAACCCCCCTTGTGGCTCAGTTGGAAGAACTGAGCAAGGTCATCGGGGTCGTTGGATTTCTGGTTGCCGGAACGATTTTTGCCGCTCTTGTGACCCGGGGAGTTTTAGTCAGGGAACTGACTTTGACGCAGCCTCAATGGGGTTTTATGGGGATACTGGGTTTCAGCGTGCTTCTGGCTTCCATGAGGGTCTGGTTGCCCATCGTCTACGATGCCCTGGAACTGGCGCATGTTCGCGTCTCTCCCCCCTTCTGGCTTGCAAAAGAGCATTCTCTCTCCTGGGTTGTGACATTGGTGCTGGGTCTGGCGACCTTTTCGGCAGGGGTAGGGATCCTCTGTTATTTTGGGATCCTGCCCGTGTCTCCAGGCAAGTGGGTCCCTCATGCCATGGCGGAGGAATTCCTGAGATATTTCATGATATCGGTCACTATCATTGTGGTGGCTGTGCCGGAAGGGCTGGCAATGAGTGTGACTTTGAGTCTTGCCTACAGCATGAGGAAGATGACGGCATCGAACAATCTGGTGCGGCGCATGCATGCCTGTGAAACGATTGGAGCAGCTACGGTCATCTGCACGGATAAAACGGGAACATTGACCTTGAATGAAATGCGTGTTTACAGTGCCGATTTTCCCTGCCTGAAGGATAAGCTCCTCTTCGAAGACCCACACAAGCTTACGTATGGAGAGGAGAAAATCCTGGAAGGGATTTCCGTCAACAGCACGGCGCATGTGAGTGAAAAAACCGACGATGCGACTCCTCACCTCATCGGCAATCCCACGGAATGTGCCCTGCTCTTGTGGCTCAAGGATCTGCATATCGATTACATGCAGTATCGGGCCGCGTTTTCTGTCTCTTCGCAATGGACTTTTTCGACCGAGAGAAAATACATGGGCACGATGGGGACGTCCAGTGTGAACGGCGAAGAGGTCCTTCACCTCAAAGGGGCTCCCGAAGTGGTTCTGGATCGTTGTTCCCGCCTCCTCACGGGAGAAGGGGTCCGGCCCATCGATGGCTACAAGGAGGATATCGCCCAGGCTTTGAAGGGTTACCAGGCGTGTGGCATGCGTACCTTGGGGCTGGCGTATCGGGAAAATCCTTCAGGGGAGGAGGATGCGGAGATCGAAGAGATCGCCCGGGACATGATCTGGCTGGGGTTTGTGGCTATCGCCGACCCCATAAGGCCGGAAGTGCCGGATGCCCTCCGCGCCTGTCTGGACGCCGGCATTGGAGTCAAGATCGTGACCGGCGACAATCCCGAAACGGCCCGGGAAATCGCCCGCCAAGTGGGGCTGTGGGAAGAGGGTGACACGGAAGACCGGATCATGACGGGGAAGGACTTCGCTCAGTTGAGTGACGAAAGGGCAGGGGATGTTGCCGTGTCTTTGAAGATTCTCTCCAGGGCGCGTCCCATGGATAAGCTGCGCCTCGTGTCACTCCTGCAGGAAAAGGGTGAGGTGGTAGCCGTCACGGGGGACGGCACCAACGACGCGCCCGCTTTGAGCCGGGCCCATGTGGGGTTGGCCATGGGAAAAACCGGGACTTCCGTCGCCAAGGAAGCAAGTGATATCATTCTGCTGGACGACTCCTTCCGCAGCATCACCAACGCTGTCATGTGGGGGCGTTCCCTCTATGAAAACATACAAAGATTCATCCTCTTTCAGCTTACGATCAATGTGGTCGCATTGTGCATCGCCCTCCTCGGCCCCTTTATCGGTGTCAAGCTTCCTCTCACCGTAACGCAGATGCTTTGGGTGAATCTCATCATGGATACCTTTGCCGCTCTGGCTTTGGCCACGGAACCTCCTCACTGGAATGTCATGCGGCGGCAGCCTCGTAATCCCAAAGACTTTATCGTTTCGAAAACCATGGCAAAGACCATCTTTACCGTTGCGCCTCTCTTTCTTGTTTTTCTCGTTTGGTTTCTCCTGGAAATTCAGAGGCGCGGAAATGTCAATCACTATGATCTTTCAATGTTTTTTACGGTTTTTGTCATGCTGCAGTTTTGGAATCTTTTCAATGCCAGGTGTTTGGGCCAGAACAGCTCGGCTTTTGCAGACATCCTTAAGAACAAAGCGTTTCTCTGCATAGCTGCTGCTATTTTTCTGGGGCAGGTGCTGATCACGCAATTTGGCGGCCCGTTTTTCCGCACGGTTCCCCTGACTCTCGTGGACTGGGTGAGAATCGTTGTCGCAACGTCGGTGGTGCTTTGGATCGGGGAGTTGTGGCGGCTGGCTTGCCGGATGAAAGCCCGGCTGGAAGATGCCGCAACAGGATGATTGCTCGGAGATAACTCAATATTGTCAGATTTTGTCTGAACCACGGAGACACGAAGAACACAGAGATTTCATTTGAAAGTCTTTCTCTCTGCCCTCTGTCTTCCGTGGTTACCGTGAAAGTATCGCAATAATGGCATTTTTATAAGAGCCGCGTCCTTACCGCGATCGAAAATAACCGCGATAAGTGCGCCCGCTCTCTCGTGGGGAAAGAGGGTTTTCACCCGGCTCCCCGCAGGTCATGGCTTTATGGGCTCTCTGCAGTTTGCTTCCAGGTAATCTTGCCACTTCTCTACCGTTTTAGGACCTACCCCTGCGATTTCCTCGAGTTCCTGCACGCTGTTCCATCTCTTCCCTTGTCGGCGCTTGACGATTTCTACGGCGAATTGGGGTTTCATTTTCGGAATCAGGGAGAGTTCCTCTTCTGTCGCCTGGTTCAAATCCAGCTTTTTCCCCAGAGTCAGCCGGGCCCCTCCGTCCATGGGGCCCACTGAGAAATGGGGAGGAGTTTCGCCTTCTCCGGTTACGCTTATCCTCTCGCCGCTTTGCACTTCGTGTTTGTAAAAGGAAAGGGGAATGTCGCCGGGCGTGTGTTTTGACAACCCCCCGGCAGCTTCTATGGCTTCCCCAACCGTGACGGTAGATGATGCATTTTGGCTTTCAACAAGATGTATTCCCGGTTTATTTACAGCTCCAAGGACTTCGACGATCACGGGGGCCGGGGAAGGGGGGTCCGAAGTGGAAATCGCGCTGAAATAACGGACGAGGAGCACCACGAAGAAGATGGCGGCAAGCAAGGTTATGGCGCGGTATAGTCTTGGATCTATCAATTTCTTGCCTTTGTCTACGAGATGATACAGTTTCCTGTGCGCCAAGGCTCCGGGAGCGATTCTCCTGGATTAGACCTTTCCTCGTACATCATGGACCCCAAGCCCACCCGAGGAGAACTGCTCGACGATGATCTCGTAGAATTTCCTCTGCTGAGTGGGAGAGAGAATCTCTTTTTCCTCCAGGATGTGCTCGATCACCTCGTTTTCCAAGTCCGACTGGTACAAAAGGATCTGCCGGGCGACGGAATGAATCTTACTCCTGTCGGGCGGATCGGCAAAGAGCAGATTTGCGAGTTCTGCCCGCTTTCGGCGCATGTTTTCCCTGATTTGGCCGACTTTGGGCAGGAAGGTGCGGCGGATTTCCTGCACCGCCTTTTTCTGCTCCGGTGTGAGGTCTGGTATCAGATCGAGGTAACCTCTGATGCAGGCTTTGCAATTCCTGGCCCGCTTCAGGTGAAAGTAAACCGCAGTCAGTGATACCGTTAGAAAGACAAATGCCGAGACGAAACCCAGAAGAAAGCTCCACAGATCCATTTTTGAAACCTCACTATGACGAAGCTTTGAATAGGCCTGGTGGATGTGCTGTTAAAGAAGCAGTTCGGTTTTGTGATGTACCGACTTGCCCATTCACAGTTTTTCATAACATTCAAGTTTGAGCCGATCTCTTCTCAGCGCATTAAGATCCATCAGATTGAAATAGATGTAGCTCATGGAAAGGGGCGGAAAGTCGCTGAATTCATCGAGGGCGCCAATGGACGGGGACCGCGCCGAACTCACCAGATCTACGAAATCCTCGGCAATTCGAGACAGCCGCTCAAACAGGGATGATCTAACTTGCTGCTTAATTTTACTAGCGGTGCCAGTCCCGCTTACCTTCCTGACCATTTGGACGGCGAAATCCGGATCCAGCTCGATCTTCGGCAGACTAAGCACCATGTCATTCAGTTCTTGGAAGTCGTCAAGCACCTCGCGACATTCCACACACCGGCGGAGATGAGATTCCAACTGCCGGGATGACGCGGCATCGAGCTCGTGATCCATGTAAGCTGAAATTTTTGCTCTTGCCTGGCGACATTTCATTGTCTGCTCCTTCTATCCTGCCAATGCATCGTTTGCCCTATATTCCGGGAGGTGCCTCATCAGCCCGCCGCTCTAAGTGTCCGGGATCGCCAATACGCAGTCATCCCGACCGGGAGGGGAAAATCCATGCGGCTGCCATTGCATCAAAGATTTCTCGCTACGCTCGAAATGACGATCGGGCTGCGTAATTGCCACGATCAGCGCCTAAGGGGGAATTTCGGCCGAGGATCTCACAAGTTGCTTCAAACGGCGGCGCGCTCTGAAGATCAGGGATTCGACGCTTGCAACGGAGACGTTCAGGATCGTGCTGATTTCCAGGTAAGACAGTCCCTCGTCAACCCTAAGGAGTAAAGCGGCCCTCTGGTTTTCTGGAAGCCGGCCCATAGCGGCCATCAGGCACTCTTCCAACTCCCTGCTCCTTGCCCCCGTACGGCTTGCGGGCGGACTTCCGCGAAAATCGGGGTCTTCAGTTGATATTCGGGCATGGAAACCATCCATACGCTTGCGGTGCTTGAGCTCGTTTGCAGCGAGGTTGTAAGCGATCCTGAATACCCAGTTGGAAACCTTCGCTTTGGGCTTGAACCTCGGCGCCGCTTGGAATACCCGTAGAAATACCTCCTGGGTAAGGTCCTGAGCCGAATAGAAGTCTCCTACATACCTGTAAATGAAAGTGATAACAGGGTTCTGATAGCGCCTTACGAGTTTCTCAAAGGCTGTCTCATCTCCGTCCGCGATAGCTCTGATGAGATCGAATTCGGGGTCTTCCATAGAGCACTCAAAAGTCTCAATGCCGATAGTTGCCCAGCCCTGGCACTCTCAAGCAAACAAATCGCAAAAGAGCTGCAGGTTTCATCTTGCCGTGGCCACCAGGATCGGGATGTTTCCATGGCTTAGGACGTACTCCGTCACACTGCCCATGAAAAGATTCATGAGGCCCGTCCTTCCATGGCTTCCCATGACTATGAGACCGGCACCCTTTTGCTCTGCAGCTTCCACGATAGCTTCGCCGGCATTGCCACGCAGAACCATTCCCTCTTTCTCAACCTTTTCTTTGTCTGCAAGAACAAGGGCCTGCTTGACACTCTCTTTGGTGGCTGGCGCTTCGTCGTCGGAAGAGGCGACAGACACAACGACAAGCAGGCTACTGCAAACTTTTGCGATGGCAATAGCCTCCTTAACCGCCGCATCGCCATGCTTCGAACCATCCGTAGCTGCGAGGATGGTCCCGAAGTCAACTTTTGCGTGGGCAGGAATCACGAGGACTTGGCACGGAGCATGCCCAATGACACTTGCCGTAACGCTTCCCATCACGAACCGTTTGATCCCTCTCCTGCCATGGGTACCCATGACGATCATGTCCGCCTTATTCTTCTTCGCCTCATTGACTATTTCCCAATACGGATCGTCTCCTCTCTTTACGATGACCCCGCAGTCGATGCCCGCCTCTTCCGCCATGGCCTTGACGGCATTGACCCTTTGCTCCATATCCTTCTCTGCTTGTGCGATGACGAAGGGTACCGCGTTTTCATCTTCGGGATTGGTCAAAACCACCGCCACGGCAAGCATCTCGACCGAGCAGTTCTTTGCAAGCTCCAGGGCAGCGGCAACCGCCCCCTGGCTTGCTTCTGTCCCATCCGTTGCCACGAGCAACTTTTTCATCTTCTCAATCGGGCAGGTCCGTCCGTTCATCGATACCTCCTGTTCAGGTCACGCATGGAGACTGATATTTCCCACCTCATAAAAGTGCCTCAGTGGAAAACCGCAAGGGACACCAACGCGCCGCCAAGCACAATCCACACCGTGTCCACCTTCACGAACCGCTGCACGATGAAAGCCCCCGCAGCCATGACTATCGTGGGAATATCAACCAGCGTATCCGCTGAAATCTTGATCAGCACCACAACGAGAGTCCCGATAAAAGCAGCCACGATGCCGCCGATCACCTGCCTCACATGGACCACCTGACCGGCTCTGGCATATGGTGCGGTCACCAGCGTTGTCATGGCCCAGGCGGGAAAATACATGTTCACCATGCCCAAGGCTGCTCCGGCAATGCCGGCCACCTTGTAGCCGATGAAGGCACTGATGATCGTTACAGGGCCCGGTGTGATCAGGCTCAGAGCCAGTGCAACCGCAAACTGCTGGTTGGTGAGCCAACCGAACTCGCTGACTACGGTGTTCTGAATGAAGGGGAGCATGGCGTAACCGCTGCCGAAAGTAACGGCACCAATCCGCAAAAAGCTGCTGCCCATCTGCATCAGTTCCGGCTTCAAGTGGATCAGTGCCAGGTCAACGGCCAATATCAAGGCCAGCCAGAAGACCAGTAGGATAACCTTACTCCAATGCAGGGGCAACTCGACCCGACTGCAGGCCGAAACATAGTCTGCAGCGCCATCATCGGCCACCTGCCGGGGCTTCATGTCGCCGGTTGGAACGTTGGATCTCGCCAAGTGCCTTCTCAGGTCGTTCCAGCTTCCGATCCAGTGGGAGAGTACAGGAAATCGGTGAGTAAGCAGAACCATGATGATGCTTGCAACGCCGGTGATGAGCAGGATCTTGATGACCCCCATTTTGAACCAGAAAACCATGGCGAAGCCGGCCGCAGCCATCAGCCAGTTGAAAACGGTCTTCACCCCGGATCTCCAGAGATTGAGAATGGTATTGAATACCAAGCCCACTACCAGAGCGCCGAGGCCGTGGAAAAGCCCTGAAACCACAGGCATCTCGCCGTACCGGAAATAAAGATGGGAGAGCAGCAGCATGAGCAGAAAACATGGGATTAGAAAGCAAACCGTGGCGACCGCCGCTCCGGGGAGACCCCGCAGGCGGAAGCCCAGGTAGGACGATAGATTTACCGTGGGCGCTCCCGGCAGGAGCTGAGAAAGCCCCAGACCCTGCATGTATTCATCGTCGGTAAACCACCTCCTCTTTTTTGTCATCCAGTTTTTGGCTTCTCCGAGTGCGGCCAGGCTGAAGGAAGCCAGTCCGATTCCCAGGAAGGTGCGGGCAATATTCCAGAGCTTGACCCGCCCCACATCAGACGGTGCAACCTGCTTTCGTGTTTCATTCATTGAAATTGATACCTCCATTCCATTCATGATCGCCCCTTTCTTGCTCACCTCGTGAATTGTCTTCCCTGAAGGATTTAAAACCGGATAAAACCCGGTAGATAGTTGCAGTCAATTTCCCCTCCTCCAGTGCAATCCGTTCCGTCGGTTACATATTGTTAAACAACTGAAAGACAAAAAACTTGCGGCCGGAAGTCAAAAAAGTTGAGATTTGTTGAGGGAGGAGTGTTCAGAAAATTAGGCGTATTTGCTGCGAAGCGGGTTCTGCCGGCCGTTTGAGCAATCGGTGGATAGGTGAATGGGGGAGCCGGTGGATCGGTCTGGCGGATGAATCGTAAGGGCAAGTCGGTTATGCGATTCACCGATTCACCGTTTCTTCCTTCCAGCCGCCTCCCAGGGATTTGATCAGTGCCACGGTTGCAACCAGTTGTTGACCACATAGCCGAACGCTTGCACGTTCGGTCGAAAGCACCACATTCTGCGCCGTCGCGACCTCGAGATATGTCACAAGGCCTGAGGTGTAACGGTTGTTGGCGATTTCCAGCTGCTTGCGAGCGGCCTTCAGCGCATCCATAACCCGGTCGTATTGGCCGGCAAGCAAATGCTCGGCCGCCAGATTGTTTTCAACATCCGCGAATGCAGCAAGCACGGTTCCGCGGTATTTGGCGACGGATTCCTCATATGCCGCTTTCGCCCGGCGAAGGTTGGCGGTGAGCTGGCCTCCCTGGAACAAAGGCAAGGTGAGAGATGGTCCGACGGCCCAGAGGCGGCTTGGCCAGTCGAACAATGTACCGACTTCTCCACCCTGAAAACCGGCCAGCCCATTGAACTTGACGGTGGGAAAAAATGCAGCCGCAGCCACGCCGATGTTGGCGTTGGCCGCCGCCATTCGCCGTTCGGCGGCGGCGATATCGGGCCTGCGCTCGAGCAGCTCGGAGGGCAAGCCGGGAGGAACGACGAGGGGCTCCATTTGGAGCGGTCGCTCGGCCACGTGAAAAAGGGAGGCGATCTTTCCAGTCAGCACCGCAAGTGCGTTTTGAAATTTCGCGCGCTGTAGCGCGGTGTCGGGCAGTTGAGCTTCTGCGGTCTTAAGGACGGTTTCCGCCTGCGCCACGTCGAGATCCGAGACCATGCCGCCGGCTCTGCGGTTTCGGACTAGCGCGAGGGACTTGCGGTAGACTTCGATGCTTGAGAGAAGCAGTGCCTTGTCGGCATCCAGGGCGCGAATCGTGAAGTAATCGGCTGCCACTTCAGCCTGTATGGCCAGTCTTACCGCTACGACATCGTCCGCAATTGCTTCCTGTTGAGCGGTCGAGGATTCGACCGTGCGCCGTACTCGCCCCCAGAGATCCAGCTCATAGCTCAGATCGAAAGGCACGGTGTAGTTGTCATAGGTTTGGCCGGGCTTACCTCCCGCAGGACGGTTTTCAGAGTCGTGCTGCCATATGGGCAGTGCAGCAACCCCCACTCGGGGGAAAAGCTCGGAGCGCGCGACATTGGCGACGGCCCGGGCTTGCTCGAACCTGGCGGCAGCCACCTTGAGGTCCTGGTTGGCCGCTGCGGCATCGGCTTCCAGCTGGTTGAGCTCCGGATCGTTAAATATTTCCCACCAGTTGCCTTTGGGCAAATGCGCTTGGGGAGCGGCGATTTTCCATTCACCTTCGGCGCCGGAAAAAGCTTCAGGAACGATCGTGGCTTCAGGACGCTGGTAGTCGGGACCGACGGCACAACCGGAAATTGCCATCACAATCAGCAGCAGAGGGAAAGCGAGAAGCCGGCAAGTCCTTGCCGGGGAACAAAAAAAAGGATGCAGGCTTATTTCCATTGGCCTTTTCCCTCATTAGGCGTTTCGCTAACGACCACCGTGCTGCCGCTGACAAGAGATTCGGGAGGGTTGACGATGACATGGTCTTTTGCACTCACGCCCGCGATAATCTCGATCACCTGCCCGAAGTCGCGGCCAAGCTTCACGGTGCGCAGCTCGACCCTGCCGTCATCCTGTACAACTCCGATCTGAGGTCCTTCCGTCCGGAACATGATCGTGTTCGCAGGGAGCGTCAGTGCGGCCTCCGTCTTCGCCTCGGTGAAGCGTATCTGCCCATAGCTTCCGGCAAGGATTTCACCCTTCGGGTTATCTACTTCGAGTTCCACCGGCAGGGTTCTCGAATCCGCCGCTATCGCACCCGCTGTGCGGATCACTCTGGCCGGAAATTCCCTGTCCGGAAGCTCTGGAAGGAGCATCTGTGCGGTCTGGCCTGGAGCAATGCTGTGGGCCATCGCTTGCGGAACCTGCACGAAGACCCGAAGCTTTTGTGTTTGAGCCAGGTGGAAAAGCTCTTTGCCCCCACCCGCTACGATAAGGTCTCCCGAATCGATGTTGCGAACCGTAATGGTGCCGGCAAAAGGGGCCGTAAGGCGGGTGAAGGACTGGAGCTTTTCCTGTCGCCTCACTTCCGCCCGGGCCGAATCGGCAAGAGCGGTCTTGAGCTTGAAATCGGCCTGTTTCTCCGCGTTTTCCTGCTCGCTCACGCTGGCTGTTTTCAGGAGATTGGCCCACCGGGCTGCAGTAATCCTGGCAAGCTCCAGGGCTGCTTCAGCCTGCGCAAGCTGGGCCTTTGCGCGCTCAAGCTCCTGATCGAGTTCGGGCGTATCGATTTCGGCCAGAAGCTGCCCAGCCTTGACATGGGCGCCGATGTCCACAAGCCTCCGCTTCAAATAGCCATTGGCCCGTGCATAAATAGGTGCTTCAATCCAGGGTTTGATCTCAGCGGGAAGGGACAGGCTCGTCGGTGGCCGGCCCGGCTTCGGCGAAACGACAGTTACGGTTGGAACGGAAAGCTCCACTGTCTCGGCGCCCAGCTCCGTTTGCCGGCTGGCTCGTGGTATGAGACCTGCGATTAAACCGATTACGATTAAAATGGTAAGAACGGTGAATAGGTGAGTCGGTGAATGGGTGAATCGGTAAGCAAGGGAATCGGTTGATCGGGGAAGAGATGAAGGGGTTCGGCTCATTGAAGTTTCCTTGATTGGATGAGTTTAGTCCGCATTGCTCTCATTTTGTTGCATTGGCCGTTCACAAGAAAGAAGAGCTCCTCAACTGCAAGCAGCTTCGCCTCCTGCCAAACCCTCAGCTCTCTAAAAATATGATACCCCATCCGCCACCTCTCACCACTCACCGCTTCACCGATTTTTATGCAGCAGACTGAAGACTACGGGCACGAAGAAGAGAGTTGCCACGGTAGCAAGAATGAGCCCTCCGATCACCGCGCGGCCGAGCGGGGCGTTTTGCTCGCCGCCTTCACCCAGGGCAAGGGACATGGGGAGCATGCCCAGGATCATGGCGAGTGCCGTCATGAGCACCGGACGCAATCGGCCGACTCCTGCCTCCCAGGCGGAGGTCAAAGGGTCATGGCCCTGCTGGAGGTTGTTCCGTGCAAAGGTTACCACCAGGACGGAGTTTGCGGTTGCAACCCCCAGACTCATGATGGCGCCCATCAACGCGGGGACGCTCAATGTGGTGAGGGTGAGATAGAGCCCCCACACGACGCCGGCCAGGGCGCCGGGTAGGGCCGTGATGATGATGAACGGATCGAGCCAGCTCTGGAAGTTGACGACCAGCAGTAGGTAGATAAGCGCTATCGCCAACCCCAGTCCGGTGCCGAGACCGGTAAAGCTCTTGTTCATCGTATCCGCCTGGCCGCGCAGCATGATGGAACTCCCCTTGGGAAGCTCTTTTTTAGCCGCCTCTATGATAGGGGCGATATCCCGCAGCACGCCGCCCAGGTCGCGGCCGCTCACACCGCCGAAGACATCGATGACCGGCATCACGTTGTAGTGGGAATAGATGGGTGATCCGCTCCTTCGCTGGACTGAGGCGAGGTTGGCCAGGATCTGGGCATCGCTTTTGCCCGGCTGGTTGGCGCTCACCGGGATGGCATGGAGCGCGGAAAGGGAATTCATCGGATATTCCGGCACCCTGATGCTCACCGGGTATTGAATCCCGTTTTGCGGATTCAGCCAGTAATTGGGCTGTACCTGGCTGCTGCCCGAAAGGCTCAGGAGCACCGAGTTGGCCACGTCACGTTCGGAAAGGCCGATCTGGGATGCTTTGATGCGGTCGACGGCAAAGTGGAGCTCGGGCTGGTCGAAAGGCTGTTGGATTCGCACGTCCACAGCTCCGGGGATTTTGCGAATCTTCTCGGCGATCCCCCCCGCAATGGTCCGATTCTTTTCTCGCTCCCGTCCCATGATCTGGATGTCGAAGGGTGCGGGCAATCCGAAGTTGATGGTCTGATTGACAATATCGGCTGGCAGGAAATAGAAGGTCGCTTCGGGAAAGTCTCTATTGAGCCGGGTGCGCAGCCGGCGCACGTAACCCTCGGTCGGCTGGTGATCGTGGAGGAGGGAAACGAGAATATCCGCATCACCGGTTCCCGTGAGTCCGTTGTCGATATAGGTGAGCGGCACTCCGCCGAAGGGGATGCCGATGTTGTCGAGAATGCCGCCAAGCTCCTTGGCCGGGATCGCCTCCCGGATCACGGCTTCGACCCGATCCACGAGCCGCGTGGTTTCCTCGATGCGCAGTCCGCCGTGGGCGCGAACGTGCAGCCGGAAGTGGCCCGCATCGACCGACGGGAAGAAGTCCTGGCCGAGCTGAGGGATGAGCAGCCAGGACCCGACACAGAACGCCGGGAAGAAGATCACGAAAATAATACGGTGCGCCAACACCATGCCCAGGAGCGTACGGTAGCCTTCCCTGAACCTGTCGAAACCTTGTTCAAAGCGGATCTGCAGGGCCACGAACGGGCGCAGCCACAGGGAAACCGCACCGGGATCGGCCGCGTGGCCTCGATATTCCACGTTGCGGTAGAACCACATGACAAGCGTTGGGATGAGCGTTCGCGAGAGCGCATAGCTTGCGAGCATGGCGAATACGACCGCTTCGGCCAAGGGGACGAAGAGGTAGCGGGCGACTCCGGTGAGAAAAAACATTGGCACGAAGACGATACAGATGCATAGCGTCGAGACGAACGCCGGCAGGGCGATTTCCTGCGCTCCGTCGAGGATGGCCTGAATATTGGGCTTTCCCAGAGCCATCTGACGGTGAACGTTCTCGATCTCAACCGTGGCGTCGTCCACGAGAATCCCGACAGCCAACGCCAAACCGCCCAGCGTCATGAGGTTGATGGTTTCTCCCAGTGCGCTGAGCAGGGCCAGGGAACTCAGAACCGAGAGAGGGATGGAAAGGGCGATGATGAAGGTGCTCCGCCAGGACCCCAGAAAGAGCAGAATCATCACCGCCGTCAGGGCTGCCGCGATCAACCCCTCCTTCACCACGCTGTTGACAGCGGCACGGACAAAAAGCGACTGGTCGGCGAATTCCTTGACCTCCAGTTCGGAGGGAAGGCCGCTCAGGATCAGCGGCATGGCATTTTTTACCCTTTCCACAACGCGCAAGGTCGAGGCCGCGCCGGTCTTCAAGATGGTGAGCAGCACGCCGCGCATGCCGTCCAACCGGACGACGTTTTGCTGGGGTTGGTAGCCGTCATGGACCTGCGCCACATCTCCGACGCGGATCACTGCGCCGTTCACGGTCTTTACGGGTAGATCGTTCAGAGCCGCAAGCACTGCCGGATTGCTGTCCAGTGAAACGTTGTATTCCGTCTCGCCGATTTTCGCCGTACCGCTCGGTAGAACGAAATTCTGGGCATTGAAGGCATTGACGACATCCTGCGGCGCCAGGTTCTTTGCCTGGAGGGCGGGCAGGTCGAGATCCACGGCCACAACTCGTGCTTTTCCACCGTACGGATAAGGCACGGAAGCCCCTCTCACGGTCGAAAGACCGATCTTGATGCGGTTCATGGCCATGTCCTGCAGCTCTTGCTCGGAGAATTTATGGCTGGCCAGGCTGTACTGAAGGATGGGCACCGAGGAAGCATTGTAGCGGATGACAAAGGGTGGGGTGACTCCAGGCGGCAGGAAGCGCAGCGCCGTCTGTCCGCTGGCTGCGATCTGCCCCACTGCATCGGAAACGGAAGCGCCGGGCTGGAGGAACACCTTGATCACACCGGCTCCGTTGTAGGCTGTGGACTCCGTATGCTCGATGTCGTTGACCAGGGTACTGATCATTCGCTCATGGTTGTAGATGATGCGCTCCTCCACCTCGCGGGCGCTCAGACCGTTGTACACCCAGACTACGCTCACAACCGGGATGTTGATGTCCGGGAAAATATCCGTCGGTGTGCGAATCAGCACGAACGGGGTCAGCAACAAGAGCACCAACGCCGCTACTACGAAGGTATAGGGACGACGCAATGCGAGACGAACAATCCACATGGCTCACTTCTTTCTTGGGAGGCTGTCCCAAAGTGATCCGTTTGTCCTTTGGAACGGAACGAAGGGATGAATCTTTCATAGAACCCCTTGCCCTCAGGGTGAGGTCGGAGGTCAGCGGCTTTGCCCTCCGAACGGCTCATCTGCTACATGCCAAGGCCGGGTTGTCCCCACAACTGAAGCCAAGGAGTGGCAGAGGAGCCGATTTCGGAAGTTATCACAAACAATTTGGCACTGCCAATACCAACCACATCGTGTGGGTACCAAAGTACCGATTCAGACCACTGAGGGGGAAATCGCTGAATCTGTAGCCTGTCTCCAGGCTTTGATTAGGTGAGCGGTTTGTTGGGAACAATGGTCAAATCCGAAAATCAGCGGGGAAAAATCCAGGCTTGGAGTCCATTGGAACGACATGAATCATTTTAGTGATCCAATATTGGTAGCACCGCCGTGGAAGGCGGCGCTACCTTCTGTTTGAGTGCACTTTTTGAGTCGTTAAAAGAACTGTACCTCTTCGATTTGCGAGTTTCCTCTAAAAAGAAAGGAAATCTAAGCACAGAGGCATCCCACGGACATTTTGACTCCATAATGGCGGTTGTGTAGTATTAATCTATCGTGTCCCATTGCCAAACGGGGTATGGCCTCCCCGGAAACATTCTTATCCCCCGCTTTGGGGAACGGATTGCGAAAGTGGTTGCGGCAGTCACCTGAAGTACCTGGGTGAGTCCACATCGATTGATCTTGGGGAATGATGGATGAAGGCGCGTTGCCTTTTCTGCAAACCATGTGTAAGAGTTTAAAAATGTATCGAAAAAATTCTCATTGTTCTTACTGTGGCCAGGTTTTTCCCCGCAATGCCGCTTGGCCCAGGACGTGCACCCTGTGCGGGAACATCACTTTCCTGAATCCCCTGCCGGTCGCGGTTGTATTGGTTCCGGTGGACGATGGAATTCTGGTGATCAGGCGTGGTATTGCACCGCATGTGGGGAAACCGGCTTTGCCCGGCGGATACATCAACCTGGGGGAATCCTGGCAGGAAGCCGGGGCGCGGGAAGTTCTGGAAGAGGCGTGTGTTTCCATTTCTCCGGAAGAGATTCGGGAGTTTGCAGTGCGGAGTGGTGAGGACGAAACCTTGTTGGTTTTTGGTATTGCGGGGCGCCGGGCATCGGAGAGCCTTCCGCCTTTCCAGCCAACCGATGAGAGCCTGGAGAGGCTCATTCTCAAGCGACCGGAAAATCTGGCTTTCGGGTTGCACACTGAAATCGTCAGACTGTTCTTCGCAGGGCACCTCCCTTTGCGGATATGAAAAAGCTGTGGAGAGGGCCGCATCCGGCGCAGCACAATCCCCTGAGGTAAACACAACGCGTTGCCGCCAAGGCAGATTGACGACAATGGACCGGCTTTTCCGAATCCGCCTGATTCTTTTTTATTCCTGGGATTCGGCAAATGTTGACTTACCGGTAAAAACGGTGTGGAATATCATACGAATGACCTACAAAAAATGGTGCTTGGACAACTGTTCGTCCAATCACTTGTTTTGTTTGGTTTTTCCCAATGCCTGCGGCAGGCTGTAATTTCATGACTTCCTCGGCCCGCTACGAGTCCTCATGAAACGATTGAAACATTCAATCGATTGAAGAGGTTGCCATGGATTCCACTCAGAATGTTTATTCATTGGAAACATTGCCCCGGCCTCTGGCATTTGTATTCTCCGGGGGAGTCTCTCTTGGGGCCATGCAGGTCGGGATGCTGCGAGCCGTATGCCAGTCCGGCATAACGCCCGATCTGGTGATCGGCAGTTCCGCGGGGGCGATCAATGCCGCCTTTATCGGTCAGGGATTCGGCGAAGAACGCATTGAAGCTCTTGCTGAAATATGGCTTGGACTGACACTCACGGATGTGTTTGGTTCTATTGGGGTAAGAGAAATCATCAATCTGCTCTCGGGTCGCAAGGCCCTGGCGTCCCCCGATGCGCTGCGGGGATTGATTGCCAGATACATCCCGGATGCTTTCGAAGACCAGTTGATCCCCACTTTTGTCACCGCCACGGATTATTTATCCGGTGATACCTTTATCCTGAGAACGGGAAGCCTCCACGAGAGCCTTCTCGCTAGCAGTGCAATCCCTTTTGTTTTCCCTCCTGTCATCATGAAAGGCCGTACACTCATAGACGGTTCCGTAACTTCGCGTGTTCCGCTGCTGTCGGCTCAAAAGCTAGGGGCCCGCACATTGGTGGTGTTCGATGTGGGTTATCCCTGTATGCTGGAGGAACCTCCTGAAACGACCCTTGAAAAGGCTTTGCATTTTTTCTCCATCATGCTCAATCGCCAGCCCCTGGGTGAACTTTCCTCGCTGAAAAAGGATAGAATCGTCCTCTATCTGCCCTCTCCCTGTCCACTATCCGTCGCCAATTACGATTTTTCAGAGTCTGATTCTCTGATCAAGACGGGATATGTTTTGACCCGTGATTTTCTCGAGGGCCTTTTTCTTTTTGGGCCGGGAATCCATGGGCACCCGCACTATCACGAGGACTTGTGATTTCGATTCCTCTATTATTACGGGAGGGAGAACCATGATACGAAGCATTTTAGCGTTTTTCCTGCTTTTTCCCCTGGTGTTGTGTTGCACGGGGAGTTCCGCCTCGGAGAATAGTCCTTATCAGGTGCAACGCGAGAGCATGGTTAAGGAAATCGAGGCCGATGTGCAATCTACCCGTGAGCAGCTCGGCAAGAGATCTCTGGGGCCGCAGGTACTGGAAGCCATGAGACGGGTGCCGCGCCATGAATTCGTTTCGAATGGCCAGAGACGCTACGCTTACGAAAACCGGCCGTTGCCCATCGGCCATGGGCAGACCATTTCTCAGCCCTACATAGTGGCCGTCATGACCGACCTGTTGGACGTAGGAAAAGAAGACACGGTGTTCGAACTGGGGACGGGATCGGGTTATCAGGCGGCGATTCTGGCGGAATGCGCCAGGGAAGTGTATTCCGTTGAAATCATAGAAGAGCTGGGGGAGACGGCGCGGGAACGCCTGAAGCGCCTGGGATACGGCAACGTGCAGGTGCGTGTCGGCGACGGCTATTATGGATGGAAAGAGCATGCCCCTTTCGACGCAATTATGGTAACGGCTGCCGGCAGCCATATCCCTCCTCCTCTCGTGGAACAACTGAAACCCGGCGGCAGGATGGTAATCCCCATCGGCGGTTCTTTCATGACCCAGCAACTGATGCTGGTGGAAAAAACGATGGATGGGAAAATCAAAACGAGGCAGGTGCTGCCCGTTGCCTTCGTGCCTCTGACGGGCGGGCATTAAGAGATGTTTCCCGGTCCGGCCATATTCAGCATTTCTTTTGCCGTGCTGGGCTATGAAGTGCTGCTGATGCGGCTGCTGAGCATCACGCAATGGCATCACTTCGCCTACATGATCATCAGCATCGCGTTGCTGGGGTTCGGAGCCAGCGGCACTTTCGTGGCCCTGACTCAGGACTGCCTTCTGAAGCGATTTCATGGAGCCTTTATCGCCAACGCTCTGCTTTTTGCCCTGGCGGTGGTTTTCGGATTTGTGCTCGCGGAACGTGTTCCGTTGAATCCTCTTGAAATCCTTTGGGATGCCAGGCAGTGGATTCATCTTCTGGAACTCTATCTCATCCTCTTTCTGCCGTTCTTCTTTGCCGCCAATTGTATCAGCCTCACTTTTTCCAGCTTCAAAGACCAGATCCATCGCATTTATCTTTTCGATCTTCTGGGGGCGGGGACGGGCGCCATGGGGGTTGTGGTTCTGCTCTTTCTTTTCCGCCCTACCACCTGTCTCAGGATTCTCTCTGTTCCGGGTTTTTTCGCTGCGGGCTGCGCGAGTTTTTCCCGAAAAACACTCAAATTTTATTGTCTCGGGATTGCTTTGCTTTTGTGCGGTTTGTCCCTTCCTTTTTTCTGGCCGGAAGGATGGCTTGCGCTACGAGTTTCGGAATACAAGGGGCTCAGTGACGCATTGCGCATTCCGGGCGCCAGGGTCGTCGCAGAGCGGTTCAGTCCTTTGGGCTGGCTGAGTGTTGTGGAAAGCCCCTCTATCCCGTTTCGACACGCACCGGGAATGAGTCTCAATTGCGATACGGAACCCCCCGTCCAGCTGGGGATTTTTACAGATGGCGACGGTATGAGTCCCATCACCCGGTTTGACGGAAACTTCGGTCCTTTTTCATACCTGGACTGTATGACTTCGGCTCTTCCCTATCACCTGCTGAAAAGTCCGCAGGTTCTGGTGCTGGGGGCCGGAGGCGGGGCGGATGTGCTCATGGCGCTCTCTCATGGGGCGAAGACGGTCGATGCCGTGGAACTCGATGCAAATGTCGTTTCTCTGGTGAGAGAAGATTTCGCTGATTTTGCGGGAAACCTCTACGGGCGTGAGGATGTTCATGTTCATGTGGCGGAAGCGCGAGGTTTTGTCGCGTCCGCTTCCCGGCAATACGACTTGATACAGGTCTCACTGCTCGATTCCTTCAATGCTTCCGCCACCGGAGGATATGCTCTGAGCGAGAGCTACCTCTACACCGTCGAAGCCTTGGAGGAATACCTTCAGCACGTAGAGCCGGGGGGCTTTCTGGCTATAACCCGGTGGGTGAAAGCGCCGCCGCGGGATAGCCTGAAACTCTTCGCCACGGCCATTGCCGCCCTGGAAAGGTCATCGGAAAAGAATCCGGAAAATCGATTGGCCCTGATTCGAAGCTGGAAAACCACTACACTTCTGGTGAAAAATGGGTGGCTTACGACAGAGGACACGGCTGCTATGCGGGCATTCTGCGAAGCGCGTTCCTTTGACTTGGATTATTGCCCCGGCCTGAAAGCTTCGGAAGCCAACCGCTTCAACGTCATGGAAGGGGGCTATCTTCACGAAGGCGCATTAGCGCTCTTGGGAAAGAACCGGGATGATTTTATTGAACGGTACAAATTTTATATCGAACCGGCTACGGACGACAGGCCGTATTTCTTTCATTTCTTCAAGTGGGAGATCCTTCCGGAGGTTCTGTCTCTCAAAAGCAGTGGCGGAATAGCCCTCATCGAATGGACTTATCCGATTCTGGTTCTGACTTTTCTGCAGGCGCTCGGAGTGAGCATCCTCCTGATACTGCTTCCCCTGGGACTCCAGAGGCGTTTCAAGGCATCCAGGAAAGGGTGTGGACGGACGGTGCTCTATTTCTCGCTGCTGGGTTTTTCCTTTCTGTTCATTGAAATCGCCTTCATCCAGAAGTTCATTCTCTTTCTACACCATCCACTCTATGCCGCTTCCGTGGTGCTTTGCGGCTTTTTGATCTTTGCCGGCCTGGGAAGCCATTTTTCCGGGAAACTGGGAGCCCTCCTGGAGAAATCGAAGCATGCACAAAAGGAGGGACTCCCTATCTCCATGGCCGTCGCCGGCATTGTGATCATCGCTCTTATTTATGTGGCCGCTTTGCCGCTCATCTTCAGCCGGTGTTCAGGGTTTCCAGAGGGCCTCAGAATGACCCTTTCACTGGGACTCATCGCTCCTCTGGCTTTTTTCATGGGGATGCCCTTTCCACTGGGCCTCACGAGAATCGCACGGGCGGCTCCGGCTCTCATTCCGTGGGCCTGGGGAATCAACGGCTGCGTGTCGGTCCTGAGCGCCGTCCTGGCAACCCTTCTAGCCATTCACTGGGGATTCAACACAGTGGTTGTCCTGGCTTTGCTTCTCTATATTCTTGCGGCTTGTGTCTATTGGAAACCCCTCACACGGCAGGCCATCAGAAACGGCGACCGGAATGCCGCAGAAAGTTTCCTGCCGCAAAGCGGCAGAGAAGGACCGTGATCTTCTTTTCGGCTCCTCGATGACTTTCATTTTCTTTCAGGAACCCCTAGGGTTGGCCGCTTTGACATCTTCCGCGACACTTCCCTCGAATGCCTTGAAGTTGTTTCTGAACATTCCGGCAAGTTTTTTCGCTTGTTCGTCATAAGCTGCAGTATCCGCCCATGTGCTGCGGGGATCCAGGATTTCCGAAGGGACATCCGGACATGAAGTCGGTACGGAGATTCGGAAGTTGGGATCTTCTCTCATGGGAACAGTCAAAAGTTTGCCGTTGAGGGCCGCATGGACCATGGCCCGGGTGTGAGCGATGCTTATTCTTTTGCCGATTCCGTAGGGTCCGCCGCTCCACCCGGTATTGATCATCCATACATTGACTTCGTGCTCCCCTATCTTTTCCCCGAGCAGTCGGGCATAGACGGTGGGAGAGAGGGCCATGAACGGGGCCCCGAAGCAGGCGCTGAAGGTGGCCTTGGGCTCGGTGACGCCTTTTTCCGTTCCCGCGACTTTTGCCGTGTAACCGGACAGGAAATAATAGAGCGCTTGAGAGGAGGTGAGCTTGGCAATGGGGGGGAGCACGCCGAAAGCGTCGGCCGTGAGCATGATGATATTGTTGGGGTGTCCGCCGACGCCTCGACGCGTGGCGGATTTGATGTGGCTGATGGGATAGGCGGCCCGGGTGTTTTCCGTCATCAGTTCATCGTCCAGGTCGATGCGGCCGGTCATGCTGTTGTAGCCGACGTTTTCGAGGATGGTGCCGAAACGGCGTGTTGTCTCATAAATTTCGGGTTCAGCCTCGGGGGAAAGGTGGATCACCTTCGCATAGCATCCCCCTTCCAGGTTGAAGACGCCTTTGTCGCTCCAGCCATGTTCGTCATCGCCGATGAGCCTGCGGTTTGGGTCTGTCGAAAGCGTTGTTTTCCCGGTACCTGAAAGGCCGAAGAAAATGGCCACATTTTCATCGGCGTCCATGTTGGCGGAGCAATGCATGGTCAGAACATTCCGTTGCGGCAGCAGGTAGTTGAGCACGGTGAAAATGGCTTTCTTGAGTTCTCCGGCGTAATGGGTACCCCCGATGAGCACGATGCGCTCTCGAAAGTGAATCACCACGAAGACTTCCGAGCGCGTTCCGTCCACCTCGGGAATTGCGTGGAAGTTGGGAGCGTGGAAGACCGTGAACTCGGGAACGTGCGTTTTCAATTGTTCAGGCGTTGCCTGAATGAATAAATTGCGCGCAAAAAGGCTGTGCCAGGCTGTCTCCGTAATGACGCGGATGGGCAAACGATAAGTGGGGTCCGCTCCGGCAAAGCAGTCCTGAACGAAAAGGTCCTTACACTGCCAGTAGGCCAGAAGCCGTTGTCGGAGCGTGTCAAAGCGGCTTTGCTCCATCATCTGGTTTACTTCTCCCCACCAGATTTTGTCTTCGCTGGTGGGTTCGCGAACAATGAATTTGTCTTTGGGAGCGCGCCCCGTGTATTGCCCCGTGCGAACCACCAGGGGACCCAGGTGCGAAAGACGTCCTTCGCGCCGGCGGATTGCCTGCTCGTAGAGAAAAGGGGTGGGAAGGTTCCAGTAAATGGTGCCGACGTTTTGAATTCCATGATTTTCCAAACCATGGGGACTGTGAGAAGCAGTGTTAGTGTTCATGATGAACCTCCCTTTTCTGTGTAAATAAAATTGAAGCCGGTCTTCACAATCCCGGGCCGCTCAGCGTTTGGGGTTCAAGGGAATGATATTCAGCCCCTCGAATCCCCGATCCTGGTATAGTAAATGCTCAGGTGCAGGCTAAAATCAAGTTTTTTCCCAGTGGCGGGAGAGTTTAGGGTGTGACTCGGGTGAGAATTTTCGAGTCCGGGGGGCGGGACGCCTCCCGGAAGTTACAGACCGGAAAAATATCAGGACTTCCGATGGTGTTTTTCGCTTTTGTACATTTTGTAATTGATGCTGTCTACCAGGGCCTGCCAGCTGGCTTCAATGATATCGTGCGACACTCCCACGGTGCCCCAGTGATCTGATGTGTCATGGGATTCAATGAGAACTCGGACGCGGGCGGCCGTTCCTTCCTTCCCGGGCAGGACCCGGACCTTGTAATCGCTCAGTTCCATATCTTTGAGCTCCGGATAGAATTTCTCCAACGCCTTTCGCAGAGCATTGTCCAGCGCATTGACGGGGCCAAGGCCCAGAGCCGCGGTATGTTCCATGTGGCCGCCCACTTTAACCAGTATGGTGGCTTCAGCCACTGGTTCATTATGTTCGTCCATCTTTTGATCGATGACCCGGAAGCCGACCAGTTCAAAATAGCGTTTGCTCTTGCCCATTGCCCGGTTCACCAGAAGCTCGAAACTGGCTTCGGCAGCTTCAAACTGAAATCCCTGGTTCTCGAGGTCCTTCAGCTCTTCCAGAACCTGCATGGCCACAGGATCGGATTTGTCCAGGTGAAGACCGTAGTCCTCCGCTTTACGTTTGATGGTGGCCCGGCCCGAAAGGTCTGAAACCAGTATGCGGCGCCTGTTCCCCACCAACTCGGGAGAGATATGCTCATACGTTAGCGGATTCTTCTCCACCGCGCTGATGTGCACTCCTCCTTTGTGGGCGAAAGCACTGCGTCCCACGTAAGGCTGGTAGCGGCTGGGGGGGATATTGGCCAGTTCCAGGACGAAGCGGCTGATGGATCTCAGTTTCTTCAGATTCTCGGAACTCAGGCAGGGAATGTTCATCTTCAGGCAAAGGTTTGGAATAATGGAACAGAGATTGGCATTCCCACATCGTTCCCCCACGCCGTTGATGGTTCCCTGAACCTGAACCGCTCCCATCTCCACGGCCGTAATGGAATTGGCAACGGCAAGATCGCCGTCGTTGTGGACGTGGATTCCAAGGGGAGCGGAGGGAAAACGCTCTCTCACGCTCTGCATGATTTCACGAATGGTGGTCGGCAGGTTTCCACCGTTGGTGTCGCAGAGAATCAGGCACTCCGCTCCCGCTTCCAGCGCTTTTGCCAGGGTGGAGAGTGCATATTCGGGTTCCTCCTTGAACCCATCGAAGAAGTGCTCCGCATCGTAAAAGAGGGTTTTCACATGAGGGCGCAGGTAGGCCAGGCTGTCATGAATGAGCTGCAGGTTGTGGTTGAGAGTGGTGTGAAGCGCTTCCCTGACGTGAATCGTCCAGCTCTTTCCAAACAGGGTGACCACGGGAGTTTTGGCCGCGAGCAAGGCTCTCAGATTTTCATCGGCTTCCGCTGTCTTCTTGGGGTGGTGGGTGGCCCCAAAGGCTGCGATTTGAGTCTGCTTGAGTTCATACTTCCTTATTTCTTCAAAGAATCCGACATCCTTGGGATTGGAGCCGGGCCAACCTCCCTCCACATAATGGATTCCAAGGTCGTCGAGCTTCAGTGCAATCCGAATTTTATCTTCCAGCGAAAGCGAAAAGTCTTCGGCTTGCGTACCATCTCGAAGAGTAGTGTCGTAAATTCTAACTTCTTGCATAAGGGATGCCCTTGAGTGCACTTTTAGGGTAGGGTTCAGTCATTCCCGATTCTTTCAACCCCCCTCCCTCATTGAGAGAGGGTTGCCGAAAGCCTGCACGGTTTGCCTCAACGGGGAAGATGCGAAAGTGTGCTGTAGAAAAGGAGAGGAGAAGCAGCGGTATCGAACGATCTTTCTGCAAATCCGTACATTTTTATCTTATTTCTCTTCCTGTATCTCGATCCGTTCATGAGGTGCCTTGTCCAGTTGAAAAGCGTCGTGCAGGACCCGAACAGCCAATTCGGTATATTTTTCATCGATAATGCAGGAAATCTTGATCTCGGACGTGCTGATCATCTTGAGATTGATATTTTCCCTGGCCAGCGTTTCAAACATTTTACTGGCCACTCCAGGGTGGCTCCTCATGCCCAAGCCGATCACGGAAATCTTGGCAATATGGGGATTGCCGTGTACCTGCCCGGCGTCCATTTCCTGGGCAACCTTTTCGGCAATCTTGAACGTTTTCTCGTAGTCGGTTCTGGGGACAGTGAACGAAATGTTCGTACGCCCCATGATGGAGCCACTTCCTTGAACTATGAGGTCCAGATTCACATTGGCGTTCGAAATCGCCCTGAAGACCTTGGCCGCCATACCGGGAGCGTCGGGAACATTGGTGATCGTGATGCGTGCCTCATTCTTGTTGTAGGTGATTCCCGAAACCACCACCTTTTCCATTTCTGCATCCTCCTTGGTGACGAGCGTACCTGGCGCGTCAGTAAAAGAAGACAGGACCATGATTGGAACATGGTACTTCATTCCGAATTCTACTGAACGCAGATGGAGCACCTTGGCTCCCATACTGGCCATTTCCAGCATTTCCATATAACTGATCTTATCGAGCTTTCTCGCCTTGGAATAGACGTTGGGGTCCGTCGTGAAAACGCCCTCCACGTCGGTGTAGATTTCACACATGTCGGCGCTCAGGGCCGCTGCCAGAGCGACCGCCGTCGTGTCCGAGCCTCCGCGGCCGAGGGTCGTGATGTTGCCTTCATCGTCGTAGCCCTGGAAACCGGCCACCACTACGATCTTCCCCTCATGGATCTTTTCCATGATGGGCAGGGTTTCAATCCAGTTGATGCGGGCTCGGCTGTAGCTGCGATTGGTAATGATCCCAGCCTGGTATCCCGTCATGGAAATGGCGTCGAACCCCATATCCTTGAGAGCCATACTGAGAAGCGCGATGGTCATTTGCTCACCGGTCGCCAACAGAACGTCCATTTCCCGCGGGTCCGGGTTGGAGCTGATTTCGCGTCCCAGAGCCAGCAACCGGTCAGTGTCTCCCGATCTCGCGGATAGAACCACTACAAGGTTGTCGCCTGCTTTTCTGCGGTTTGCCACACGCTCGGCCACTGCCTTGATGCGTTCGGCATTCGCAACGGATGTTCCTCCATACTTCTGAACAACAAGCGCCATAAGTCTTTGAGACCTCCCCTGCTTTAAGATCACATCGTCCCGGAGATATTCTTCTGATGGGGGGCGATGGTTAAAGCGGAAGTAATGTGAACAGGTATACATTGCCTACTGCTATTCGATAACACGAAAAAGTATGTTTACTAACACAATTGTTTTCTAATTTGTACAGGATTTTTTTTCCACTACCTGAAGTGGAAAACAGGTGCGGGTTTGCATGTATAGGGGGAGAGACGTATCGCACGTAGGATCTCGGCAAGTTCAGAAAAAAGCTTGTGGAGAATCGGGGGGGCGGCACAATGGAGGAATGTTCTTGAAGTAAACCGGTCGACAGTCTATGTTTTATGTTCGTTGTCCGCTGGACTTCCGTTAGTCGCATCATCCATACAATGACCCAGGAGGAATTGCAATGAACGACACGACCACATTAGAGAGCAAAGCTTCAAGGAAACAGATCATTATTCGTCTGCTTTATACCCTGCTTTACCTTATCATCTTCGAATTGCTGAAATTGGTGGTTCAGGTTACGGTCCTTTTTCAGTTCGTCTACCTGCTGGTGACAAGAGAGTACAGTCAGCCCCTCAAGAACTTTTCCAACAAAGTGTCCACTTATGTATATAAAATCATTCGATACATGACGCTCAATGACAATGAGCGCCCTTTCCCTTTAAACGATTTTCCACAGGAGATGGAAAAACCCGGTGAGGATGTTAGATTTTAGTACGTCGAGATAAAAACAATCAATTTATGCCCGGTATGTTTTGGATTTCCCCTTGAAGAAGAGGGAAAGGGTGTAATTCTCAAAACCTCCCCCTTCATCCCCCTTCGAAGGGGGGGAACCTTTTGATATTCATTTTCTTGACCTGACGCCTATTCTTTCGAGGGGGGCATGGAATCGTTCAGTGGGGTGAGAACTTCCGCCATTGCGTATTTTATATGAAAAAAGGCTCAAGGTTCATAGCTCATGGCTCATGACAACATCGCTTTTCAAGGGCGTTTCGCGCTTTCCCTATCATCTTGTATCTCTTTGCCCTTTTTTAAATTTTGTTGACGGAGGTGCTCAAGATTCTTCTGAGTAGGAATGTGTGCCGGCACAGGAGGCCAATTCCCGCTTCCACTTTTCCATCCGTGTTTCCGGGGATTTGCCACGTGCCTGGAGAATGATCGTTCGGCTCTCGTCTCCCGTAACTTCGATGCGGATGTCCCATCTTTCTTCGGGGAGTTCCTCTCCAAGCCTTTCCGGCCATTCTATGACGGCAACCCCCTTTCCAAACAGCGCTTCTTTCCAGGGAAGTGTTTCCAGTTCATCCGGGTCCGCCAGCCGGTAAAGGTCGAGGTGGTAGAGATGAAGGCGTCCTTCATATTCGTTGATGAAAGTAAAAGTTGGGCTGGTAACGGGGACCTGGGGGGGAACTCCAAGACCCCGGGCAATGCCCCGGGTGAGAAAGGTCTTGCCTGCCCCCAAATCTCCCCAGAGTGTCAAGATGTCTCCGGCTTCAACCAGTGTGCCGATTTTGAAGCCGAGTTCAAAGCTGTATGCTTCACTGGGGGAATGGAGGATCATATCCGGCATGACTCACCCTGCATCGCTTTCCAGGGAACCGATCACTCGAGGAATTTCCTCGAGAATATCCGAAGCGAGAAGCCCCCGAGTCGCCACGCCGTGCATGTATCTGTCCGCGGCCGCACCGTGTATGTACACTCCCAGGCAAGCTGCCTGAAAAGGTTCGTATCCCTGGGCCACGAATCCAGCGATCATTCCCGTGAGGGTGTCCCCCATGCCCCCGCTCGCCATGGCGGGATTGCCGGAACCGTTTATGGCCATGCGCCCGTCCGGGGCCGCCACAAGGGTACGGTATCCCTTCAAGACAAGAATGACACCATATCTTCTACTGAATTCCGCGGCGACGCCGAGGCGGTCTCTTTGAACAGCCTGTGGGCTGTCTTGAATCAACCGGGCCATCTCTCCCGGATGCGGGGTCAAAATGAGAGGAACGTTTGCCTGCTTCAGGAGTTCAGGGTCTTGAGCGAAAATGGTGAGAGCGTCCGCATCCAGAATCATGGGGCAGGGGGACTGTTGAACAAGCGCTTTGACCAGCTCCTGAGTTTCAGGATGCAGTGAAATGCCGGGCCCGACGGCAAGGGCTTGCTTCCCGTCCAGGAAATTCAGTATTTCAGGGAGTGCGGCCTGAGCGGGCGACTGTATGTCCGTCTCTGCGATGGGGTAGGTCATGGCCTCTGTGAGTTTGACCTCGAGGATGGGATTGAGGCTGAAAGGAACAAAGAGTGTGACCAGTCCGGAACCGACACGCGATGCGCCCTGACAAATGAGGGTCGCCGCCCCCGTTTTTCCCCGCGATCCTGCAAGGACCGCCACGTGGCCCGCATTGCCCTTGTGCACATCAGGGCGGCGCGGTTTCAACCAGCCGGAGAGAAAATGGGCGTCCATCCACCACCGGTTGATTTGAGCGGCCTCCGCCACAATGGAGGGGATTCCGATATCCACCACACGCAATTTTCCCGTGTAATCCGGTCCCGGATCCATCACGTGCCCGATTTTCGGGAAGGCAAAAGTTGCCGTTGCCGTCGCTCGGACAGCGGTTCCGAGAGGGGTGCCGGTGCTGGCGTCAAGGCCAGAAGGGATATCCACCGCCAGGACGGGGACGGAGAGACTGTTCATGCCATCAATGATTTTGCGATAAATCCCTCTTACTTCGCTGTTGAGTCCGGTCCCCAGGATCGCATCGATGATGGCGTCGCTTTCCTGAATCCAGTGCCATTGAGCGTCAAAGTCCTTCCCTTCATCCCATACGAACACCGGTACTTTTATCTTTTCAAGAATCTGAAAGTTGGCGAGAGCGTCCCCTTTCAGTTGGCCGGGGGAGCGCAGGCAGACCACTCGAACAGGAACTCCCCGGGAATGAAAGATGCGGGCCAGCACGAATCCGTCACCGGCGTTGTTTCCGCTTCCCGCAACAACGGTGATTCTGCGTTTGGGTAAATCCGGGATGACCTCCAGGAAAAAAGAGGCCGCGCCCCGGGCCGCACTTTCCATGAGCACCACGCCGGGAATACCGATTTCCTCAATGGTGCGCCGGTCCATCTTCCCCATTTCTGAAGCAGTGACGATCATGGATGCGAGCTTCAAATCTTTCACTCTTTTCCCCCTTTCCAACAAATTTCCCTCTTCTCCTCAGCTTTCGAGAATCACTACGGCTGCGCCGTAATCTCCATCGTCGGTCAAGCTCAAGTGCCAGGCATGGATTCCCTTTTCCCGACAGAAACGCAGGGCGCGATCGGAAAGAACTATCTCGGGCTTTCCCAGAGCATTGCTTTTCACTCCGATATCGAGCCAGAGCACAGGAGAACGCATTCCAATCCCCAGAGCCTTCACGAATGCTTCCTTAGCGGCAAAACGCATGGCAAAACACCTGGCCGGAATTTTCCTCCCGAAACACACTTCAGATTCTTCCGCTGTGAAGATTCTTCTCAAAAATCGTGCATCCCACCGGTCGAGCATCTTTTGTATGCGGTCGGTCCGAACCAGGTCGATACCGATTCCGTAAATGGCCATCTACCCGTTTACCAGAGCAAGCATTTCGCGAACGGCGCGGTCTATACCCACCAGGACTGCCCGGGCGATCACTGCGTGGCCAATGCTGAATTCCTCGATTTCTGAAATATTACGGAGCCAAACGATGTTCTGGTAATCTACTCCGTGGCCGGCATGGACTCCCAGCCCCAGCTTATGAGCCAGTTTGGCTGCGGTAACGACCCGGTCGTATTCTTCCTGGCGCCTCTGGAATGTTTTGGCTTCGGCAAAGCTTCCCGTATGGATTTCTATATAGTCCGTTTCCAGGCGGTGAGCCGTTTTGATCTGCTTGGGATCGGGATCGATGAAAAGGCTCACGGCGATGCCCCCCTTATGGAAGGTTTCCAAAACATCCTTGAGAGCTTCTTCGTACAGAGTTACGTCGAGTCCTCCCTCTGTGGTCAATTCCTGCCGCTTTTCGGGAACGAGCGTTACCATATCCGGTTGAAGGCGCAAGGCGGTCTGGACCATTTCCGGAGTGGCCGCCATCTCCAGGTTCAGATTGGTTTTTACCGTTCGCCGCAGGATTTCCACATCCCGGTCCTGGATATGGCGTCTGTCTTCGCGAAGATGCACCACAATTCCCTGCGCTCCGGCCAATTCCGCCATTGCCGCAGCCGTGACGGGGTCCGGTTCACTGGCCAAGCGCGCCTGCCGTACGGTGGCCACATGATCTACGTTGATAGCAAGTCTGGCCAAAATTCCTCCTTGTTATATGAAAAAAGGCTCAGTCTGTCGGTTCATCGTCCGGATTGAGATACCAGTCAAAGTCCTTTTCAGAGTGTCCCAGCATTTTCAACAGTTCGATACTCCTGGATTCCATCTCCCGGGCTTCTTCATCCCCACGCTCATGGTCATAGCCCACAAGATGGAGAATTCCGTGCACAAGAAGCAGATCCATTATCGCAGAGAAAGGGAGTCCATGTTCTCGGCTCATGAGCTCGGCCGTGGGAGCGGAGATGACCACATCGCCCAGGAGATCCATACAGACATCGCCGAAATCCCCCTCCCACATGGGAAACGAGAGGACATCCGTCGTGGAATCGATCTTGCGGTATTCCCTGTTGATGTGGGTCATCTCTTCGTCATCCACGATCATAATGCTCAATTCGACGTCAGTGTATCCCAAGGCGTTTAAGATCTGTTCTGCTTTTTTCTCTAGGAGTTCCGGGTTTATCTCGATCCGGCTTTGATTCACGCTGATTTGAATCAGAGGCATCTGTTTTTCCTTTTGAATCATTGCATGGAGCAGAGGGGTATTCGATGCGCTTGTGATGGACAGTCGCAAGGATCTGATTGAAATGCTTGGCGATCTGGTGCAGATCTTTCAGTGTCAGTTCACATTCTTCCAGTTGGCCGTCGCTGAAAATATTGTTGATCAGCCGATTCACCAGTCCCTGAATTCTGGCGGGAGTGGGGTCCGTAAGAGAACGGCAGGCGGCTTCGACCACGTCTCCCAGCATCACGAGACCCGCTTCTTTGGTTTGAGGCTTGGGGCCGGGATAACGGTAGTCGTCCATGTTGATGGGGGGAAGCTCCGCCCCTTTGCTGTTCTGAGCCTTTTCCCTCGCATCCAGCGCCTTTTGATAGAAAAAGGAGATGAAGCTCTTACCGTGATGCTGGCTGATGATGTCGATGATCGCTTTTCCCAGCCTGTGCTGTTTAGCCAGTTCCACGCCTTCCTTCACATGGGAGATGAGAATGAGGCTGCTCATGGAGGGGGCAAGTTTTTCATGCCGGTTTTCACAGTCGAACTGATTTTCTATAAAGTACAGGGGCTTTTTGATTTTGCCGATGTCGTGGTAATAGGCTGCCACTTTGGCCAGGAGGGAATTGGCGCCGATGGACTTGGCGGCTGCTTCCACCATGTTGCCCACAATGATGCTGTGGTGGTAGGTGCCAGGGGCCTGCACCATGAGTTCCTGAAGAAGAGGTTGGTCCATGGTGGCCAGTTCCAGGAGTTTGATATCGGTGGTGTATCCGAAGAGCATTTCCACCAGGGGGGTCAACCCCGTTACGAGGATGCCTGAAAACAGTCCGCTGCAAAAGGCGAAAAAGGCATTTGACAAAATCTTGAAGAAAAGGAGCTGATCGTGAATGAATGCGGTCAGTACGATGAGAAACACGTTGGTGATCCCCACCAGGAGCCCCGCCTTGATGGGAATCATACGGTTGCGGCAGGGAGTCACTCCGTGTGCCGCCACGAAGGAGCCGATGAGAAAGAAAAAGAAAAGGCCAAAGTCTTTGCCGAAAAGCATGCCCGCAAACAAGGTCAGGAGCAGGGAAAAAATGAGGGAGACGGTCACTCCGAAAAAGATGCTGGTCATCATGGCGCCGGTGGTCAGAGGGATGGCGTACAGGAGTGTCTTGCCGCTCAGGTGGCTCGCTCCGTCGCCCACCATGTCGGCTATCCACATGGTGGAGCGCCCCAAAGTCAGGAGGAAAATCAGCAGGGTTCCCAAAAAGAGCAAATCGTGAAATTCCATCCGAAAGGATGGGATGTGCCGGTGGGTCACATTGGTGACCACCCAGATGCAAAGGCCGCTGAAAAGAAACATGGTAATGAAGATCATCAACAACTGATGCCGACCGGGCCTTGTCTGTGCCTGAGCTTCCAGTTTGAGCAGTTCCTGGGGGCCTATTTTTTGCCCCTCCCGAACCAGCATTTCGTTTTTCATGAGCTGAATATAAACCGGTTCCACAGCCGCATAGGCCTGTTCCCTGCGGTTTCCCGTTTCTTCCGGATTGAAAGTGAGGTTGGGTTTGAGGAGCTGAGTCGCAAGAAAAGCGATGGCCACCATTTCCTTTACATCTCTCCCCAGTTCCAGAGCCTCCATCCGTGTCATCTTGCGCACTTCTTCAAGGTCTGGAAAGGGATGGGAAGGTGATGTCAAATACTCTTCCATGGTTCCGGTTTTGCGGATCACAATACGTTCCCCCTGAGCCTGAAGCAGGGAGGCCTTATTGGCAACGATTCCTCCCTCAAATGTCGATTCCAGAAGGCGGCTCATTTTGTCTTGAAGGCTCCGGTCGAAACGGCTGTCGACTAAATTGGAAAAAATTTCGTCCGGGACCGGGAATCCCACAAGAACTTCAAAATCTTTCTTTCCGGGAAAGGCAAAGGATGAGTGCCTGAAATGTTTCAGTACCAGAGAGGAAGAATCCATGGATGACGAAAAATTATCGAGCGCCTGTTCAGGAACCATTGCCTGGTTTTCTGATGAGGAATTGTCGGCCTTGAGATACTCTCTCATGGTTTGGAATGCTGTTTCCAGCCGTTCCTGAGCATTTTTTGCCACACTTTCATCCAGATCGTACACCAGGGGAGCCTGGCGGACAGCTTCTTCACGCTTCTTGAGCGTTGTTTCCTTGTCTTCTACACGCAGGTTTTGTCCAGCCTTGATATTCTGGTCTGCGACATCTCCCAATCGGTAGGGCGGGGACTCCATGGTGAAGGATGGAGTGATAAGAAAAGAGATGAGCAGGCTGAGTAAACCCAGGAACAGAGCTTTCTGGCAAAGGATATCCTCCATGGAACAGATCAAGCCATTCTTGCCCCGGGTAATCTTCGACTTGTTTTTGTGCTTATCTTGTTCCCGTTTTTCCTTTTCCATAAATCTACTTTTCTGCTGAACCGCTGGGTGGTACCGTTTTGCCCTTTTCCAGGCGCTCGTAAGCCTGGATGATTTCCTGGACCAACCGGTGCCTGACCACGTCGCGATTGCTGAAGAAAACAAGGCGTATCCCATCGATTCCTTTTAATAATGTGATTGCTTCAACGAGCCCGGATGCTTTTGTCTCGGGCAGATCGATCTGAGTGATGTCGCCGGTGATGACCGCTTTGGAACCCAGCCCGAGTCGGGTCAGAAACATTTTCATTTGTTCTCGCGTGGTGTTCTGGGCTTCATCGAGGATCACGAATGCGTCATTGAGCGTGCGTCCTCGCATGAAGGCGAGGGGAGCCACCTCTATCGCGCCACGCTCGATCAAGTTGGAAGCTCTTTCAAAATCCATCATGTCGTGAAGAGCATCGTAGAGCGGGCGCAGGTAAGGATTTACCTTTTCAGCAAGATCTCCGGGCAGAAACCCCAATTTCTCACCGGCTTCCACTGCGGGACGCACCAGAACAATGCGCCTCACCTGGTCCTTGGTCATGGCTGCAACAGCCATGGCCATGGCCAAGTACGTTTTTCCGGTTCCAGCCGGGCCAATGCCGAAAGCGATATCGTAGTTGCGTATCGCCTCGATATACTCCTTCTGCTTGACACTCTTGGGGGTGATGATTCGCTTATTGGATGCAATGAAAATCTGGTCTAGAAGAATGTCCTTGAGATTCCGATGGATATTTTCACTCAAGATGCGGATGGAATAAAGAATGTCGCTGCCAAAGAGGGGATAGCCCTTTTGGATGAGTTCAGCCAGTTGCTGAAGAAGTTTTTCGCTGAGTTCCACCTGGGGAGTATCCCCGGTGATGCTGAATTGGTTTCCTCTAAGATGAATACGCACATCCAGCTGTTTTTCAATGATCTTCAGGTGGCTGTTCTGTTCCCCTGCAAGTTGCTGCACCAGATGGTTGTCGTCGAAAGCTACCTGTGCGGTGGTTGTCTGAGCTTTATGCTTGCTTTGTGATTGGGCCAAAGCCTTTTCGTCCTCTTCTGGAAGGGTTCACCGAAATATCTCAAGTATTTTATGTATACCCTATCCTGAAAATGATGTTATTTTAATAATATATCTTTGTGTTCGGCATGAACAAAGCAAAACCCCTTCGAAGATTTCCTCATTTGCAGGGAACGCTTCCCAAGGGGGGCCGTGTCCTTTGAACCATCGGTTCGCCGTAAGCTGTTTTTTTCAATAAACCTGATATTTTTAGCATGTGTTTTCAGGTCTGACAATATGCACTTTTGAAAGCGAAAAAGAGAGGTGCGGTAGAGCTTCCAGCAAAGGTCTACGCTTTTCGAACGCTTTCGCAGCAGGAGAATGGGAAGAGGATGCGGCTGGAACTAAAATTCACCCAGGTTTTAGCCTTGTCAAGAAGAAAGTTTTGGAATTGGGGGGGGAGGAGGTATTGGCTTAATATTATTAAATTAAATCAGTATCATATGAGGGGTATGGGAAATGGAATCTTATCATGAGCGACCAACACGAGAATTGGTGGTTGCGAACGGTCTCGACTTGGATAAAATCAGGTTGTTTGATAGGCTGCAACGACGGCTCCGGGAATCCACTGAAAGCGCGGACGGTGGATTGCTGCAGTATGTCAGTCGACAGGGGGAGGGAACCGGATGCAGTTGAATGGATTGGACTGGGTCCTGCTTGGAATAGGGCTTTTTTGTGTAGGGCGTGGCATACTGCGGGGAGCGATTTCTCAGGTTTTTGGAATTGCGGGGGTTCTTGCGGGTTTTGTTCTGGCTTCGCATTATTATGAATCGTTGAGCGTGCAACTGTCCGAAGCTTTTCCCAGGCTTATAGGTCCTCAGGCCGTCAGTTTTGTTCTCCTGTTTTTTCTCGCATGGTTTTGTTTGGGCATCGTCGGATTCGGCATTTCAAAACTTCTGCAAAAAAGCGGACTCGGCTTTTTTGACAGGTTTTGGGGCGCCGCCGTGGGGCTAGCCAAGGCCCTGGCTTTGGCGGTGATTCTGATTTCCGCTCTGACCTTTTTCCTTTCACCTCAGAATAGGATGCTCCATAATTCCGGTCTGACCCCCTATGTGCAGGAAGCTGCTCATGTGGTGATTCAGGCGACACCGGATAAGGTTCAGATGTTGTTTGAAAAAAAGCAAAAAGAACTCAAGCGTTATTGGCTGGATCGGGATCGAGGTCGCGATCGTGTGAAGGAAAAAACCAAGTTGCCTTTTGAGAAGGAAGCGAGAGTCTTGCGATGATGGAGAGTGAACAGGATAGGTGGTTAAAAGTACGAAGAATATGGGAGATCATCGATCGTCTGCGCGGTGAATCCGGGTGTCCCTGGGATCGGAAACAGACCCCCGAAAGCGTCCAAACCTACTTAATAGAGGAAGCCCACGAAGCTTCGGCGGCCATACGCTCCGGACATACTCGTGAAGCGGCCGATGAGCTGGGAGACCTTCTCTTCATGGTCTTTTTCCTCATTCACCTCTACGAAGAAAAGGATGACTTCCAGCTGCAGGAGGTCTGCGACCTGATTTGTGAAAAGATGATCCGCAGGCATCCCCATGTTTTTGGGGATGCGACGGTCCGTTCGGATAAGGAAGTGCGTCAAAACTGGGAAAAAATCAAAGCGGGCGAAAAGGCGGGCAAAGTAAAGCCGTCTGAAGGGATACCCGAATCCCTCCCCGCTCTTATGCGTGCCTACAGGATGATCTCCCGCCTGGCGGGAAAAGAGGATTCCAGGTGGAACGACGTTCAAGCTCGCACTCAAGAATTCGTGGGAAAGAGTCAGATTCTCGGAAACTACATGACCAGCGAGAGTCCCATGTCTGCGAAAGCCTTTGGAGAAATTCTTCTGGACCTGGTGAACTTGGCGCGGCTCAAAGGGTATCGTGCCGAAGATTGCCTGCACGAAGCGTTGAAGACTCTGGAAGGTTCCTCGTGAAAGAAGAATCCAGGGAACAAATTTTGGTGTGCAACGACGTGTTCGTTTGAGTGTTGTATTTTATAATTTATAGTTATTCTTCTATCTTGCTTGAATTGAGCGGGGAATGTATTTCATGAAGGAAATGTTGGATCAGGCTGTGGAAGAGAAAATCGGCCGGGCCAGATGGTTGTATGCGCAGCTGGGGCAGGAGCTTTCCTCCGATACTGAAATCAGAACGCTTTTGGACAATTACCTTGAAGCCATCGGCAAAACGGGTGCGGCCATGCGGCGAAACGGTGTTGTGCGAGCTTGCACCGTCTGCGCCGCCCAGCCCCATGGGAGTTGTTGTTTCTCGGGCATAGAGGAAGGATTCGACCATATGCTCCTGCTGATCAACATGCTGTTGGGAAGAGAATTGCCCGATGAAAAGGGGCTTCCCGGGAGCTGTTACTTTGTGGGGGAATATGGGTGCAAACTCATTGCGAAAAGCTATTTTTGCCTCCACTACCTCTGTCCGGAGCTTAAGGCAATGTTGGGACCTGCCGGTTGCAGGGATCTACTCCGTATCGTAGGCGAAGAACTGAGTGCCGGATGGGAGTTGGAGCAGACCCTCCGCTGCTGGATTCAACGCCGTGAAAATGCCTCTATATCAAGATATCAGGCTGAAGACCTCAAGATCTCTATCCCTTGAATCTTTATGGTAACTCAAGGCATTTTGCTCTTTCTGTCTTAACTTATGGATGTTGATGAAGGACTTCGATGGCTCGGGGGGGAGGGGCTTCCTCTCGTTCGAGCCAGGCGTAGGCCTGTTGGATTGACATTCAAAGGAGAGCAGGATGACGAAGGCGATGAAAAAGGAAAAAGCCGTAGCGATGGTCATGGCTTCCTTTGCCGGCGATTCCCTGGCCCTGGGAGCCCATTGGATTTACGAGACGGAGATCATCGAACAAAAGTTCGGGCGGGTGGAACACCTGCTCAAGCCCCTCAAGGAATCCTATCATCCCACCAAAGATAAGGGTGAATTCACTCACTACGGAGATCAAACCCTAGTCCTTCTGGAATCCCTTGCCGATCGTTCCGAGTTCGATCTCCACCATTTTTCCGAGAGCTGGCAAGCACTTTTCAAAAATTACCATGGTTATTTCGACGAGGCCACCAAGGCCACACTCGTGAATTTTGCCTCGGGAAAAGGGCCGGCGGAATCCGGTTCCTTTTCCCTGGACCTGGGCGGGGCCGCACGCATTGCTCCACTGGTCTACCGTTACCGGGAAGACCTGGAAAAACTCGTTTCCAGCGTCAAGACTCAGACGGCAATGACGCATAACACGCCATTGGTAATAGGCAGTGCAGAGTTTTTCGGCCGTGTTGCCTGGAAGGTGCTTCACGGGCGTTCGCCCGTGGCGGCCATGCGGGAAGTGAGGGAAGAGTCTTTCGAGGGAACCCCCTTTGCAAAGATGCTGGAAGTGGGCCTGGAAAGCAAAGGAACCGGCACGAGAGACGCCATCATGCATTTTGGCCAAAGCTGTGACAGCAATGGAGCTTTTCCCTCCGTGGTGCATCTCCTTTCGCGATACGAAGACGATCTTCGTGAGGCTCTGGTTGAAAATGTCATGGCGGGTGGGGATTCTGCAGCCAGGGGGGCTATTGTGGGAATGATTCTCGGCGCTCATTTGGGGAAGGAAGCCATTCCACGAGAATGGATCTCCGATTTGAAACAGGCGCAGCACATTGTGGATCTTTTGGAAAAGATCGGACGAGCTGAAAGATGACCTGGTTTTCCTCGAAATATGGCCGAAACAGTGGCAGTCCTTTTTCCCGCGGGATATTGGCGATAGTGAGTTCCCTGGCGGTCCTCTGCTTTTTCTGCTTTCCTGCAACACCCGCTTCAGCCGTTACGGCCAGGGAAATTCTGGATCGGATGGACGATCTCTACCGGGGGGAGTCGAGTCATGGTGAAATGACCATGGTGGTGGTCACCGCTCATTGGAAGAGGACACTCTCGCTGGAATTCTGGTCCAAGGGAAAAGAAAAGTCCCTCATCAAAATCCTGGCTCCCATAAAAGAAAAGGATACGGCCACCCTGCGTTCCGGAAACGAAATCTGGAATTATCTTCCCAAGGTAAAAAGGGTGATCAAACTTCCGTCGTCCATGATGTCCGCTTCCTGGATGGGGTCTCATTTCACCAACGACGACTTGGTGAAGGAGAGCCGCTTTGTGGAGGATTACGACTTTGAGGTTACCTTCGAAGGACGGCGGGCAGGGAAAGACATTGTGGAAGTCACCTGTATTCCCAAGCCGGATGCTCCTGTGGTCTGGGGAAAGGTGGTGGTCGTAGTGCGGCTTCAGGACTATCTGCCGCTAGAAAGCGCCTATTTCGATGAAGAACTTCATCTTGCGAGAACCATGACGTTTTCGGATGTCCGAACTTTTTCCGGCCGCACCCTGCCGGCCAGGATGGTGGTTGTGCCCGCGGATAAGCCCGGTGAGAGAACGGAAGTGACCTACCGGGAGATCGCTTTCGATCTCGATCTTAGTGATGAAATCTTTTCCATCCGGAATCTTCAGAAGTAGGGGGGGCTGTGAGCGTTCTGAAGAGGGCATGGCGAAATATCTGGAGGGAGCGAAGAAGGACGGCCATCACTATGGCGGCCGTTTCTATGAACACTTTCATCCTCATCGCCACTTACGCCCTGATGCAGGGGCTTTTGGACCAGGCGGTCCAAAACGCGACGCAACTGAGTACGGGTGAAGCCCAGCTTCACGCTCCCGGATACCTCGAAGACCGTTCGATTTACAAAACACTGGAAAATCCCGAAGCGATCCTTCAAAAGCTGAAAGATCGCTCCTTCGGCGCTGTTCCGCGAACTTACGGATACGGCTTGGTGAGTTGCAGAACCAAGTCGGCCGGCGCCATGTTCTGGGGAGTGGACCCGGATAAGGAAAGAGCCGTTCTGCGGTTGGCGGAGCACATGGGAGAAGGGGTTTATCTCAGTTCCAAAGCTCATAGAGGATTGGTGCTCGGAAGAAAACTTGCGCGATCGTTGAACGCTCACGTGGGATCGGAAATTGTAGTGCTGGTTCAGGCGGCGGACGGCTCCCTGGGAAATGATCTCTTCACGGTTTCGGGAATCCTGAAAGCTGCGGGGGAAGGGGTGGACCGGAGCGCTGCGATCATGCATATCGATGATTTTCGCGATCTTTTTGTCATGAGGAGCGGTGTTCATGAAATTGTAGTGAATACAGGAGGACGGGTCCCTCTGGCAGCTCTGAAAGAGAGCCTGATTCAGGCGGTTCCCGGGGCGGAAGTAAAAACCTGGAGAGAGCTCCTTCCGACGCTCTCCGACATGCTTCAGATTTCGGATGTGAGCATGTCCGTCTTTGGAGCCATTTTCTATCTTGCTGCGGGTCTGGGAGTCCTCAACACCATGCTCATGGCGACCTACGAGCGCATTCACGAGTTCGGGCTTCTGAAGGCATTGGGGACTTCTCCCTGGCGCATTGTGCGGGACGTCACCATGGAGGCCTGGCTGCTGGCGTTTCTTTCCACTGTCGTCGGGGTCGTGGCGGGAGTTGCCGTTTCCTGGGTTCTGCAGGATGTCGGACTGGACACTACCGGCTTTGCGGGGGAATATACTGTTTCGGGTATCGCTTTTGATCCCGTGTGGCGTGCTTCCCTCACTTTTCGGGCTGTCTTGGAGCCGGTCCTCGTCATATGGGTGGTTTGCATTCTGGCGGCCCTCTATCCGGCTTCCATCTCCGCGCGACTGGATCCGGTGAAAAGTCTTTACCATGTTTGAGAGTCCGCTGTTTGGGCTGATGGTCGCGGCGATAGACTTTCAGGGAAACAGTGAGTGAAGGGAAGCGATGACGAGTCGACTGGCCTGGCGATCTTTGTGGCGTAACAGGCGCAGAACATTGATCACGATCCTCTCTATCGGTTTGGGATTGAGCGTAGCCATCTTTTTCATCGCCCTCGGAGAAGGGGTTTACGATCAGATTGTCAATGATGCCGTGCGAATGCAGGCTGGCCACATCACTTTGGAGCATCCCGATTACACGATCGCGCCTGCTGTCGATCTTATGATCTCCGGCGTGGAAGGTTTGAGGCGAAACATTGAAGCCATGGACTCCGTGGAGCGAACCAAGCTGCTTGTGCTGGGGCAGGGGGTGGCAATGTCCGGCGCGGGAGGAGTAGGCGTTTCCATCATGGGAGTGGAACCGTCCATGGAGCTCAAGACCTCTCCTCTTGCCCGGCGCATGGTGGCGGGGGAATACCTGAAAGATGGAGATATGCACCTGGTCGTTGTGGGGGCGCTCCTGGCCAAAAGGTTGAAGTTGAAAGAAGGAAGTAAACTGGTTCTCACCACCAATAATGCTTCCGGGGAATTGGTGGAAGAGCTTTACCGGGTCAGAGGCATTTTCAGCACAGGATCGGACGAAATTGATGGATACTTGATCCAGATTCCCCTATCGGCAGCTCGCGGGCTTTTCGGATTGCCCCCGGACAGCGCCACTCAGTTGGGAGTGATTTTGAAACGGGCGGATGCCCAGCAGGAAGTGCTGGGCGCCATCGAGGCTTTGGTGAATACAAGAAAAATCGGTGTCTTCCCGTGGCAGACCGTTTTGCCGGAATTGGCGGCCTACATTCGAATAGACCGGGCATCCAACTGGGTTTTTCAGGGACTTCTGTTCGTCATTATTCTCTTTACCATCTTCAACACATTGCTCATGTCCGCCGTGGAAAGGGAGCACGAGTTTGCCGTGCTCCTTGCCCTGGGGACGCCTCTTGTTCAGCTCAAAAGACAGATGTTCATGGAATCGGTATATATCGGGTTGATGGGATGTGCTCTGGGGGCTTTCCTGGGAGGTGCCGCTTCGTTGGCTATGGAGCGTTGGGGGCTGGATTTCGGGTTTTTGCTTCCCGAAGGAGTGACCATTTCCGGTTTTACCATATCCACAAGGATTTATGCACAGCTCACGACTGCAATGCTCTTCGGGGTGGCCGGAATTGTACTAGGGGCGACACTCTTCCTGAGTTTTGCCCCCATGCGGCGTGTTGGACGTCTGAACATAGCGGAAATGCTGCGATAAGGAAGAACGCGTGTCCAACTCCAAGATCGTTGAGACCATTCAAGTCACCCGGGATTTTGGCGAAAGCGGCGTCGTCACCCGAGCGCTGCGTGGGGTGAATATGGTCCTGAAATCCGGTGAATTTGCCGCCATGGCCGGACCCTCCGGTTCCGGCAAGACCACCCTGTTGAACATCATCGGTGGACTCGATCGACCCACATCCGGTAGTGTTTTGGTGGAAGGTCACGACCTCACCCGCCTGTCGGGAAGCGAGTTGAGCCGGCTTCGAAGAGATCGCATCGGTTTCATTTTCCAGACCTACAATCTCATTCCCATTTTGACCGCCTATGAAAATGCGGAATATGTGCTCATGCTTCAGGGCCTTCCCAGACAGGAGCGGAGGGAGAGGGTCATGCATGTTTTGAAAGAGGTGGGCCTGGATGGCTTGGAAAACCGTTTCCCCCGCGAGCTTTCCGGAGGTCAGCAGCAGCGCGTCGCCATCGCCCGGGCCATCGTACCCGAACCCGCATTGGTCCTGGCGGACGAACCCACCGCCAATGTGGATTCGGAAACGGGAAGCGCACTCCTCGACCTCATGCTCCGCCTAAATGAAGAAAAAGGGGCGACCTTTCTTTTTTCCACACACGACCGGGCGGTTATGCGCCGCGCTCGAAGACTTATTCGGCTCAGGGACGGACTCATCATCGAGGACAGCGCATGCTGTCCTGCAGAGGCATGAATGAATGCCGAGCCGCGACCCGGAGGCTTGTTTCTTGTACCCGTTCAATCTTCCCCCTGAGCCGTAAACCATGAGCCCTGAGCTGCAAACCAAAGCGCCAGCCCGGTTGATGCTTCGAGTGCTCCGGTTCGGACTGCTCCTCTGTACCCTGTCGACGGCACATCCATGGGGGGCCGTTTCCTCCCAGGCATTCATGGGGGACACGGAGGGTGTCCTGGGGTTGGACGGCAGTATCCGGACTCTTTTCTTCCTTTTGGATCAGGATGGTACGTATCCTTTTTCGAGAAAAAACGAAGTCGACGCTCTCTCTCAAACCATTCTCCGTCTGACTGCTTTGGGCAGACCGACCGATTCTCTTGCCTACGAGGTCCATTGGGTGCAGGTCGTTACAGCTGGATCTCAACGTATCTCGGGAGGGCAGGACTTCAGTGTGTTTACGAGGAACGTTCCCCGCTACAGGGTCTTCGATGCCGGCTGGGATGTTTTGGAAAAAGAGAACGCCTTCTCGTCGGTCTTTTGGGACCGGTTCAATGTAAAGTGGGCCCCGGAGTGGGGCGATATCACTCTTGGGAGGCAGGCCATAACCTTTGGCAAAGCCTATTTCTGGAATCCGCTGGATGTGTTTTTCCCATTCGATGCCGGTCAGTTCGACCGGGAATACAAACCGGGTGTGGATGCTCTTCGAGTGGACATTCCGCTCGGCCTTTTTTCCGGAATCAACCTGGTGGGATCTGCTGGGCCACGGCTGGGAATTGGGGAGGGGGCAAGCGGTGACAATGCGCCGGAAGATGCGTCCTGGTACGGATCGGCTCTTCTGGGACGCGTGTTTTCGAATGTGAAGGAATGGGATGTGGCCTTTCAGGGAGGAAAGATTTTTGGGGGATGGCAGGTTGGGGCTGGGGCCGTCGGAGACATGGGGCCGGTTCAGATGCGTGGGGAAATGGCCGGGTTCTGGGCCGTGCAAAGTGAAGACCTGCCGTTTCCGCTGGAAGGAAAGCTGATGGAGGATCAGTTTACAGCTGTGCTGGGCGCGGGGCGACGGTTTGAAAACAGCTTCAGCCTGGATTTCGAGTACCTGTTCAATGGTGGAGGAGATCCGGACCATCTGAATGAGGCCCTTGTCAGGACTCAATTCGGTTCCAGCCTTCAGATGGGCCGCCACTTTCTGGGGTGGCTTGCCCGCTATGAATTCAAACCCATCGTAACCGGGCAATGCGCCGTAATCCACTCCCTTTCGGATGGCTCCGCACAGGTGCAACCCATTCTATTCATTTCCCTTTCCGACGAAATGGATCTGCTCGTCGGCTCCACTCTGACCTTCGGGGAAGCACCTGGGAACGCCGAATCGTCTTTTCCCAAAATTCAAAGCGAATTCGGGACATTTCCCAACAGCATCTTTTTCGAATGGAAGTTTTACTTTTGACCGGTCAGCGACCAATGGAGGGCGTCAATCACTCCGTGACACCGGCAACTGGTTGCGATGAGATGGTTTCCGGGCTGCCGGGCAACCTGCTGGGTGAATATCTCCCGGAGATACCCTGCGGGATAGCCTCCCACTCCGGGTGCGAGTTGCCAGCTGCGGATGACGGCCACATTGAAGTCCGGAAGCCGGATTCGGGCCAGGTGTTCGAAAAGATTGCCCGGCCTGGGTTGTTTGGTATATGTGCAGATGTCATCGGGTTCGTTGCAGGAATCGGGGCAGATGAAGGTGGCAAAACTGGCGTAGAGTGTTCCGTTGGGCATCCGATAAGGGTTGGGGACTTGGGGATCCACCGCTTCAGGAACGGGAAGGGAAGAGGCTTTGCCGATTTTGTTCAGTTCATGAAGCATCCACTGGAAAGCCACATGGACGGGAATGGCAGGGACAATCCAGATATCGTCGGCTACGGGTTTTTTGCAGATGAAAGAAAGTGAATCCTCCACGTGGATGGGTAAACCCAGGTCCCGGTGAATCTTTGCCAGCCGATCTTCCCTAAGCTCTATAACGAGAAAATCGCTTTGGGGCAGGCGCCTGCTCAAACGTTGTGCGGCGATAAATCCGAAGCGTCCCGCTCCGAGTATCCAGATTTTTTCAGGGGGAAATGGGCCGGGAAAAGAAGATTTCGAAGAAAGCATCTCCACTCCTTTCGTTTGCCCTTCTGAGAGCATATGTTAAAGTACTTACCTCTTCCCTCAACCGCAGCGGGAAAGCGGCGATCCGATACGCGCCGGATGCGCAAACTTTTTCCAGTAAAGAAGAACCGTTTCAGAAAAAAGGACCGTTGCATCGAGAAGGGCTGAAAAGGTCAAACAAGCTTTTCCTGGAATCGTGAAAGGGACCGATCATGAGCAATATTTTTGCCGTTTTTGAAAAAATTGCAGAGGAACGCATCCGCGAAGCGGCAGACCGCGGGGACTTCGACGACCTTCCCGGAAAAGGTAAACCCCTGCAGTTGGAGGACGATCGCCATTTACCCCCGGATATCCGGCTTTCGTACAAAATTCTAAAGAATGCCGACTGCCTGCCTCCTGAGCTGGAATTGCGTAAAGAAATAAAAAACATGGAGCAGTTGCTGGCCGGCATTCAGAATACTAGGGAAAAGTACAAGCAGATGCAACGGCTGAACTATTTGATCATGAAGCTCAATATAACCCGAAAGACATCTCTGGCTCTGGAAGAAAATCAGCTCTACTACGAAAAAGTCATGGAAAAAGTGGGCAAGAAACCCAACCCCTGAAACCTCGTCCTTTCTCTGTCTGCCCTTGTGGATTTCTATTGCTCCACATGAGGGGAGAGTCCCTCTTCCGGCGGTGGCGCTCCGGGCATCAGAGGGGCGAACCGGGTATCGACACGCTCGATCTCCGCCTTGATGCGCTCCTGCAGCTTTGCATAGGCATCTTCCAGGGAGCGTTCCATCACCACAATCTGTCCCTGGCTCATAATGAGCCGTTTCAGTTCAGGAATTTTTAACTCTGCAGAGGCCTTGAGATAAACCGGCTGTATATAGATGATCACTTTCCCTACGGGCAGGATGATCATTTTGCCGAGTGCCACTCGTGATCCGATTTGATCCCATAGGGTGAATTGTTGAGCGATCGTTGTGTCCTGATTGATGAGTGCGGAGATTTGAGGCGGACCGTAAATCAGTTCTCCTTTGGGGAAGTTGTAAACGATGATCTTCCCATAGTAGGGGGGGTCGCATCCCGCCAGGGCGAGAGCCCGTAAATTGTCGCGTCCTTTGGGGCTCATGGGAGCGAGCAGGAGGAAGTCGAACCGCTTGGGATCGATCAGGTCCAGGGTCAGGTAATAGGGCTTGATGCTCGATACTTCCTTGCCCTGATAGGTCTTTGCGGGTTCCCACATGTCTTCCTGCTGGTAGAAAACCTCCGGGTCTCTCTGCTGATACTTGGCGTAGATGCTCATCTGAATGTCAAAAAGATCCCGAGGGTAGCGCGTCTGCTGAAGAAGATCGGAAGGCATGCTCTCTTTGCTTTTGAAAACGCCCGGATAGATGTATCTGTAGGCCTGGATGATGGGGTCTTTCAGATCAAAAACATAATAATCGACGGTCCCATTGTAGGCATCCACCACGATTTTGACGGAATTTCGAATGTAGTTGAACTGGCCATCGATCGTGGAATAGGGGGCGGCATAAGGATACATGGAAGAAGTGACGTAAGCGTCCTGAATCCAGAAGAGGTTTTTCTTGGTGACGACCAGGTAGGGATCTTTGTCGAGCAGGAAGTAGGGGGTGAGTGTCTTGATGCGTTCTACGATATTCTGCCGGAAAAGAATTCTGCTGTTGCGGTTTGTCTTTGTTGTGAAGAAAATATCTCGATCCATGAAATAGTATGAAAAGAGGAGCTTTTTAAAGATCGAAGCGAGAGGGACGCCACCTGTCCCGGTATAATTTGTCAGGGCATTGGTGTTCCCTTTGGGGTAGTCGAATTCTCCGGCATCGTTAGGCGCGATGGAATAATTATAAGTTCCCAGGCCGTGATAGATGCCGGGCTGTTCTATGCTGAATCCATAATCCGATATGGGCGGAATTCCGTGCAGAAACCACGTCAGGGGTTCGTCCCCCCCTTGGCTGGCGGGAGTCATAACGGCGCCGTATCCATGAGTATAGGTCAGGTGCTGGTTAACCCAGTTGCGGGCCCCTTCGGGGAGTTGTTTTTGATCCAATTCCCGGGCTGCCAGAAAGACTTGCTGGTAGTTGTTATTGACCGTATATCGGCCCACGTCGACCGGAGCGAAGTCATAGTAGGTTCTCAGTTTTTGCAACTGGTTGTAGACATCTTCCAGCAACTCTCCGTCCCAGACGGGGATATTGCGGAGCTCCGCCTTGATGGTGGGGGAATCCAGGAGGTTGGTCGGGACCCGCTCGGGACTGAAGTCCCTGGTTTCTACATCCGTAAGATTGTATGCGGCTAGGGTGGATTCGATATTGCGGATAATGAAGGGTTTTTCTCTGGAAATCTCATTGGGTTTCACAATGTACTTTTCCACCAGGTTGGGCAGGAAAGGCGAATAGCGGGCTCCAAATGAAAGGAGAAAAAGAACTGCAAAAGCTATAAGTACTTTCAGCCCCTTATGTTTGTGGATGAAAAAGATGAGAGAAAAAGCTGTTCCCATGAGGAAAATGAAGGTCTGGCAAATGAGCGGAAAGGTGATCCACATTTCCACAAACCCGGGCCCAAAAAAAAGAGTCTGGTGATTGGAGCTGTAAAGGAGACCGTAAGCCTGCAGGGCGTAATGCCATATCTCGATAAAAAAAATGATCAGGATGAGAATACTGAGATGCCGCTTCGCTCCGGCGGGAATGTTCTGATCCTGCTGAGACAGCAGGCGTTTTTCGAGCCAGTAGAGGAGCAACATTGCTGCGAGGAGCAGGAAGAACGCCAGCAACAGACGCCGCTGAATGAGTGTATAGATGGGGTAGGAAAAGAGATAATAGCTGATGTCTTTAGAGAAGACAGGATCTTTGACCCCCATGCTGGGGCCAAAGATGTAGAGCAGAAACTTCTCCCACTGTTCGAAAAGCGGCCAGGCCACCAGGATGCCCAGGAGCACGGAAAGGGGGGAATAAACCCGCATGGAGCCGGTGCGGAACATCTGAAGGAGATCTTTGTTGACCCTGTCGGACTTGTTGTCCTCGGAGGAAGACTCGGTGGTGCCAAGGTAGCGCGAAGCGACCCAGAAGTTCAGGAAAAACACAAGGAAGAAAAATAGGGTTACTAAAATCAGAACGACATATCGATAGAATAGCCGCTGAAGAAAATAAAACCCGTACCCCAGTGAATCGAACCACCAGAAGTCTACCAGTAAGTTGACGCTGAAAAAACTGGCTGCAAGCAGGATGATGTTGAGACCAACGATGCCGGCTCCTAGTATCAGTAACCAGCGTTTCCATGCGTTCATCTTTTTCTCCTTTTTCAAATTAGCGCGTCCCGCTGTAACCTCGATGCAAAATGTGAGCAAACACTTGAAATCTAACCACACCCCTGCAAACTGGTCAAAGATTTTTATTTTCCATTTTAATGTTTGCTCCGGTGTCGTGTCACTGATCGAATGAAAAAGAAATGGTGAAACGGAGATTTTGTCTTCAAAAAATGAGAATCGTTGTGTCGGCATTGACGCCGGAGATGAAATAAGATAGAGATGGAACGTCATGTTATTCCGGGTGGAAAGGGCCTTTTGGGGGAGATGTAAAAGGCTCCTGGGAGGCTGTCTTGAAATTTCCCCTTGAGGGGGGGTACCAAGGGCATCTGCTTCTGGACCTGCCGGGGATGTATCTACAATGCAGACCTTTAGGATGCAGTGACGAGTGTTCTGCTCTTTGAGATGTTATGGTATCAGGTACTTGACTTGACATTGTCGGATTTCGTCTGAACCACGGAGACACGGAGAGCACGGAGAAAGACTTTCAAATGAAATCTTTGTGTTCTCGCTCTTTGTGGTTAATGTGACAATGTTGCATTGAGTGACGGTTTAAAAGGGAAGACGGTGAAAATCCGTCGCGGTCCCGCCGCTGTAAACGGGGACGAAAACCATGACGACCACTGGTCCGGGATACAACGGGCTGGGAAGGGATGGCGAGTAGGGTGATCCGTGAGCCAGAAAACCTGCCTGGACTAAATAGGGTCTCGACCGTTAAGGATAGGCCAGGATGTTTTGAAATTGCCTGTCTTGGCGGGTCCGCATGTTCATGCCGACGATGACTGTCTTCCATTCGCCGTGTGAGCAAGGGGGCGCCGAGAATCCCCGGGATGAGGGAGTTCCCTGAAGAAATATAGGATGAAGTCAAACTGGGTGCAGTCCTTGAAATCTCGGAAAATCGAGGTTCAGGGATTTTTTTTTCAATTTTAAGATCATCCTTTTGGCTGAACGGCCGTTTCCTTCATGGTAGTGGATGCGTGACTTTGCCATCATTGATGGCTGTTGGGTCTCACGATGCCCCGTATCATAGGGGGAATAGGAAAAGTCGGAAACGGGGATGAACGAGAGAAGAGATGATGAATCCTCTGCAGGACGCGAATGTTGGCCGAACCGGGCTGGTCGAAGCCGGACGCCGGATTGAAGAGGAAAGTTTTCGCATCATTGATGCCGAGATGGGTGAGCATTCCTTTACGTTGGAACAGTGGCAGGTCGTCCGACGTGTGATACATACCACAGGTGATTTTGACTATTCCAACTGGATACGATTTCACCCCCGGGCCGTTGCCGTGGGTGTTGACGCTCTGCGACGGGGAGCGAACATTTATACCGACACACGCATGATTCAGGCTGGTCTTTCCCCCTGGCGGCTGCAATGGTTTGGAAACAGTGTGGTGACCCCGGCGGTACAGGCAGAAAGCCAGCAATGGGCCGAAAAATGGGGAACCACACGGTCGGTGGCTGCTTTCAGGCATTATGCATCCGAGTTCAACGGAGCCATCATCGCCATCGGTAATGCGCCTACAGCGCTTTTGGAAGTCTCTCGTCTCATAAAAGAAGAAGGGATTCGTCCTGCACTGGTGATCGGTGTTCCCGTTGGTTTCGTTCAGGCAGCGGAATCCAAGGAAGCGCTTTGGGAGATGAAGGACCAGCCCTCCATTACTGTCCTTGGGCGCAAGGGGGGGAGCTCCGTTGCTGTCGCAGTTTTGCATGCGTTGTTGGAGTGGGCTAAGACAACAAACGAATAAGGAAAGACGTTATGCTCGGTACGTTGTATGGAATCGGTGTCGGACCGGGAGACCCTGAACTCTTGACACTCAAGGCGGTTAAGATCATCAAGCAGGTGGCGCATGTTTTTGCGGCCGCATCCAGTAAAAACGACTACAGTCTCGCTCTCGATATCGTCCGGGAGCATCTGCCTAAAGATACTCCTGTAGATCATCTCGATTTCCCGATGACATTCAATTCCGAACGTCTTGAAAGTGCATGGCAGGCCAACTGTGAGAAGGTAGTCGGGATCTTGCGGCAGGGTAAGGACGTTGCCTTTTTGACTCTGGGGGATCCCATGACCTTCAGTACCTTCATTTACCTCATGCGCAAGATTCGAAAACAGCTCCCTGATGTGACTGTTTCAACCGTGCCGGGCATCACCTCTTTTCAAGCGGCGGCAGCCTGTGCCAATGTGCCTCTGGCTGAAGGAGAAGAAGCTTTCACCATCATTTCCGGCGCCAAGGGAGGGGATCGGCTCAAAGAAGTGGTGAGTTTTTCGGACAATGTCGTTCTTATGAAGGCCTACAAACGGTTTCCCCACATCTTGGATCAGATCCGGCAAACGGGGTTGCAGGATTCCTGCTGTTTTGTGAGCCGTTGCGGACAGGAGGGACAGATTGTGGAGTCCGATTTCCAAAAGCTGCAAGCTTTTGAGCAACCTCATTATCTTTCCCTCATGATCATCAAGAAACGCGGGTTGGAATCCTAGAGACTGCCCGAAAGCTTTGTCCGTTGGGCGCCGGTGCGTCCGGGGATGCCTTCTCTCGAAAAAGCATGGGGCAGGGCGAGCATGGCCTGCTGGAAAAAATCGAAGTTTGGGAGTTCGGAGTCAGGCGGTATGGATGTGGAGTGAAATATGGGAGCGATCCATTGACTGAAAGAGGTCGTTCTGCCGGTAGACAAGGAAGAGTTTCTCTTTTTTCAGGCTCTTTTCTGCTGCCCCTCTCCTTGATCCCGATCATTTTTCTGGCCGCTTTTCTGACTTCGGGGATCGGGGCCTACAAGATTTCGTATGAAGCCATCCTGCGGATCTGGGCATCGGTCATCGATCCTTCGTGGGCGCAGGGAATCGATGATACTGTACGATATATTGTCCTCAATGTTCGCCTTGCAAGGGTCTGCCTGGCGCTGATCGTGGGAGGAGCGCTGGCTTTGGCCGGAGCCGTTTATCAGGGGGTCCTGCTCAATCCCCTGGCCGATCCTTTTACCCTAGGAGTCTCAACGGGCGCGGCTTTTGGAGCTTCTCTCGCCATTCTTCTGGGAGCCGGGGGAGTCCATTTCCTCAGCATAAACGCTCTGCCCGTTGCCGCTTTTGCGGGAGCGATCCTGGCGCTCTATATGGTTTATCTCCTGGGGCGCGTGGATGGGCGCATTCAAACCACGACTCTCGTGCTTGCCGGAATCATCGTTTCCACTTTTTTGTCCGCCTGGATCAGCCTGCTCAAAAGCCTCAACGAAGATTCCATTTCCACCATCGTTTTCTGGATCATGGGAAGTTTTTCCGGCAAAAGCTGGATTCACGTGCTCTTGGTGGCGCCCTACCTTTTGCTGGGAGCCGGAGTGATCCTCGCCTACGCGAGGGAACTGGATATCCTCAGCCTGGGAGACATTCAGGCCCAGCAGCTGGGCGTCAATGTGCAGCGCATGCGCTTCTGGCTGCTTCTTGCAGCTTCCTTCATCACGGCCGCCGCCGTGGCGGTGAGCGGGGTCATCGGTTTTGTCGGGCTGGTGGTGCCTCACCTGGTGCGCCTGGGATTGGGGCCCCAGCACCGCAGACTGCTTCCCGCCGTGATCCTCGCAGGGGCCCTGCTGGTTCTCATTTCGGATACGCTTGCTCGTAGTATCCTTCCCGGCGGAGAGGAACTTCCCGTGGGAGTGGTGACCGCTATTTTGGGAGGACCTTTTTTTTGTTTTCTGCTGCTTCATCGCAAGAAATACCTTCAGCTCTGATCTGTGTGAAGAATCTCCGGTGTGGTTATCCGGGGCACGATGTGCTGAAGGGGATCTCTTTTGAAATTCAACCGGGAGAATTCGTCGGCATCCTGGGGCCCAATGGATCGGGGAAGACCACCCTGCTTTTGGCGCTGAGCGGAGTGGTGGATCGCCGGGTAGGGGACATCTCCATCCGGAGTATGTCATTGGAAAGTTTGAAGCCCAAAGAGCGGGCCCGCTGCATGGCCGCCGTGGCCCAGGATTCTCAGGTCCGGTTCCCCTATAGCTGTGAGGAAGTGGTCCGGATGGGCCGTTATCCGCATCAGAAACGGTGGCAGATGGATACCTTTGAGGATGAGAAGGTTGTGCGGCGGTGCCTTGAAATCATGGATATTCAGGATCTTGCAGACCGTTTGATTTCCGCCATGAGCGGGGGAGAGAGGCAGCGTGTAGTGATGGCCAAGGCTCTCGCCCAGGAAGCGCCCATTCTGCTCCTGGATGAAGCGACCTCTGCCATGGACATTCATCGTAAGCTCCAGGTCTTTCGTGTTTTGGAACACCTGAACAGGGAAGAAATGCTGACCGTCCTGACCGTCCTGCATGATGTGAACCTGGCTGCCCTCTATTGCCGGCGAATGATTTTTTTGAAAGAAGGGGAAGTCGTGGCGGATGGTCCTACGGAAGAGGTTTTGACTTCCGAAGTTCTCGAAACTGTTTATCAAACTCGAGTGCTGGTTCAGGATATTCCCCATACGGGGAAGCGGCAGGTGGTCTTTTTGCCGTAATGGATTATGATCTCATGGCTCATGGGGGAGTTTCTTGAACCCGATTCGAAGTACACGTTGTTTTTGAGGAGTCGACCACCATGTTTCATTTCAAACATTTTATGATGAGCATCATCTTGGGCTTCGTTTTGACGCTGGTATTGCCTGCGTCCGGGTTGCCGTTCCAGGTGATGGACGATATGGGGCAGACCCTCGAGTTTGCACAGCCTGCAAAGCGCATCATTCCCCTTTACGGAGCGTACGCCGAGATGCTTTACGCCATTGGGGCGGGTTCCGAGATCGTTGCACGGACTCAGGCGGATGAATACCCCTCGCAGATCTTGAAACTGCCGTCTGTGGGAACACATATGCGCCCCAATGTGGAGATGATTCTGGGGCTGAAACCGGACCTGGTCATCCAGAGCGCCAGCCGCCGGGAGGAGACGGCGGAGATGGAACGGTTGCGGGAAGCGGGCATTCCGGTGGCTGTGTTTGCGCCTCAAACTTTCGAAGGAATCTTTTCCACCATGGAACGTTTGGGAAAGCTTACGGGTAGAGAAGCGGAGGCCCGAAATGTGGTGGCTCAGTTGAAGATGCGCCTGGAGCAGGTCAAAGGGCATCTTGCGGAAATGAAAGAGCGCGACCGGGTCTTCTTCGAGGTGCGCGGCGAACCTCTCACCGGCGTCGGGAAAGCATCCATCGTCCAGGATATCATTCTGGCTGCGGGAGCGGAAAATGCCCTGGAGAATGAAAAGGCCATCGTGCAGTATAGTTTCGAATCCCTCCTTCTCGCGGATCCGGACGTTTATATCGTTCAGCGGGGTCCCATGAACCGCAATCCCATGGATCCCCGCAAAAGAGCTCACTTCGATCGGCTTCGGTGCGTGAGGAATGGCAAGATCATCTTCGTTGACGAATTTCTCTTTTCCCGCCCCGGTCCCCGCTGTGTGGATGCGGTGGAACAGTTGGCCGCAGCCCTGTATCCCGAAAAGTTCAAAGGCTGGAGGAATGAAAAGGAAACCAGAGAGTAGAGCGGCATAGCATGTCCAAAACGAATGCAGAAAATAAGGGGAGTCTGAGAAAGGGATTCAGTACCGGCACGGCTGCCACTGCGGCGGCTCGAGCTGCACTGCGCTTCCTCTTGACGGGAAGGAGCAGTGAGGCGGTCGCTGTGAGGCTTCCTGGAGGCTATTACCTGCCTGTTCCAGTACGTGAAGTGTGCCGGGAGGAAAATGATGTGCTGGCCGTGGTGATCAAAGACGGCGGAGATGATCCGGATGTGACGCATAAGGCGGAAATAAGGGCCCGTGTCCGTAGAATTTCACTGGACGGAAAAGAGTGTGATAACGGCATCTCCTCGGGGATTCGCCTCATGGGCGGCGAAGGGGTAGGGGTCGTGACCAAACCGGGCCTTCCCGTGCAGATCGGAGAGCCGGCTATCAATCCGGTGCCGCGGGAAATGCTTTCCCTGAATCTTGCTGAAGAATATCTGCAGTGGAAGATGGAGGATACTGTTCCCGGAGGTATCGCCTGCATTGCAGATACCCCTTCCGGGCCGCACGTGCTTCTGACTTTTAGCCAGGACAGTGAGAAGTTGAAAGGCTTTTTCCTGGAGGTGGAGATCGAGGTGCCCAAAGGCGCCGAACTGGCGCGCCATACGTTGAATCCCCGCCTGGGCATTCTGGGAGGGATTTCCATACTGGGGACGACGGGCATTGTGAAGCCTTTTTCTCATACAGCCTATGAAGAAACCATTCAGACGGCCTTGTCCGTTGCTCAATCAAACGGGTGCCTGGAAATCGTCCTCAGTACGGGCGGTAAGAGCGAACGCTTCGCCCAGGGAATCCTTCCCGGACTTCCAGTGGAATCCTTTGTTCAAGTTGCCGATTTTTTCGCTTTTGCGGTTCAGGAAGTGCTGAAGATGGGTTTCCCTCGCCTGACGCACAGCGTTTTTTTCGGAAAAGTGGTGAAAATGGCTCAGGGGCATGCCTACACGCATGCCCATAAAGCGGCTCTGGATCTCGAACTGGTGGCGGAGTTGGCTGCAAAGGAGGGCCATGATGCCCCTTTTTGCCGGGAACTGGCTGTGGCCAATACTGCGCGGCATGCCCTGGAACTGCTGTTGGAACGCAATGCCATGGATGTCGTCCATGCCGTAGCCCGTAAGGCCCTGGACCAGTCGGCAAGGCTCGGAGATGACCGGTTGGATGTGAGGCTCCTGGTCTTCGATTATGGCGGCAGGCTGTTGGTGGACCTGGAAAGGAAGAGGGGAAAATGAAGCATTCCGATTCTCAAGATTGGAACCCTCCCCGTGTGGTCCTGGTGGGCATGGGAATGGGCAGAGAAGACGTCGGCGCAAGCGCCCTGCGCTGGATCGAGCGGGCGGAAGTGCTGGCAGGGGGCGGACGCCACCTGGACTGGTTTCCGGATCTTTCCTGCGAGAGAATCCCGCTGCAGGGTCCGTTGAACGACTGGCTGGATCAGGTCGGCCGGGTTTCAATAGAAAGGCGCACCGTGGTGCTTGCATCGGGAGATCCTTTTTTTTTCGGCGTTGGGCGCCGTCTTGCGGATCGTGTGGGGAAGGAGAATCTCCTCACCTTCCCCAATATCACCAGCGTTCAGGTGCTCTTTTCCCGCTTGAACGAACCCTGGGAAGATGTGAAGGTGATGAGCCTTCACGGGCGAGGTCCCGCTGCAGAAAATCCCGAATGGTTGGAGCAGCTCCGGCACCATTCGAAAGTGGTTTTTTTTACGGATCCTCAGCATACCCCCGATTGGATCGCCCGCCAGCTGCTGGATGCCGCAATGAAGGATCGCACCCTGGTGGTGGGGGAGGATTTGGGGCTTCCTTCGGAAAAAATCCAGCGTTTTTTCCCTGAGGAAGCGGCGGCAAGGAAATTTTCGCCCCTCAACCTGGTGGCCGTATTGGATGAGAGTCCTTCCAGGCAGGCTGTGGATTCGACCGTTCCGCAAGCCGTTCTGGGGCTTCCCGAGACCGCCTTCCGGCATCGGGCCGGCCTCATCACCAAAATGGAAGTCCGTGCTGTGGCGCTGGCTCATCTTCAGTTGCGGCCCGGACTCGTTTTGTGGGATCTGGGAGCGGGAAGCGGTTCCGTATCCATTGAAGCATCGAGGCTTGTTCCTCTGCGACGGGTAGTTGCCGTGGAAAAGGACGCAGAACGTTACCGGGATCTGCAGGATAACGTGAAACGCCTTCAAGGATCGCAAATAGAGACGGTTCATGGAAAGGCCGCCCAAGTGCTGGATGCGCTCCCCGATCCGGACCGTGTTTTCATCGGAGGAAGCGGAGGGGACCTGCGGGAGATTTTCGAGAACCTCCTGCGGCGCATGCGTCCTGGTGGAAGAGTGGTCGTCACCGCAGCGACCCTGGATACTCTGGAAGCCGTTCGGGCTTTCTGGAGCGATAAACCCTATGAAATGCAGATTACGCAACTGCAGGTCAGCCGGTCTGTGCCTATCGGAAAAACGGTGAGGTTCGAGGCGCTCAATCCGGTTTTTGTGGTGAGTGTCTGGCCGAAGCCCATTTAGGGACTGTCCGGAAACCTCCCTCTATAAACAGATAGATTCGAGGAACTCTATGAAATATCCTATTCATTTTGTCGGAGCGGGTCCCGGCGACCCTGAGCTCATCACGGTCAAGGGGAAGAGGCTTTTGCAGGAAGCGGACTGCATCGTCTATGCGGGTTCTCTTGTTCCCGAGGCCTTGCTGCAGGATCGGAAACCGGGCGCCGCCATTCACAACAGCGCTTCCATGACCCTCCCGCAAACGCATGCACTCCTGCGGGAAGGGTATGAACGGGGCGAACGGGTGGTCCGCCTGCACACGGGAGACCCCGCCCTCTACGGGGCCATTCAGGAACAGATGGAACTCCTGGACCGGGATGGGATTCCTTACAGCGTGGTGCCGGGCGTGTCGGCCGTCTTCGCGGCGGCAGCGGCTCTCACCCAGGAGCTGACTCTGCCGGAAGTTTCTCAAACCCTGATCTTGACCCGTATGGCGGGTCGAACCCCCGTTCCCGAAGGGGAAGACCTTCGGTCGCTCGCGCAACATCGGGCGACCCTGGTGATCTATCTCAGTGTGCAGCAGATCGAAAAAGTGGTCTCCGAGGTCAGTCCCTGTTACGGCCCTGAGACTCCGGTGGTGGTTGCCTATCGATTGGGGTGGCCCGATGAGCTCATTGTGAAGGGTACCTTGGACGACATCGTTCAAAAGGTCAAAGCAAGCGGTATCGGCCGCCAGGCGATCATCATGGTGGGAGAGGTCTTCAATGCCCGCTCCGGGAAAGAATTGAAAAAATCCAAATTATACGACGAGTCCTTCGAACATGGATTTCGAAAAGCCCGGGTTTCCTCCTGAATCTTCCTCCATAGCCATTGTGGCTTTGACCCGCCACGGAGCCGACCTTGCGCTGCAGTTGCAGGGGAAGCTTCCCGGCAGCGCCTGTTATGTGCCGGTGCGGCATCAGTTTGCCCTGGCCATGGGGGCCGTGGGGTTTCAGCGAATGGCGGACCTGCTCAGGGAAATCTGGCCCAGGGTTTCCGCGCTGGTCTGCATCATGGCCACCGGCATAGTGGTCCGTCAGATCTCCCCCTATCTGCGCCATAAGAAGGAAGATCCCGCTGTGGTCGTGCTGGACGAGAGGGGAGAGTATGTCATCAGCCTGGTTTCCGGCCATTTGGGAGGAGCGAACCGCCTCACGAAAGAAGTCGCCCGCATTACCGGAGGACATGCGGTCATCACCACCGCTTCGGATGTTCAAGATAAGCCTGCTCTGGATCTGATGGCGCGGGCGGCGGGTCTCGAGATCGAAAACATTGAAATGCTCAGTCGGCTGGCGAGGGCTTTCCTGGAAGACGAACCCGTTTGGATCTACGATCCTGAAGGCCGGTTGAAGAGGGATTTGGCCAGCCAGGGGAACATCGACTGGCTGCATGAGGTCCTCTCTTCCCCCCCATCCCTCATGTCGACCCTGATGGAGAGAGTGGGCGTCTGGGTTTCGGAGGCCCTGGTTCCCGCGTTTCTGAAATGCCTGGTGCTGCGCCCCCGGAATCTGGTCGTCGGGATCGGGTGCAACCGGGGTACGCCGGCCCAGGAAATCATGGAATGGTTGCAAAGGGTCTTCGCCCGTGAAAAGCTCTCCCCACTCTCCATTAGAAATCTTGTGAGCGTCGATCTCAAATCCGATGAGGCGGGGATCATCGAAACGGCGGCAATGCTTCAGAGGCCTGTTCATTTTTATTCCCGCAAAGAGATCGAAAACATAACCGTGCCCAATCCATCCACTCAGGTGGCCAAGCACATAGGAGTTCAAAGCGTATGCGAAGCGACAGCTCTTCTGAGCGCCGGGAGCCAAACCCTCATTGTTCCCAAGCAGAAAACGTTCAATGTAACTCTCGCCATAGCACGGGTCGGCTATCCATTGTAAGCCTCGGGCCCGGCTACCGTTCCTATATGGTGCCCGAAGCTCTGGATGCCCTCCTTTCGGCGGAAGTGGTACTCGGCTATAAAACTTATCTGGGCTTGATCGAAGAATTGCTGGAAGGCAAAGAAGTCCTTTCCAGCGGAATGCGAAAGGAAGTGGACCGCTGCGGGCTCGCCATTGATCGTGCCCTCGAGGGACACCGCGTGGTGTTGGTATCGAGTGGTGATGCCGGGATTTATGGGATGGCGGGTTTGGTCTTCGACATTTGCCGTGAACGGAGCCTGCGCGTTTCGAGTCCTCCCCACCGCACCCCTTCAACAGAGCCGGCGGACCTTCGGGATGAGAAGGGGGAGGTTCCTCCGGATCTTTTTGTGGAAGTGATTCCGGGGGTGGCCGCCTTCAATGCGGCGGCTTCCATCCTTGGAGCCCCTCTCATGCACGATTTTGCGGTGGTCAGCCTGAGCGACCATCTCACCCCTTGGGAACTGATCGAAAAACGCTTGCAGGCGGCCGCATCCGCGGATTTCGTCATGGCCATTTACAATCCCAGGAGCAAAACGCGCCCCGATCTGCTGGAAAAAGCCCAGAAAGTGATCCTCCGCGAAAAGGCCCCCGAAACCCCCGTGGCCATCATTCGAAAGGCCATGCGCGGCGGGCAGTGGAAGTGCATCACGACTCTTGCCGAGATTCCCTTCGAGGAAGTGGACATGCAATCCATTCTCATCGTGGGAAACAGCAAAACCTACGTCTGGAACGGCTGGATGGTGACTCCCAGGGGATACTTGGACAAATATAACCTTTCGGAATGACGCAAGATAAGAATGCGCTGATTTTAGAGAGGTGTTTATTTGAATATTGACAAAAGTTTTCGGCTGTTATAGAGGTACCGGCTACGTGAAAATAAGTGAATCATCAGGTACCGCAAGGTTTAATAGGGAATCCCGTGAAATCCGGGAACGGTCCCGCCGCTGTAAACGGGGACGAAATCCGATAGAGCCACTGTTTTGCGCAAGCGAAATGGGAAGGCACAGAGAGTAGATTGATCCGTAAGTCAGAATACCTGCCTGATGATGTAGGGTCGATCGGTACGTGGTAATACCGGATGGACCGCTAAAGGACCAAGAGAACCAGGGTGCAATCCTTAGGGCCAAAAGCTCTAAGGATTTTTTTTTGGCTGAATTCCATTTCGGAGATGAATCGGTGACTGGGTGAACAGGCACCGGGACGCGAAGGAGTGCTTTTGAAAGACCTTGAGGAATAGGCATCAACGATAGAACCGTATAGCCACACTACAGTAAAATGCATCGGCTTAAGGGAAGGAAGTGGGAATCTTCCGCCGCCCCGCGACTGTGATCGGGACGAAAGCCGCAAGGATGTCACTGTCACGCCCAAGGCGTGATGGGAAGGCGCGGCGAATAGGATGAACGTGAGCCAGGAGACCTGAGTGGATGCATAAACCTTTCAACATTCCCCGAGGGGGGAAAGGAGGTTGTCTCAATGCGTTTTTCACTACTGAGGACATCGAAGCTCATCCTTGCACTGGTCGTTCTTTTTGCTGTTTTGGCGCACAATCCCTTGCCCTCCCAATCTCAAGAAGAAACCAAACAGGAAGAAACCAAACAGGAAACGACCGAAGGGAAAGAAGCGCAAGAGGCCGACGACACTTCCCGAAAGGAGGAAGCCAGCGTCGTAGCTACAGGAACCGCCAACCTGGAGCCTGTGGTCGTTACGGCGACAAGAGTCGAAACGCCGCTCTCGCAAGTGACGAAAAGCGTGAGCGTTGTGACCAGCGAAGAAAGAGACGCGCAGGAGGATTATTTTATTCCTGGTCTCCTTGACTACGAGCCGGGCGTTTATCTCCGGCGCCTTGGCGGAACGGGACAGTGGGCCCATCTGAACATCCGGGGCGTGCCGAGCCAATACATCCAGTTTCAGTACAATGGATTCCCCCTCAAGGACGAGGCAGACCCCCAGGGTGCGTTTACCTACTTCCTTGAGGATTTGTATTCGCCAAGCAATATGCAGCGGATCGAAATCCTCAAGGGCACACAGAGCACCCTGTACGGATCGCAAGCCATGGGCGGCGTCATCGACATCATTTCCGACAAATGGAAGCGCGGCACCGGAGCGGAAGTCCGCAGCGAATTCGGGGAGTATGGCACATTTATTGAGAATGGGCGATTCTACCATGGACAGGGCTCGTTTTATATTGATTTTAACCCGATCTATGTCACATCGGACGGTGAGAAATTCGGTGGAAAATACGGCTTCTGGTACGACAACCTCGGCTTCTCCGGCGGGGCTGGATTCCGCATCACTCCGGACATCACCCTCGAATTCACCTCCCTCTACTTCGATTCCGACCTCGCCTTGACGGAAACCACTCCCAGTCTGGATGCCAACGGCAAGCTCGTGACACAAACCGCCGATCCCGATCAACACCGGGAAGGCCTCTCAGCTCTGTACGGCCTCACAATGAACCATGCCGTTTCTAGCTGTTGGAACTATTCCATAAAAGGCTCCTACGCGGAAACCGAGCGCCATTACTTTTGGACGCCGACTGTGAACGGAAACCATTCCAACTACGACGGCTCCACGGGATACATCGAAACACAGCAAAACATCCAGGTCACCGATTGGCTCACCCTTATCAGTGGTCTCGATTTCAAGCAGGCCGATTACGACGGTCGTGAACCCAACAATCCCAGCAACGATGACTACAGCCCCGTGTATTACAAAGAAGACTGGTACAACTGGGACCTGTTCACCCAGGCGAGCCTCAAGTTTTTGGATGAGTCTCTCTTCCTCAATTTCGGAGGCCGCTTCAATTACCCCGAGGAGTTTGATTCCAAGCTCGTTGGGGAAGCTTCCGCAGCCTACCTCTTTAAACAGTTCGGCACCAAGGTCCACGCTCATGTGGGCTCCGGATACCGCACGCCGTCCCTTTACGAAGTCTATGGGGGGTATGTCTGGAACGGTTACCTCTACACGATCGGGAACCCCGACTTGACGCCTGAGGAGAGCGTCGGCTATGAGGTCGGCATAGAGCAGACGCTGCTCGACAAGAAGGTTACGGCGGGACTGACCTGGTTTCATACGGATTTCGATAGCCTGATCCAATATGACGGCTTCACTATGAAGTATGTGAACGCCGACGAGGCACGGGTCCAGGGCATTGAAACATACGTCGACATCACACCGTGGCAGTGGCTGAAACTGAACTTCGCTTATACCTATGTCGATTCGAAGGTCGAGGATGACGGAGACTGGGTTCGAAGCACCTACATGCCCCGGAACAAGATCAGCGGCCTTCTCACCTTGAAGCTGCCCCGTGACCTCACCACATCCGTGCGGGTAGCATGGCAGGATGAGAAGATTGTTCCCCTGTATGACAACAACTGGAACAGGGTAAGCTGGGAAGAGCCTTCTGCAGTCACCGTCGATACGGCGCTCACCTATACCTTTCTCAAGAAGTATTCAGCATTCCTCAGCGTCCAGAACCTTTTCGATGAAGACTATACGGAGAGCGGTTACGCAATGCCGGGAAGGACGTTCAGCGGGGGCGTGAAGCTGGCTTTCTGAGAGGAGCTATGCCGGCAAAGGTCGAATTCCCGAATTCCCCCTGGACCTTGTGGGAGCGGCTTGCAGCCGCGATTCGGCCGGACATTGCGGCGTTTACATCCCCGACCTTGCTTGTTTCGACCGTTGGGCGGAGTACCAGTCGGGCCCTGCGGGCATGCAGAAATCCCGAACCATGAAGACCAAGGTTGCTTGCAGGGATTGTGAGACTGGTTTCGTGAAGTACGCCTATGACGGGACCATGAGTTGCGAGGCCTGTGGAAAGGCCCATAGGAAAACGGCTCAGGAGGTGAGGAAATGAAACGGATTGCTGTGTACGGCAAAGGAGGCGTCGGGAAGTCCACACTTGCGGCCAACCTTTCCTTGGAGCCGAAGGGGCGGCGCACCTGGTGGAAAAAATCGTGAACGCCGTTCCGGGCATGCTTTGATAAATCGGTGAATAGGTGGATCGTTTGACAGCCTTTAGCGGTTTTTCGAAGCGCCGACTCAGCGAAAAAGAAGGGAAGGATTCTGCTTGCAACAGATTGCAATAACCTTGAAAAAACGATGGAGGTTAATCCTGTTCGTGGCGGCGTGGCTGCTTTGCATGGGCATGCATCCCATCACTTGGGGCAGTCCCGGTTCCGTCACAACGGGGGAATCTGCCCCCGCCGCGGAATCGGTCGATCTCTTTCCCCACAAAGCCCGGCTTCGCTTCGCGCGATGCTTTACCATCGAATACCACGGGACCTACAAGCGGCTGGAGGTGCTTACACCCTGGCGCAACGCCAGGGAGACCTTCGTGTACATTCTGGTCTACAACGCCCGGTTCCTGGAGGATGCCGGAGCGCACTACCTCTGGCGCGACGACAAGACGCCGGGAAGCATTCCCCTCGCCATCGAAACCGTTGTGGAGCGGGCGAGGGCGGCGGAATTCTGGGTCGACACTGGGATGTGCCGCTCCCTTGCGGAGCTGCGGGAAATCGATGATCGCTACGAGCGTTTTTCGTCATTTTGCTCGGGAAAAGTCTTCAATAATGACGCCAGGGTCAATGCCGAAGGCGGCAACGATTTTTGGGAAACCGGCATCACACGCCCAGACCTCGTGCTTGCCGATCTCATCAGCATCTTCCACCCCGAGCTCGTTACAGAGTATCGGCGTATCTGGTACCGGCAACTGCCGGCTCTGGCGGAGGAAAAGCAGTGAAGCTCCATACGCCCGCTGCCATGCAAGGAGTCGCCGGCCCAATCCCGCGGGTTGGCGACATGGATCGTTCTCCTGGCGGCGCAGACAAACGGTACGCTCATCGACAGTCGGTTCATCGAGTTTTGCCGACGCTACTCCATTTCTTTTGGAGTCAGCCTGGACAGTCTCCCGGACGTGCACGAGCGCACTCGGGGAAGCGCCGGAGCGACCTACCGTGGGCTCCAGCTGTTCGCCTGGGCTGATTATGCCGGCGCGCATCACTAACAGCTCTGTCCGGGCTCAACATCATCGAATGCCTGGCAGGTGAGAAGGAGGGGCTATGAAGACAATTCAGATCAGCTATTTCAGCGCGACGGCGACGGAGCTCCCTTCCCTGAGCCGTGGTGTGTCGAGGTTCCGTGACGGTGGAGGTCAGGTGGAGGTATCGGCCCGGACTCAAACGCAGCTTTTCGATCAGGCGCGGGCAAGAGCCTTTGTGGCCGACGCTCTTCGCTCCGATGCCGTGATCGTAGCCCTCCACGGAGGCAAGGCGTCGTGCCCGGCCTTCGAGCCCCTTGTCTCCGCCCTCAAAGAGCACCGGGCGGCGGGGCAGCCCGTTCCCCACCTGTACATCCAGCCGACCGGAAGTGACGACGAGGCTATCCTGGCCGCGCGGGAGTATTCCGACGGGATGAACGACGGGACCTGGGAGGCCCTCTGCCGCTACCTGACCGCCGGCGGGCCGGTGAACGTCGAACGGGCGCTGGCGTACCTTTCCGCCATGCTGACGGGTGGACCCGTGACAGACGTTCCGCCTCCCCAGCCCGTGGTCCAGGAAGGAATCTACCACCCGGAGGCGGGGCATGTGGCCGACTTCGGCCTTTACGCCGGCGAGTACATCAATCGCCAAAAACCTACCGTTGGGATCTGGTTCAACCAAACCTACTGGCTGAACGGAAACCTGGCGCACATCGATGCCCTTATCCGGGAGATCGAGGCGCGCGGCGCCAACGTGCTGCCCGTCTTCAGCATGCGCTTCAAGGATGCGGCCATCGGCAACCGGGGCTCCGACGAGGTCGTGAAGGAGTATTTCATGGACGGCGAAAAGCCGCGCATTGATGTCCTGGTGAGCGCCATGGCCATGTCCATGACCATGACCCAGCCGGACTATGCGACTGTTTTTCCCGGCTTGAACGTCCCCGTTTTGCAGGCCATGTGTACCCTCAATCCCTATGCGGTATGGAAAGAGAGCATCCAGGGCTTGTCCATCATGGACGTCACTTTCCAGGCCGCCCAGCCGGAATTCGACGGCAACTTGATCACCTTTCCTGTGGCCTCCCGGGAGGAGGACACGGTGGATCCCGTCACGGGAGCACTCCTCTCCTGTTATCGCCCCATTCCCGAACGCACGGCCGCTTTTGTGAAGCTCGCTCTCAACTGGGCAAACCTTCGGCGCAAGCCCAACAGCGAGAAACGCATCGGCATCGTGTTTCACCACTATCCGCCGAGAAACGACCGGATCGGGTGTGCCGCCGGGCTCGATACGTTCACCGCCGTCAAACGGTTGCTGGACGTGATGGCCGAGAGCGGCTACCGCATCGAGCGTCGCTACGAGAGCGGGGATGAACTGGCCAACGAGTTGCTGCAGCGCATGACCTGTGACCGGAAGTGGCTCACTCCGGACCAGATGGCCGACCGGGCGGAAGCGACGGCCGATCGGAGCGTTTTCATGCCCTGGCACGAAGCCCTGCCCGAAATCGTCCGCCGGAAGATGACGGAGAACTGGGGCGAAATGCCGGGCGAGCTGTTTGTTCATGAGGACAGGCTCCTCTTTGCGGGACTGGCCAACGGGAACGTGTTTCTGACCATTCAACCCCCCCGAGGCAAGCTGGAGAACCCCGAAGCGATACTCCATGACCTGCACCTGTCTCCGCCCCATCATTACCTGGCTCATTACCGGTGGCTGAAAAACGTCTTCAAGGCCGACGCCGTCATGCACGTGGGCAAGCACGGCTCCCTCGAATGGCTGCCGGGAAAGGCTCTGGGACTCAGCGAGGAGTGCTATCCCGATCTTTCCATCATGGACCTTCCCAACATCTATCCCTACATCATCAACGATCCCGGGGAGGGAACCCAGGCCAAGCGCCGCTCCTATTGCTGCATCATCGATCACCTGACCCCGACTTACACCAATGCCGATCTGTACGAAGAGCTGACGGACGTGGAGCGGACCCTCGACGATTACACCCAGGCCGCTCGCCAGGATCCCGGGAAACTGCCCGTCTTGGCCGGCCTTTTGTGGGATGCCGTCGAGGCCGCCGACCTGCAGCACGATCTTGCGTTCACGCGCGAACAGGCCCTCGGAGACATGGATGCTTTCCTGGCCAGGCTCCACAGTTATCTGAGCGAGCTTTCGGACACCATGATCAGTGACGGCCTTCACGTTCTGGGAGAACCTCCTGAAGGCGAACGGCTGGTGGAATTTCTGGCGCAGTTGACCCGGCTTCCCAACGGGGATGTCCCGTCGCTTCGGGAAGAGATCGTTGCGGCCATGGGCTTCCGCTACGACGAATTGCTGGACCGGCGGGGCGAAGCCGTCCCCGGATCGGGAGGCATGACAGGAGGCAAGCTCATCGAGCGCGCCCATAACTGTGCCCGGGAGCTCATTCGCGCCCTGGACGCTCGCGGCTATGATCCCGAAGCCATTCCGGAGCTGGCAACAGCTTTCCAGGGAAAGGCCTTTCCCCGCATCGAACGGGTCCTGCGTTACATAACTGATATTCTGACTCCCAATATTATGCGCACGAAAGAAGAAATGAGCGCTGCCCTTTCGTCTTTCTCCGGGGGCTTCGTTCCTCCTGGACCATCCGGCGCTCCCACTCGCGGCCAGGCAGACATTCTTCCCACAGGCCGCAACTTCTTTTCGCTCGACCCGCGCACCATTCCCTCTCCCGCAGCATGGGAAGTGGGCAAGGCGCTTGGGGATACGCTCATAAAGCGTTGCCTCGAGGAGCAGGGGAAATACCCCGACAACATCGGTATCATTGTCTGGGGCTGCCCCACCATGCGCAGCCGGGGCGACGACGTCGCCGAGGTCCTCTATCTTCTGGGCGTCAGGCCTCTATGGCGAAGCAACGGTGTGGTGGAGGGGCTCGAGATCATTCCCGCCAAAGAGCTCGGCCGCCCGCGCATCGACGTGACCCCCCGCATCTCGGGCTTCTTTCGGGATGCCTTCCCGAATCTCGTGCAGCTCATCGACCATGCCGTGGGCATGGTCGCCGCCCTGGAAGAACCGCCCGAATCCAATTTCATCCGCCGGCATGTGCTGGCCGACCGGGACAACTACCGGGGCGAAGGCCTGAGTGAGCAGGATGCCTGGCGGCTTGCCACTCTGCGCGTCTTCGGTTGTCCGCCGGGGACCTATGGCGCCGGGGTGGAGGAGCTGGTGGAATCCAAGCAGTGGAAAACCCGGGAAGACCTGGGTGAAGCCTACATCCGCTATTCCTCTCATGCTTACGGCCGGGGACACTACGGCACACATACCCCGGCAGTCTTCAGGCGGCTTCTCTCCCGCATGGACGTTACCGTCAAGAACGAAGATTCGCGTGAATACGACATGCTCTCCTGCACTGATTTCTACAACTACTACGGGGGACTTATCGCCGCATCGGCCACCGTCCGCGGAGTGATGCCCTTCGCCCTGGTGGGGGATTCCTCGGATCCCCGACGAGTTCTTCTCCGCACCACCCAAGAGGAAACCAAGCACGTGCTGCGCTCGCGGCTCCTCAACCCCAAATGGCTGGAGGGCCTCAAGCGGCACGGCTACAAAGGCGCTGGCGACATCTCCAAGGTTATGGACATCATCATCGGCTGGGATGCCACTGCCGACGTGATGGAGGACTGGATGTACGAGCGGGTGGCCAACCGGTACGGACTGGACCCCGAGATGCAGAAGTGGCTGAAGGAAGTGAACCCCTATGCTCTGCAAAATATTTTGGACAAGCTGTTAGAGGTGATAGAACGCGGCATGTGGGACGCCGACGACGACATGCGGGAAAAGCTGCGCGACGCCTATCTCGATATCGAAGGGGATATTGAAGAGGCGGTGGAGGCGGCCGCGCCGGCAGGTGTGAAAGGAACATCCGCATGAGGAAAGCTGTCTGCGCAAATTCGGCTGAGCCCGTTTTGACCTGTTCACAATCGGAAACATTCGCTGACCTGTTCATAGAAGAGAAGCCCTTCGAGTGGGTGCGCGAGCACAGCGAAGGGCTCATGGAGAGCCATTTGGATCATATATTCCGCCTGTTGGCGGTGGGGGTTGCGTGTAACTGATACCTCCCGAGAGTGCAGATTCGCCACTTTGTACAGTCAGCCTTCTCCGTCTTCAAGATGTGAAAGGCGGCGGCGAATGGTTTGGGTGGCCGGATGGCGAAGGCCATGGAAAAGAGCAGTCGGGAGAATGCCCTGGCGCCGGCTCTTGAGTCGGCTCCGGTGGAGGGTACGGCCCACTCAACGCGCCCTTCGGATCGGGAGACGGCCCCCGGTTCGCCACCCGGGTCCTCTCCAGGTATCCTCTGCTTGCCAGGGAGATGGGAAAGGAGGAGACCGTGGTTCTGCAGCTCACCATAGATGAGAACGGGTGTTTCGTCCACGTGGAGGTGGTCACGCGAGCCGGGTCCAGGTTTGACGAGGAAGCCCTGCTGGCCGTGAAAAGCTCGACCTTCAAGCCGGCAAGATTGAATGGGAGACCAGTCTTTTGTAAGACCGGTCTCCCCATGCTGTTCCAATTGAAGTAGCTGGAGCGATGAGCGTACTGCGTTTACTCGGGGCATGCGTTGCGCGTCTTCATCGGCCAGCAGGGAGAGGAGATCGATCATTTCAACAAGCGGAGGAACTCATGTTGCTTGGCGTTTTCTATGACGGTGTAGAAATTCATCGTGAGGAGAAGATCATATTCGGGAAATTCCTGGCGCCTCATCGGGTGATTTCGACCTGTGGGCGGCGGGAGGGATCAGGGACGACCTGGCCTGCATCTACAATCCAAGGAGAAATGGCCGGAGCTGAACCTCGAGGAGACGGATCATGGCGACTAAGAGCCTACCCGAAAACCTACCTCGGCAGCGGACACCCCCCTTGGTCCCCCTCGAGGGGGGGGAACTGAAGGGGGGGTGCAAAGTCCACAGGGGGTTCCGGATAGGTTCTAAGACGGTGAGAGGCCGGTGTTTCCCATAGGTGAACTGTTCGCGGTATAACGCTATAGTTTGCGTATCCTACAGGGAAGATCCTTTAAGTTCGGGGTTCCAAATTCTTTGCCCAGCTTTCTGATGGAGGTAAGGATATTGAAATTCGACTTTTGCCATTCGAATTGCCTGGCAGCATCCGCTTCGGGGAACCACCATCCAATGGCTGCATTGATCACGCGCGGGTGAACGATGTCTGTGATTTTTGCCACCTGGACTATTGATCCGTACTTTGTTTCAATGGTTACGTTGTCACCATCGCCGATCCCATGGGCGGCTGCCGTTTCGGGATGGATTTCAACGGTCGGGTGCGGCCGTTTTTGCCGAAGTTTTTCTACCCATCGGTAGGAAGAATGGAGATAGTACCGGCTCTTTACGCTGATCAAAATCAGCGGGAATTCGGGATCCTCGTCTTCGGGAAGAGTGGTGAATTCGGGGAGCGGCTTGAGTTTGAACTTCTCAGCGGTGCTCAATCTCAGTTCCACCTTTCCGGTAGGCGTGCGAAAGCCTTTCTCCTCATGGAGCCTGAAGCGGTCAGGCCCCTTCAAATAGCCTTTCGCGGCGAATTCGCTGTAGGTCAAGCCCGAAGGCCTGAGCACATCTTCGAGAAACGTTTCAAAATCATCATGCCAGTATTCAGGGGGTGATATCCGCTTACCCAGTTCGTTCATGATCTTCATGTCGGGCCAACACTCCTCCGGTGGCTCGACAACCTTTGGCCGGGCAAATATCAGGCCGTGTCCGATGCCGTAATGGCCAATGTCGTTCATTTCGTACTGGTGTGCAACCGGAAGGACAATATCGGCCAGGGAGGCGGTAGGTGTCATGAATATTTCCGCTACGGCGATAAAATCGAGGCTCATAAACGCTGCATGGGTGACAGCGCTCTCCGCCCAGGCCACCAGAGGATTGGTACACATGCCGTAGTATCCTCTGACAGGGTAGGGGACCTCTTCAAGCACCGCCTTCCGGAAATAAGCCGGCGCCACCGTCATCAATCTTGGAATGGTGCCGTGATAGGCACTGATCATCTCTTTACGTTTATCCGGGATGAGATCGGCTCGCACAAATTCGGCCAGCCCCATGATTTTCGGGTCGTGGGCGTTGATGTTGCCGCCGGGCACCTCGAGATTTCCGCAGATTGCCATGAGGCAAACCAACGAGCGAATGCCATCGAAGGCATTGATGTTGTGCTCGATGGCGTTGCCCCACTGGAGGGCGGCCGGTTTTGCCGTGGCATACATTCGAGCGGCTTTGCGTATCAGTTCGGATGGTACCCAGGTTATTTCAGAAACAGCCTCCGGGGTGTACTGTTTCACGTGCCGGGCAAGGTCTTCAAAACCGTAGGTATGTTTTCCGACAAACTTCTTATCATACAGCGATTCCTCGATGATGACGTTTAAGAAGCCTAGGGCAAGCGCCTGTGTAGTTCCGGGCCTGAGCTGCAGCCACAGGTCGGCTCTTTCGGCAAGATCTGTCTTGCGGGGATCGACAACGATCAGCCTGGCGCCGTTTTTGAGCTGTTCCAGGGTGAGACTGCCTATCTGTCCTTCTTCGTTGGTGGAAAGAACGTTGCTGCCCCAGGCGAGGATGCACTTTGTCGGGTTGTGGAGGTCGGCAACGGGGTAGAATCCACAAGTGTGGATACCCGTGATCTCCCGGGGTGCATGGCACACATCCTGTGAGGCGATTACATTGGGTGAACCGAAGATATTGGCAAGCCGAATCAAAACGAAGTGTTCCAGCCCCTTGGGCATGCCGACGCCGAATCCGACCGCCCGCGCACCGTATTTTTCCTTGATCCTGAGAAGATTTTTCGCCGTTTCATCAAGTGCTTCTTCCCAGGAGATGCGCTGCCATTTCCCCTCGCCGCGCTTCCCTGCGCGCTTCAGGGGATACCGGAGACGATCCGGATGAGTGAGCCGATCCGCCGAGACCCTCCCTTTGTAGCAGGTATATCCCTTGTTCAAATAGCCCTGGGGATCTCCTTTGATCTGAAGGATCTTGCCATCCTTGACACCCACCATCAGAGCACAACCGCCATGATCCATCCGTGCGCAGTGCGTTTTAACCCAGCGAATTTCTTCCGCCATGGCAATCAAACCTCCTTCTCAAAGGGGATCCCGTCTGCAAAGGCCGGAACCGCCAATAGAACGCACAAAGAAAGTATTACCGAGATAGTACGAAATCGTCTCATGGCCTCCTCCCTGGTTAAATGAAATGGACTCGATCAAGTCAGGTACATTCATGGCCTATGATGCATTTTGGGGACCGTTGTAGGATTTCACAGCGATGGTTTTGTCCTTATTTTTAATATCGTCTCCCTTTGTTTGAGTGGAAAGAGAGGCGAAAGAGCAATGGATGAGGTGGGATTTACTATGGACTTCTTTTGTGGTGAGTTCAACCATGAAGTGCCGGGAAAGATGCATTTTGAAAAATGATTATGTGCAGATACGATGGCATCGTTTGTGGGCTGTCGTCTCGCCTAGGCCGGTTTTTCCAAACCGAGATACTTTTCGACTTCTTCCAGCAGCTGCTCCGGAGTTGGAAAGCCGTGGAATTGTCGCCATGCATCCCCATTCCGACCTACCACCGTGATGGGAATATGGTTGTGATTATCGAGATTGTCGGATAACAGTAGATGACTCCCCACCAGCACTTTGGTTAGATTTTCCCTATCTCCCGTGAGAAAAAACCAGCCCGGTCGGGCTTTTTGCTGGCGAGCATAAGCTTTCAGCCTTAGAGGAGTGTCCGTTTTGGGGTCAACCGTTACGGAGACCAGGACAACGTCTGTGTTCAACCGTTCACCCAAAAGCGCCTGGAGGCGTGAGAGCACAAAAATCAGTATCGGGTAGGACGATGGGCAGGTAGTATAAAATGGAATAATGACTGCAACCCGGTTTCCGATGATATCGTTTTTGAAATTGACAACGTTTCCATCCTGGTCATTGAGGTTCACGTCATAAATCTGAACTTTGACGGTGTTTTTACCCTCATCCTGAGATTGCGCGAGAATCGACGTCCCGGGAAACTGGGTATTTTCTTTTCCTGCTGAAACTGTATTCCCTTTTACAGGGCTCTTAAAAACAAACAATGCAAACAATGATAAGATGATTATAATATACAGGTTTTTTGTGAATCCCATTTTGTCCATTTCAGAAATTTTCCGACCATTGGCTCCCGGGTTTTGTTATCATCCCTTCAAACACACCCAGCCCACCGACCGATGGGCACATTCCCCAGGGTAAACCTGCTGAGCGTCCCCCTATGGGGAAGAAGCACCGCCCGGAACCAATATAAGCCTTTCCGGCCTCTTTTTTCAAATCTACAAATATTTTTTTCAATTCCCTCCAGTTACGGCACAAGTTTTCAGGATCGGTTCCCTCCTTCAGAAGCAGGAAGTATGGATGGTGCCGGTTCTATCCGGCCGAACGTACCGGTCAGTATCAAAGAAGGTTACCGATCCCTTCAGTTCGGCCGAATAGCTCCATTTTCAAGCCCATCTCATCGGAATGCCTGTGATCTCGCCTATGAGCAGGTGCTCTTGAGCTTACGGACCTCCTCCGTAAAAGCGGGGACAAACTTGAAAAGATCTTCCGTGATTCCATAATCGGCCTTGCTGAATATGGGCGCATCGGGATCCTTGTTTATGGCGACAATGTATTTGGATGTTCCCATACCGGCCAGATGCTGAATGGCTCCCGAAATGCCTACGGCGATGTAAACGTTGGGATTCACGACCTTCCCCGTCTGTCCCACCTGGTCCGCATGAGGGCGCCATCCCGCATCCACGGCGGCCCGGGATGCTCCCACGGCAGCACCGAGCAATTTCGCCAGATCTTCCAGCATGGCAAAGTTCTGCGCCTCTTTCATGCCGCGTCCACCCGACACGATGATCTCGGCTCCCGAGAGCCCCACCCTTCCCGAAGTATCCAGATCCATCGACTTGAAACGGGAGCGGGTTTCCGGAACAGGAATGTCCACCCGCTCCACTTCGGCCCGCTGATCTTCGCTCAGCGTGAGGCATTGCATCACGTTGGGGCGGCAGGAGATGAGCGGCATGGCCCCTTCGATCCATTCATTCCAGGCAAAACACTTGCCGGCAAAAATGGGTTTCTTCACCCGGATCTTTCCATCCTCGACGAGGATCTCGGTACAATCCTGTACCAGGCCGACATCGAGCCGCGCAGAAAGCCGCGCCGCCAGGTCCTTGCCGTCCACCGATGCCGACAGGAGGACCGCTGCCGGGTCGCATTGCCGGATGATGTCCGCAATGATGGGGACGTAGGATTCGGCCAGATAGTTTTCCAGAGCGGGATCATCAACGATATAAACTTTCTTCACTCCGTAGCGGCCCAGTTCGGCGGCCTTCTCCGCAATGCCGGAACCCAAAGCCACGGCACAGAGATCGCTCCCAAGGGCATCCGCAATCCTTTTTCCCTCGCTGGCCACCTCATATGAAACCCGTCGCAGGTCTCCTCCACGAAACTCAGCGATCACGCACACGCTTTTTCCCATTTTCAATCTCCTTGCATCCTTAGATGGCTTTGGCTTCTTCATGCAGCAACCGTGTAAGCTCCCGTGCTTTGCCTTCCGTATCCAGTCCCCCGTCGACGATACGTCCCGGCTGTCTTTCCTGGGGCATTTCAAGGGAAATGACGCGAGTCTTTCCCGCACCCGGTGCAAATTGCGCAGGGTCCAAACCGAAATCGGAAAGCTTCTTCACTGCCAGGGGTTTTTTCTTGGCCTTCATGATTCCAGGCAGCGAGGCAAATCGCGGGTTCCAGACCGCATGCGATCCTCCGAGCGTCACCAGCGCCGGCAGAGTGGATTCCAGGGTTACGCTGCCCCCTTCGATGGGACGCTTGATCGTGACCTGATTACCATCCGATTCGATCGAGACGGCAAAAGCGAGGTGCGGCCACCCGAGGTATTCGGCGATCATCGGTCCCCTTTGAGCCATATCATTGTCGACCGCACGAAAACCCATGATGACCAGATCGGGATTCAATGACCGGATGGCGGCGGCCATGGCTTTCGCCAACTGCAGGCGACCGCTGCTTTCGATGTCGTCCTCGCCGATCAGCACCGCATCGTCAGCTCCCATGGCGAGGGCCGTCCGGATGGATTCCACGACGCGCTGGGGCCCGTAGCTCAGGATGGTGACTTTCCCGCCGTGTTTAGCTTTCAATCGAAGGGCGGCCTCCACTGCAAATTCATCATAGGGATTGACGATCCATTTGATTCCTTCCGTTGCAATGGACTTGCCGTCGCCGGCAATGCGAATTGCGGATTCCGTGTCCGGAACTTGTTTCAATACCACCACCACATTCATTGTTTTGTCCTTTCCTGCCGTTGCTGAGCTTTTCGACATTCTGTCTCTTTTGCTAGTGACCCGCTCTTTGCGAAGAGCACTCTTTTTTGATGCCGGAGAGGGTGAAACCGTTTTTTTGCTGCCAACAGTAATTCTGCGGTCGCTTTTTATACCGTGGACGGTTGATGCCTTGACTCCTGCAGGGCCATCAAGAAGCCGGAATCTCATCCTCGCGAAGCACAAACTTCGCAACTGCGAGATGTATCATTTAGCATAAGCTATAATAAAGCTATAATGTAATTAGTCAAGGATCAAATTTCCCCTTCCCTAACCTTTTTCCCACTGTGAACGCACTCCTGCGGCGGTTAGAATGGAATGATTTTTTTCAATGTTCTCCCTTTGAAAAACTATTGACTTGGCCTTTCATTGGAGCTAAATAATAGCTACTATATAGCTCCAATGAAGCTTTAGTTTCAACCCTTCGGAGAGGAAACATAAAGACAAGACCACCAATACTGGACCGGCGCAACGTTTGCCTGCTCAATGTTCTGGTTTAGTCCCGCTCTTCTCGTCCTGCTCTTCAAAAAAGCGTTGCCTCCGAATAGACGATTTTGGGAGGGAAATAATATGCAAGGCATATGTACTCTCAGGACCCTGCTGGCGCGAAACCTGGAATACCATCCTGATAAGGCTGCGTTCATTGAAGGCGAGAGGCGGTGGACCTTCAGGGATTTTACGGACCGCACCCGCAGGATGGGGAACGCGCTGTTGGGATTGGGCGCCGAAAAGGGGGAGCGGGTAGCCATTTTGAGCCGGAACAGTATGGAGAATGCCGAGTCGTACTTCAGTATACCCAATGCCGGCCTGGTCCTGGTGATGCTCAACTTCAGGCTCGCTCCCCCTGAACTGGAGGGGGTTCTAAACGATGCCCAGGCTTCGGTGCTCATGGTGCACGAGGAATTCCTGGACAGGATAGAGGAAATAGGCTCCCGTCTCACCTTCGTAAAGCACTATATACTGATTGGGAAAAAGGCCGGTCTCCCTGAAGGGTGGCATCATTATGAGACACTGATCGAAGAATCCTCTCCCCACGAACCGGCCGTTGAGATCGCCGAGGACGATCTGGCCGCTCTGATGTACACGAGCGGCACTACCGGCGTTCCCAAAGGCTGTATGGTCCTTCACCGCAATTTCTATCATGCAGGAAAAAGCCTGGCCTTCGAGATGAAGATGGAGCGCGAGGACGCGGCAATCATCCCCACCCCCTTGTTTCACGCCGCAGGCCTGGTGATCCTTATGAACGGGGTCTACAGCGGAATCAGCACGGTCATCATGCCTCGCTGGGATGTGGAGGAATTCATGCGGCTTGTAGAACACTACAAGGTAACCACGGGAGTGCTCGCAACCCCGATGCTGCTCTTTTTCGTGGAACATCCGCACATAGACCGGTATGACCTGAGCAGCCTGAAAAAAATCCTCTTTGCCGGCGCTCCCGTAACCCCTGTTGTTTTCAAGAAAGCCATAGAAAGGTTCGGCAACATATTCATCCACGGTTTCGGCACGACGGAGACGGTGGGCTCCATATGTATTCTGGGGACGGATGAGATTGCCTCAGCCATGGCGGAGGGCAGGATGGGAATCCTCGGTTCCTGCGGCAAATCCTATACCGATATGCAGGTCGAGGTAGTGGATGAAAATGACAATCCTGTGCCCCCCGGCGTCATAGGTGAGATTCGAGTACGGGGATCGGGGATGACACAGGGCTACTGGAAGAACAAAGAGGATACCAAAAAGGCTTTCAAAAACGGGTGGTTCTATACGGAGGACCTGTGCAGGAGGGACGAGCAGGGATTCGTGTATATCGTGGGCAGAAAAAAGGACATGATCATCACGGGTGCAGAGAATGTCTTCCCGGCCGAGGTGGAGAGCGTCCTGTACAAACATCCGGCCGTCAGTCAGGCGGCAGTCGTCGGCATGCCGAATGAAAAATGGGGGGAGGTTGTCACCGCCTTTGTAGTGAAGAAGGAAAATTCGGTGGTCACCATGGACGATATCACGTGTTTTTGCAAAAAGGAGATTGCGGGATACAAAGTGCCTAAAAGGGTTTACTTTGTGGATAGCCTGCCCATGAGTCCAACCGGCAAGTTGTTGAAATACAAACTTAAAGAGCAATTGCCTCTCTAAGCCGTTATCTCTCTGCCCGTTTCATTTTATCATACCTGAAGCGCATCTCTCCTTTCTTGATTTCCATTGGCATGGAGCCATCTAAGCATACTCCACCTCCGCTTGCGGTCCGCGCTTGCTGCAGACATCTTCAGCCGCAGATCGAATTCAGTCAGAAAAGAAGAAAACGAGATGAAGAGAATGATTTTTCACTTGACACACTTATAGCTATAATTTAGCTGTTTAGCTATATAGTAACTTTATAGTAGCCGTATTATAGCTTTAATTGGGTGAGGTATGAGCATTGGGGGAAATCAGTGACGTCAGATCCTTGGAAGAGTGTCTAGAACGGGAATTGACCAGGGATTCCTAGAGCCTGGAGAATAGGGGATTATCGATGAGTCCTGCGAGTTGATCGCAAGACGCAGAGTGTATTGGGATTCATGAAACCATGATATCGGATTTATGGGAGGGGTGGAGATGGCGAGTAAGGAAATAAGTATACGCAGGGTATTGGATGAGAGTCGATTCAGTGCGTACCAGTATCTCGTTTGCAGCCTCTGTTTTCTTGTCACGTTCCTGGACGGACTGGATTTGACGGTTGTCGGGGTGGCGTTGCCCAAGATCGCGGATTTCTTGCATTCTGAACCGAGCGCCCTCGGATTGGCATTGAGTGCCGGCCAGTTCGGGCCGCTGATTGGTGCGGTCGTCTTAGGCATGCTTGCAGACCGTTGGGGCCGCAAGTGGATGTTGTTTGTCTCTTCCGTGATTTTCGGTGTGTTCACTCTGCTTACGGCATTTATCACCAGCGTGGAGCAACTGGCGTTATATCGCTTTCTCGCCGGGATCGGGTTGGGTGGAGCCGTCCCGAACGCTCTTACCCTGGGTGCTGAATATGCTCCGAGTCGCGCGCGTGCAGGCATTGTTGCCACAATGTACGCGGGTATGCCGGCGGGGGCCATGGTGGGCGGTCTCATCTCCGCCTACCTGATTCCCCATTACGGGTGGCAGTCCCTTTTTTTCCTGGGGGGCTGTGCTCCTATGTTGACGAGTCTTATGGTTGCACTGCTTCTTCCCGAGTCGCTGCAGTTTCTGGTTGGACGAAACAAGGGGAGAGACTGCGTAAGGGTTCACAAGATCATTTCCAGAATCGCACCAGCCCTGGCCAACGATAGTGGAGTGCAGTTTGTCTCCACCGTGGAGAAGGTTCCCGGTGTGCCCGTCAAACGTCTTTTTACGGAAGGGCGTGCACTCACAACAGTGCTGTTGTGGACAATCTGTACTGGAGCTCTCTATCTGCTCTGGATACTCAATACCTGGTCACCCACTTTACTGCGCAAGAGCGGCGCTACCGTCCAGCAATACAGCCTGGCCTATGCTTACCTCTGTTTCGGCGCTGCCGTTTCCTCTATCTTCGTAGGTCGTTTGATGGACAGGTTTAACCCGTTCATTGTATTGCGAGTTGGGTTTATTCTCGCTTTTTTAAGCCTGACGGCATTCGGGATCGGTGCGAGCAGCGGTTCGTTCATGGTGATCGCTATTTTGTCCGTCATCTGCGGGATTTGTATAAACGGCAGCCAGACAGGTACCCTGGCGATTGCCACGGTTTCTTATCCTTCAGACATCAGAGGCACCGGCATCGGCTGGGCGTACGCCGTTGCCAAAATCGGTGCCATGCTTGCCCCTCTGGTAGGGGGATTTCTCCTCAGCCGAAACTGGAGTGTCAGTCAACTCTGCAGTGCAAACGCTTTGGTCGGGCTCTTTACAGCAGGAGTTCTTGTCCTCCTGCAAAGACACGTGGCCGTCGGTGTTGTAAAGACCAAAACTGCTGTTGTGACACCCGTCGAGTTGGGAACCGATCCCAATATTTAAGAATTTGTAACTACGGTACAGACCGCTTCCCTTCCCGCCATTCTTTGGGCACCTTTTTCCTTTTTGGATGGTGCGACATTGTCACATGAACCACGGAAGACACGGAGATTTCATTTGAGAGTCCTTCTCCGTGTCTCTGTGGCTCAGACGAAGCCCGGCAATATCTGGCTCCTGTTTGGAATCATTTCCGGCCTTTCCCTGCAAGCACTCCTCAGGCTCAAATCGAGTCCAGGTCGCAAAAGAAGAAAACAAGATCGGAAAAATCGATTTTTTTGCTTGACATCTCTATAGCTACAATTTAACTATATAGCTACATAGTAACTATATCATGGCCAGTTTGTAGCTGTGTGGGTTTAGTGTATGAGCATTGGGCGAAACCAGGGAAGCGAGATTTTGAAAAAAGAGAGGATGCACATGGAAAGATGGAAAGAAATCGAACGAGTTCCTGCCCCGGCTTTGATTCCTGCCTACGGCGGATTGTCGGGAATGCGAGTGCTGCTGACCGGAAGCGTGGTGTCGGCACCGTTTTCTGCAACCATCCTGGCCGAGCATGGAGCGGAGGTCATTCATGTGGAGCGTCCGGGGTGGGGAGATCCCTTCCGGGGCCAGGCCCCGGTGATCACAAACGGCAATGGTTCAGGGAAGCCGTTCGAGCTGGCAGGTCCCGAGGTCCCGGCTCACGAAAAGGTCAGCACGGGGTGGATCCAGGATGCCAGGAACAAGTTGAGTTTCACGCTGGAGGTGAACCTGAAAAAACCCGAAGCCAAGGAGATCTTTCTCTCCCTCATCAAGAACTGTGACGTATGGCTGGAAAACATGGTGTGGACGGAGAAGCTGGGGATTACCGATGAAATGTTGTTCGAGGTCAATCCGAAGCTGGTCATCGCCCATATCAGCGGTTTCGGAAGGCCGCAGTTCGGCGGCGTGCCTGAAGAGTGCGACCGGCCTTCCTACGACGCCATCGGCCAGGCCGAGGGCGGCTGGATGCACCTCAACGGCTATCCCGACATGCCTCCTTCCCTTGGGGGGGCTTTCATCAACGATTATGTGACCGCCATGTTTTGCGTGAGTGGAATTCTGGTGGCCTACATCAATGCTCAAGTGACGGGACAGGGGCAAGTCGTCGATGTGGCCCAGACCGAATGCATGAGTAGATGCCTCAACGATACCTTCGTCAACTATTTCACTCTGGGCATGGTGAAAAACAGGGGAGGCAACAAGATCCCTATCTTTCAGCCGGCAAACCTCTTCAAAACCAAGGACGGTTACCTCTTTATCGGCGCCTATGGTCCCGCCGTGTACGGGCGCACCCTCAAGGCCATGGATATCGATGTTGAAAAGTACCCCCATGAAAAAGCCGGTGGTTCCAAGGAGGCTGTAGACTCGGAACTCGGCAGGGAGCTTCATGCCCTCATCGAAGAGTGGATGGCCGCCCGCACTTCCGAGGAGGCCGCGGCACAATTCCGAAAGTTCAAAGTACCGTGCGGTATCCCCCGGACCGCTGCTGAGCTGGTGAACAGCGAACACTATCAGAAGAGAGGAAACTGGATCCAGTACGAAGACCAAACCCTCGGCAAAACCATCACGACCTATGGGTTTGTTCCGAAAATGAGCAGAACCAAGCAGCGGGTATGGCGGGGCGCGCCAAGGATCGGACAGGATACCGAGGCGATTCTCAAGACGCTCGTGGGCTACAGTGACAGTGAAATCCAAGGTTTGAAAGGCAAAGGCATCATCGACTAGGCGATCGCTTTGGGTCAGGCAAACGACTTTCACAGCTTTCATACAAAACATGGAAAACGAGGGAAAAATGAAAGAAATTACGACAGTAGGAGTTGTGGGCGCAGGGAATATGGGTTCGGGAATCGCTCAGAAGCTGGCCATGGAGGGGCTGAACGTCATCCTGGTGGATACCAAGGAAGAGTTCGTGAATCGCGGTCTTGGCACAATTCGTCGAATCCTGGGAGAGGGTGTCGACAGAAAAATACTCTCCCGGGAACAGGTGGATGCAACCATCGGGCGTCTTCATGGGAGCACGGATTTGAAGGCCCTTGCCAATGCGGATATGGTCATCGAAGCGGTATTCGAAAATGAAAAGGTCAAGAAGGATCTCTTCAAGAACCTCGACCAGGTTTGTGCTCAGGATACCATCCTGGCGAGCAATACCTCCAGTTTTTACGTTGCCGAGCTGGCAAAAGCGACCTCGCGGCCCGACCGCTTCGTGGGATTTCACTACTTTTACCATCCCGCCAAGAACCGGCTGTTGGAGGTCATTCCCCACGCCGGGACCAGTGAACAAACGGTCAAGCGTGCTCTGGAAGTAGGACGTCTTCATGCCAAGACCACCATTCTCGTGAAAGACGCCTCGGGATTTTGCGTCAACCGGTTTTTCTCTCCCCTCCTCACGGAAGCCGTCCAGATCCTGGACGATGGAATCGCGGATATTCCCACGATCGAAGAAGCGGCCAAGCGTGCGTTCGAGATCGGCATGGGACCGTTTGAGCTCATGAACGTGACGGGAATTCCCATTTCGGTACACGCCTCGGCGACCTTCGGACGAGAGTTGGGATCGCTCTACGGCACGCCCAGGTCGCTTCCGGCGAAGATGGAGGAAGGTACGCCCTATGATCTCAGCGGTGAGCCGGACGAATCCAAGTTCGAGATGGTCCAGGATCGTCTGTACGGAGCCTGCTTGGGAGCTGCGGCAGCCCTGGTGAGTGAAGGGATCGCATCCATCGAAGATACCGATTTAGGCGCCAAGGTCGGGCTCCGCTGGAAGCAGGGGCCGTTCGAGATCATGAACCGCATCGGCATTGAGAAGACCTATCGTTTGGTGGAGGCCATGACCAAGCGGTACAAGGACTTCAAGATGCCGGAGATCCTGATCAAGCAGCGCGAGCTGGGAAAGCCTTTCGAATTTCATTATGTCAATCAGGCCGTGAAAGACGGCATCGCCTATATCACGATCAAGAGACCCGAAGCCATGAACGCCCTCAATGAGGTGACGGTCAAGCAGCTCGCCGAGCAGTTTGCCGCCGCCGAAGCCAATCCCGATGTGAAGGCCATTGTGTTCCAGGGGGCGGGAAAAGCTTTCGTGGCCGGCGCGGACATCCGTTATTTCATCGACAATATCAAGAACAACCGCATTGACGCCACCGAAGCTTTCACGAGATTCGGCCATGAACTTTTTCTCAAGATCGAGAATTCCAAGAAGCTCACCGTCGCCGTCCTGGATGGACTGTCTCTTGGCGGAGGAAGTGAGCTGGCCCTGGCCTGTCAGGCCATCGTGGCAACACCGGCGGGGTCCATGGGCTTTCCTGAAACGGCCATCGGGATCTTTCCGGGTCTTGGCGGGATGATTCGCAGCGCGCGCCACATGGGAACGGACCTTGCCAAATACTACGTTTTCACCGGCAAGGGCATTTCCGCTCAGGATGCCTTCGATCTTGGCATCGTCACCAAACTGGTCCGTCCCCAGGAACTCGACAATGCCATCCGGGAAGTCTGTTCCGGAAGCAAGCCCGACAAGTACCGTGCTCGAGAGATCCCTGCAAAATTCCAGGAGATGGCGAAGGTTTGTTCCCCGGACAATGTTCAGGCTCTTCTGGCCGGGAAAAAGCCTGAAGGGGTCTCCGATTCCCTGGCGGAGGCGACGCTCAAGGCCATTTCTCGAAAAGCCCCGCTGGCGCTGAAGAAAGCCAATGAGCTCATGGACGCGCAGCAGAAGGTATCGATCCCAGAGGCCATCGAGCTGGAATTGGCCGAGCTCCGTTACATGTTCTCCACGGAAGATGCTCTGGCCGGTCTTAGCTCGGTCGGTGGAAAGCCGCCTCAATACAAAGGGAAATAAGGCATTTGCCTTTGTCAGAGACATCCCCCTGAATCCCCCTTCAAAGGGGGACTTCGGGAAGTTCGAGGCAGGATAATGACTTCTGCCGAGATGTACTGGTGGGTTAAACTTAGATTTCCATAGGGATGGAGGTCCTCAAATCATGTTTGAAAAAGCGTATATCCCTTACAAGGGTTACTATTGCACTCCCTTTTCCAAGTGGCAGGGAAGTCTTGCCAACGAGAATTCCATCGTGCTCGGCGCCGAAACGGCCAAACGATGGCTTGCGTCCAAAGGATGGGACGCTTCGGTTTTCGATTACACCTATCACGGAATCACCGTGGCTCAAAACAGGTGCTTTTACGGGAGCACCTGGGCCAATGCCATCATCGGCGCGGAAACGCCCGGAGTCACCATCATGCAGGCCTGTTCGACTGCGACGACTTGCATCAACAATGCCGCCCTTGCCGTCGAGCAGGGGTTGCAGAAGACGCCTTTTTGCCTGCTGGCGGACCGATGTTCCAACGCCCCGCACCTCATATGGCCCAATCCCAACGGGCCGGGCGGAGAGGTCATCTCCGAAAACTGGAACATGGACAATATCAACTCAGATCCTTCAACCGGCTTCGGAATGCTGGTCACCGCCGAAAACGTGGCGCGCAAAGCGGGCGCCACCCGTGAGCAGGCGGACGAACTGACGGTCCGGCGCTATGAACAGTACCTCGACGCCTTGAAAGACGATCGCGCCTTCCAGAAGCGATACATGTTCCCCGTGGAAGTGAAAGTCACCCGCAAGAAGACGGTGACGGTCGAGGCCGATGAGGGGATTACCCCCGCTAACCTGGAAGTCATTTCCAAACTGAAGACCGTCATGCCGGGCGGCATCCATACGTTCGCCTCGCAAACGCATCCGGCCGATGGAAACGCTGGGATTCTCGTGACGACGAAAGACCGCGCGAGGAGCCTGAGCAGTGATCCGAGCAAGACCATTCAAATTCTCTCCTACGGATTTGCCCGCGTGGAGAAGGCTCATATGCCGGCGGCTCCGGTCCCTGCGGCCAGAATGGCTCTCGATGGGGCCGGCATCGGTATAAAAGATGTGTCGGTCATAAAGACTCACAATCCGTTCGCCGCCAACGACCTTTTTTTGGCAAAGGAATTCGGCATCGATGTCAACGGGTTCAACAACTACGGGTCTTCCATGATCTGGGGCCACCCGCAGGCGCCTACCGTCGCTCGCCTGGTCATCGAAGGGATCGAAGAAGCGGTGCTCCGTGGGGGCGGCTATGTGCTCATTACCGGTTGTGCGGCCGGCGACACAGGGGCTGCGCTGGTGTTGAAAGTCGGCTAGTACATCTCGGAAGTGAGGAGGGAGTCGGCGGGGTGTCGTTTCTCTCGCCGCTCGTTCCTCACTGATTGATGAAAGGTTCCAAGACATGAGAATAGAAGAGAAGCGATGGTTTTACCTGGTGCTGGGCACGGTGATCAATGTCATCATCGGCCAGACTTATGCCTGGAGCGTATTTGTACTGCCGCTTTCTGAGCATTTCAAGTGGAGCCTGGCTGATGTGTCTGTCGCATTCGCCATTTTTCATTCCATATCCTGCATTCCCATCATCATTGCCGGTAAATTGCAGGAATACGTTCAGCCGAAATATATCCTTCTTACCGGTGGTCTCACCTACGGACTGGGCATGTTGGGTGTAGGGTATGTGGAGACCCTGAACCAGCTCTATTTTGCATATGGAGTTATGGGCGGGCTCTCCATGGGGACCATCTATTCCGGAGTTGTTCCCAACCTGGTACGCTTCTTCCCGGACCGTCGGGGCCTGGTATCCGGAATATTGGCCGCTGGTGTGGGATCCGCCCCTATCCTTTGGGGTCCCATCGCCGCTTACATGATCAAGGAATACAGCGTACTTCCCACATTCAAGATGCTGGGTGGGTTCTATCTCGTCAGTCTCTGTGCCCTCGCGTTGCTGATGCAGGTCGCTCCCGCGGGATTCACTCCTGCCGGGTGGAAGCCGTCGGAGCTCTCGCAGCGGGCCCTGAACGTTCCCGACAAGGACTGGCGTGGGATGCTGGGTGATTCTCTTTATTACTGCCTGGCCGCGATCATCGTTCTGGGCGCCATTTCAGGGATGATGATCATTGCCCACGCTTCACCCATTCTTCAGTCCGTCGGCGGTTATTCCGCCATTGCAGCAGGGTCGTGGGTGGGGATACTGGCGCTTTGCAACTCCGGAGGGCGAGTGGGCTGGGGCATCATCTCCGACCGCTTTGGCCGTATGCCGACCATGGTCGTCATCTACATCATCCTTGGAACGGCCATGTTTTGGCTTGCATCCACTCCTTTTGGGGTAATCATTCCCGTACTGATCGTGGGCATGGCTTTCGGTGGTTTCATGGGACAGCTTGCATCGCTCACTGCGGATGCGTTCGGCTCCAAGTATCTGCCCGTGAACTTTGGAGTCATGTTTGTTCCCTTCGGTCTCGCCTCCTTTACCGGTCCGAGGCTGGCCGCGAGTATCAAGGTCAACACGGGGAGCTATTCGCAGGCGTTCCTCATCGCAAGCATTCTCAGTGTTGTAGGCATAGGCCTCACCGTCGTGGCGCGCAGGCTTCTCAAGAAAAGAATGCATGCCGCGATCAACGGGAATGAGCTTGCAACGGGAGTGCTGAGTCAGAAAGCCTCCTCATAATATTTCATCTCCTCTGCGCCTCGTGAGGGTGCATATAACGAAAGGCGAATCCCATGTCGAATTTACCCAAAGGTGGAAGTTTCCTTCTGGAGGCTGCGACTCCTCAGAGCATCTTCACTCCGGAAGATTTTGCCGAAGAACATCGAATGATTGAAAGCACCATGGTGCGTTTTCTGGCGGAAAAGGTTTTTCCCCGGTTGGAAGAAGTGGATGCCAAGAAAGACGGCCTGATGCGGGAACTCCTTGTGGAGGCGGGGGAACTCGGGATTCTGGGAGCCGACATCCCCGAACAGTACGGCGGCGCGGAACTCGATGAGATCTGCTCCACCATTATTGCCGAGAAGGTGGGAGCTGCGGGTTCGTTCGCCATTGCCCACGGGGGCCATACCGGTATCGGCAACCTGCCCATCGTTTTCTTTGGAAACGAACTGCAGAAAGAGGCCTATCTCCCTTCCATCGTCACCGCCGAGAAGATAGCAGCCTACGCTTTGACGGAACCGGGCTCCGGTTCCGATGCCCTGTCGGCAAAGACCAAGGCGGTGCTGAGTGCCGACGGGAAGCACTATGTCCTCAATGGGGCCAAGACTTTCATATCCAATGCCGGCATGGCCGACATCTTCATCGTCTACGCGAAGATCGACGGGGACAAGTTCAGTGCCTTCATTGTCGACGGCGACTCCGAAGGCCTCTCCACCGGAGCGGAGGAGAGGAAGATGGGACTCAAGGGCTCTTCAACCCGCAGCGTCTACTTTGACGATGTAAAGGTCCCGGTGGAGAACCTACTCTTTGAAGCGGGCAAGGGCCATGTAGTGGCCTTCAACATTCTCAATATCGGGCGGCATAAGGTGGCCGCCAATGCCGTGGGCGCCTCCAAGCTCGCCCTGGACCAGTCGGCCAATTACGCCAACGAGCGCAAGCAGTTCAAGGTCCCCATCGCCCAGTTTGGGCTCATCAAGGAGAAGCTTGCCGAGATGGCGGCCCGCATCTATGCAGCCGAGAGCATGATCTACCGGACTGGCGGGCTTCTCAACGACATGCTGCACAGCCTGGATCGGAGCGGCCCTGACGGGGGCCGGGTCACCGCGAAGGGGATCGAGGAGTATGCCCTGGAGTGCTCGCTGGAAAAAGTCTTTGCCAGCGAAGTCGAGGCCTTTGCAGTCGACGAAGGGGTGCAGATTCACGGTGGCTATGGATTCATCGCTGAATATCCTGTCGAAAGGCTCTACAGGGATGCTCGCATCAGAAGGATTTTCGAGGGAACCAACGAAATCAACAGGAACCTCATCCCCACCACCCTCATGCGCAGGGCGGCCAAAGGAGATCTGCCCCTGCTGGAAGCTGTTGCAGAACTGAGGGCGCGCATGGGTTCCGGAATTCCGGTCCGGGAAAATGCCGATGATCTGATACAGGCGGCCAAGGATGTTTTCTTGTTTGCGCTGGGAGCGGCACGGGAGAAGCACGGCGAAGATCTGCTGAAACAGCAGGAAATCCTCAGCCGTCTGGCCGACCTGGCCATTTGGGCGTACGGTATGGAGAGTTCCTGGCTGCGGGCACAGAAGGCTGCGGCAAACAACGGCCACAACGGAGCTAAACATAAAAGCAACATGGCCAGGTTGTTCATTTACGATTCGCTCGAACAGATTGCGCGCGCCGCCAGGGAAATCCTCATGTCGCTGGCCGTCGGCAGTGAATGGGTGGAACTTCAAGCTCAGTTGACCAGTCTCCTGCAGTACACACCCATCAACCTGATCTCTCTCAGGCGGGAGATCGCAGCGGAAGTATCAGCGGCAGGAAAATATATTGTGTAGTCCTGCGGAAAGAACATCGACCAGCCTGAAATAGAGCGATATCGATGTCTTGCTGCAGCACAAAAGGTCTGCTCTGAGGGCACGGCCAACAAGTTGGCCGTGCCCTCCCTGGAATAGATCGCGTCATTGCGATCTTGAGTGCCCAAAAAATTCCCTTCCCTGAAAAAGGGGGAATCTGCTCTTCCTCCCGGCTTGGTTCTCAATCCATTTACACTCTGATATCATACCTGCTCCAACACTTATCCACCGGATCCTCCTGTCGGTATTCGGCTGAGGAAAAACTCAACAATTCAGAAGTAAAAAGGGGAAGAGTCATTTGCAATGAACGGCATCTATTTTGAAGACATTGAAGTAGGAAGGAAGGTCGCTGAACCGGGGACCTATGAGGTTACGCGAGATGAAATCATTGAATTTGCCCGCCGGTGGGACCCCCGTCCTTTCCACATAGACGAAGATGCTGCGGCTGCATCGATCTTTGGAGGACTAGCAGCCTGCTCGGCTCACATATTTTCCATCCTCTCCTGGTTCGCGTCTCGGGGCCAGGGGCGTACTGCAACACTGGCGGCTCTGGGGTTCGACCAGATGTGTATGCACCGTGCGGTTCGGCCCGGGGACACGTTATCGTGCGACATACAGTGCCTGGAAAAACGTGAATCCCGTTCCAAGGCGGATCGGGGAATCGTCAGATACCGGCGTTCGCTGACCAATCAGCACAACGAAGTGGTCTTTTCCGTCATCGTCACGATCCTGGTGGCCAGAAGGCCTTTTTAGAGCCTATCCGAAAACCTACCTCGGCAGCGGACACCCCCCTTGGTCCCCCCTCAAGGGGGAAATTGAAGGGGGGTGTCGCAAAGTCCACAGGGGAGGTTCCGGATAGGTTCTTAGTCCTTAGGATCTTGATTGCGTAACCCCAAGGGCATTTTTTTCTTAAGTATCCGGGCAGAAATTTCTTAACATTTTCAAACCGTCATACCGGCGAAAGCCGGTATCCGGAGAATGTGCCGTGTGGCTGGATTCCGGCTGAAAGCACTCCGGAATGACGTAACCTGCAACCAAGAATGTTAAATCGCTTCCGGTCAGGTAATTATATCCGGAATCCTGAAAACAAGAGCGCATAGAGGACGATGCCATGCCTCTCGATCCACAGGCCAGAGCACTCATGGATGCCACCGAAGGATTACCTCCGGTTGAGACCCTCTCCGTCCAGGAGGTCCGTGCAAGATTTCTTCAAGCTTTTGGAAGAAGGGGCGAGCCGGAGAGTGTTCTGAGGGTGGAGAATCGTTCCATCCCGGGTCCCGATACGGAAATACCCCTTCGAATCTATACTCCCAGGAATGAGCCGCCGCTCCCCATCCTGGTTTTCTTTCATGGCGGGGGCGGCGTGGTGGGCAATCTGGAAACGCATGATGCCGTCTGTCGCACTCTCGCAAAGGGGGCCCAGTGCATGGTCGTCTCGGTGGATTATCGACTGGCTCCAGAGCATAAGTACCCGGCAGGATTGAATGATTGTTTCTCGGCAACCCGATGGGTTTACGAAAACGCCCTTTCTTTTGACGGCGATCCCCAGCGCATTGCCGTGGGAGGGGATAGCGCCGGAGGAAGTCTTGCGGCTGCAGTGGCTCTCCTGGCTCGTGATCGAGGTGGGCCGGAACTGGTTTACCAGCTCATGTTTTATCCCATGACCGATTATTACCTGCCGGGCACGCCTTCCTACGAAGAGAACGGGTCGGGTTATTTTCTGACAACGACCGCGGTCAAGTGGTTCCTGGACCACTATTTGCCCAAAGAGTTCGATCGAGATGATCCGTATCTCTTTCCTCTCCGGTGCAGGGACTTGAGTGGGCTTCCCCCTGCATTGGTCATGACGGCTGAGTATGATCCCCTGCGGGATGAAGGTGAAAGGTATGCCATGCGTTTACGGGAAGCCGGCGTATGGGTCCATTTGCAGCGGATTGACGGCATGATGCACGGATTCACGGTTCTGGCCGGGCGCTTGGATAAAGGAAAACATGCTTTAAAGGATGCAGCCGCTCATTTGAGGGCCGCATTCCTGGCATGCCCGACTATCTTATAAGATTCCTGTGCCTGCCAATCACAATATAGAGGTTCAAGAAATGATGGCAGTGAAGAATATCCATGTCGAAGAAAATCAAGATAACGATGTCGTAAGGGCACAAGCTGCTGCAGGGGGAACTGTCCACTCCAGGGTCAAGTTTGAGGTCTTCGGTGAGGAGATGCTGGAAAAGAGCGTCAAGTATAGCGGTAACAGCGGAAGAGTTTACCTGCCGCCTGAATGGGTAGGCCATCGAGTGAAAATCATAAGAATAGATTGAAATCATCCGGGGGAACAATGGATTTCATGGAAAGAAAGATCTGCATCAGAAGGCTGAAGGAAGAGGATTCCGATGCAATCAGCGAAATTTACAGCCTCATCACCAAGAAAGCCGTAAATGCCGATTTCAAAAAGCTGGTTCAAGAGCATGCGCAAGAGAATGAGCATGAGGCGCCTTTTGTGGCTGAGCTCGATGGCAGAGTCATAGGATTTATGATCAGCTACATCGTTACCCTGGGGTTTGGAGCGGAGAAAAGTGCTTATATCGCCACGATGGGAATCCATCCCCGGTTCATGGGGGAGGGGGTCGGCGCCGGCATAGCCCGGGAGGTTTTGAGTTTCTATAAAGCCCTGGGAATTACCCGCGTTTGTACTTCGGTCCGATGGGATTCCACCGATATCCTTTCATTTTTCAAAACCATGGGCTTTGAGAGGAGCAGTTTCATCAACCTCAAGAAAGACCTGGATGTCTTGTAGTCTGATACGTCTGAAAGGGGGACTTCAAAACATACCCGACCGGATGATGAATTACGGCGGGCTGCAATGGTAGCTGCAAAAGGGATTCATTGTAGCTGCAAAAATCTTGACCCATCTATCCGCGGCTGCTATGGTTAGCAACCGATATGCCGACAATTGAATGTCGCCTTTTCCTCTTTGAATTTACTGCGACATTGTCGCATTAACCACAGAGATACAGAGAGCGCAGAGAAAGACTCTCGAATGAAATCTCCGTGTCCCCGTGGTTCAGATGAAATCCGACAATGTCGAGTTACTTGCCGACAGGTATCGGTCCCAATGCAAAGGTTGAAGATATGGTCATGGAAAAGAAAGATGTGGAAGAAGAAAAGGGAGCCCATACCGAAATTGAATCACCCGGTGAAGCCGAAACTGCCCGCACAAAGGTGAAATTTGAAGTATATGGTGAGGAAATGCTGGAAAAGGAGGTCAAGCTTAGCGGCAACAGCGGCAGGGTTTACTTGCCTCCTGACTGGGTTGGACATCGGGTCAAGATCATTCGTATAGACTGAAACCATCCGAGGGAAAAATGAATTCACTGGTAAAAGAAGTAACCATCAGAAAGTTACGAGCAGAGGATGCGGATGCGATCAGCGAAATTTACAGCCTCATCACCCAGACAGCCGCAAATGAGGATTTTAAGAGAGTGGTTCGAGAACATGCCCGGAAAGAGGCGCATGAGGCCCATTTTGTCACGGAGTTCGAAGGAAGAGTTGTAGGATTTATCATCAGCTACATTCTCCCCTTGGGATTTGGAGCGGAAAAAAGCGCTTACATTGCGACGATGGGGGTGCATCCCAAGCACATGGGGAAGGGCATTGGAAGGGGGATGACCGGGGAGATCTTCAAGTTTTATAAATCCCAGGGCATTACTCGCGTTTATACCTCAGTCCGATGGGATTCCACCGATATCCTTTCATTTTTCAAAACCATGGGTTTTGAAAGAAGTAATTTCATCAATCTCAAGAAAGACTTGGAATAGATTTGGGATTCCTTTCACGGCGAAATTTGGGGGAGTGAGTCAAGAGACAATTGCATTGGGACCCATTGCATATGGGAACAATTTGAACTTATCCATTTCCCTGAATGGGTGCATTTTGTTTCTTTAACCAAACTGTTTCCAAGATGAAATCTTCATGCAAATCCAGTGCTTTCCTGCATTTTTCATGAGTTGTACGCTTTCCTTTATCTCGGCATACCATTTGCATTTACCTGCCCGGATTGTCCTCTCCTGGATTGCAAAAAGCGATTCTACCTCGGAAGCATCAAAGTTTTGGAAACAGAGCCCTTTGCAGGAAGTGATCCTCAGGGTAAAATCTTTCGAGCGAAACAAAGTGCCCTGCCGAAGTATGAAAGGCGCAATCGATGCGGCCTCCGTGTGTCCATATGGAGGTGCGGAGCGAACGGCGGGGAGGGAATCGATTTTTCTTGTTGCGGGCATGAGATGGAGGGCTGTAAGGTATGCGCTGCCCGTTGCCCTGCCTCAGGCCGTCCGGTTTCCGGAGAAGCAGATGATCAGGGGAAGATGTGGAAGCTCTTTCTCCCCAGAGGTTTAATGAAGAAGCATTTAAGTGATATTTAAAGGAGATTGCCATGAAGAGTACAATCGTTGCCATTCCATCATCCCATCCAGGAGGACTTGCAGCCGCTCTTGGTGCACATTTCGGCCACTGCGATCTTTACACGCTGATTGAAGTCGTTGATGGTCAGGTGAAGGATATTCGTGTCATTCCCAATGTCCCGCACGCACAGGGTGGATGCATGGCTCCGGTCAATCACCTGGCTCAGAACGGCGTCCAGGTTCTCATTGCGGGGGGCATGGGCATGAGGCCGCTCATGGGGTTCACACAGGTGGGAATTTCCGTTCTCCATGGAGGGAGCGCACAGACCGTGCGGGAAGCGGTGGATGCTTACCTGGCCGGGCAGTTGCAGCAGTTCACACCCGAATATACCTGCGGAGGTGGAGGTGCCCCTCAGTCGGGCAGGTTCTGATCATCAAGGGAGAAAAAGGGTAAGGGGGTGAGTTGCTCTTGAAATCCCCATTTACCACGGAGGTACAGAGATCACGGAGGAATTCCATAAGAATTCCAAAATTTTCTCCGTGCCCTCCGTGTCTCCGTGGTGAATAACGGGATATTAGAATCCGTCAACCCCCTTACCAATTGATGAGGAGAAGTTATGCTGCGTATTGTACTGGTCACCTCTTTGCCGGAAAGCGTTCATTCTTTTGCTGAAGCCCTGACTGCGGAACCTGAGGTGCGCCTCGATCGGGTGAGCTCCGGATCGGAAGCTCTGAGCCTCGCGCGCACCCTATCCCCTCATCTTGTGGTCATTGACACCGATCTGCCGGATATCAAGCCGTTGACTCTGGTTCAGGAGCTGCTGGCGGTGAATGCAATGGTCAATACCGCTCTCATAAGTCCTCTCAGCGAAGAGGAATTCCACGAAGCGAGTGAAGGATTAGGTGTTCTTGCACGTCTACCGGTGAATCCAGGCCGAAGCGATGCGGCGGAACTGTTGAATAAACTTAGAAGTGTGCTCGGACTCATGCCGTGAAGTCCACTCTGCCGATAAAATTTTTTTATCGTGAGAATACACCATCTGTAGGATAGTATTGCTGCGTTTCACGCATACCATGCGTTCATCTGCCGGAAAAAACCGGCTCTATTCGATATTGAAGTTGAAAAAGGGGGTATGGTTTCTTTTGTTTTTCCACCCCGATGAATGGATTGCAGGCGGGGAAAGCGCATAAAAGACGAAGGCCAAGGGTGTCTGACCCTTGGCCTTCGTCTTTTAGAAAGAAAACCTCTCAATTTCACAACCGGAACGGGCAACGGCTTTCGATCAGCAACAGGAATATCACGATACCACTTCAGGATGAATCTCAGCAACAACCGCTTCCACTGCAACCAAGAGCGACGAACTTTGCGTTTCAACAAGAGAATCAGCAAGAGCAGAAAAAAACAACAAACAACAAGAACGATCACGAGAGCAAGATCATGAGCTTTAAATCTGCGCGTAAGAGCCTAGTCGTATGAACCTTGAATTTCCCAGAGAGCAGAGCGACATATCCAACATCAACAAGAGACTCAACAGAACGGAGAACCTGTACAGCACAAGATCAACTTTGAACGAGGAGGTCTTCTTTCAACTTTGCTTTCAGAATCTCCTAATTGCAATGAACATACCAATCGCCAGGAGTCTAAAAAAAGGCCTTTGAATAAGGGATTGAGCACCATGAGATACTTTTCAGCAGAAAAGCTGTTTTAGACAATATCCTTCAGGTTTGGTAGGGTTTTAGAAGAAAAAAGATCGTTGTCTATAAAATTATTCCATTTATATCAATATCTTGACTGTTATTGACTAATATTGTTTAGTCGAAATGCTTGGTGAAGATTATTGTTCGATCCGGCAGATCGCCTCAAAATAGGGAGGTGAGGAGACACAGCAGAAGATTCTTGACAGACCAACGGCTTCTGATACAGAAAGTTCATATTACTCGATATAGATCCAGGAAGGAAAGAGAACCGTATCCTGGGGAGTGAGTCGCTCTTGAAATCCCCATTCACCACGAATGGCAGGGAGATCAGAGAGGAATTCCATAAGAATTCCAAATTCTTTTCCGTACCCTCCGTGGTGAATAACGAAACATTGGAATCCGCCAACTCCATCCAGTACGAAGGCCGGAAGCTCATGAACGGCTCAATAAATCAATATCATCAAGAAGATAAGGCAGTATCCATTGAAAGGATACCTGCCTCGGAGGTCTATGCCGTTCTCGGGACGGGGCCTGAGGGACTGAGCCGGCAAGAGGCCGAAGAGCGTCTGCATCTTTTCGGGTCCAATGCCATAAGAGAAGTCGGGGGGACATCCCTTCTGTTCAAATTTCTGGCCAATTTCATACATCTTATGGCCATACTGCTGTGGATTGCGGGCCTGGTCGCTCTTGTCGCTCAAATGCCGCAGTTGGCCGTCTCCATCTGGACGGTCAACCTCATCAATGGGGCGTTCAGTTTCTGGCAGGAGTACAAGGCGGAAAAGGCCACTGAAGCCATGCGCCGGCTGCTCCCCGTTTATGCGCGGGTCCTGCGAGACGGTGAGATGCAACGCATTCAGGCTCAGGAGCTCGTACCGGGAGATGTCCTGTTGCTTGCGGAAGGCGACCGCATTTCAGCCGATGCCCGGCTGGTGGAGGATGCCGAACTGCGCGTGGATCAATCCACCCTGACGGGAGAATCCCTGCAGGTGCGCAAGACCAGCGACGCAACCAAAACCAAGAGCCCCACCCGCAGCGAAGTTCAAAATATTGTCTTCACAGGAACCAGCGTCGTTTCCGGCGCCGGCAAGGCGGTCGTCTTCGCGACCGGTATGGAAACCGAGTTCGGAAAAATTGCGCGGTTCACTCAGAGCCTCGGCGGCGAGGCCAGTCCTCTCCAAAAAGAGATGCAGCGGGTGACGAAACTCGTCACGGCAATCGCAGTCTCCATAGGATTTGCATTCTTTCTGTTGGCCGTGGTCCTGGCGGGTGTAGACCTGGCCGAGAGTTTTATCTTCGGAATGGGGATGATCGTTGCCTTCGTGCCCGAGGGGCTTCTCCCGACAGTAACGCTCTCTCTTGCCATGGGAGTCCAGCGCATGGCAAAGCGAAATGCGCTCATCAAACGCCTATCGTCCGTAGAGACTTTGGGCTCCACTTCCGTCATCTGCACGGATAAAACCGGAACCCTCACTCAGAATGAAATGACCGTGAGGAACATCTGGCTGGCCGGCAGGAGTTTGAGCGTTACGGGAACCGGCTACGCCCCCGAGGGGCAAATTCTGTTTGCCGGCCGCTCCCTTGCCGTATCCGAAGAAAGCGATTTGTGCAGGCTGCTCCTCGCTGCAGGACTCTGTAACAACGCTCGATTGCTTCCCCCCGACAGCGAGACCCCTCGATGGACGATACTGGGAGATCCCACCGAGGGCGCTCTCCTCGTCCTGGTGCAAAAAGCCGGTCTGGACCTGGATTCTTTGAGGCAAAAGATCCCTCGTCTGCGGGAACTGCCCTTCGAATCCCGACGCAGGAGGATGAGCACCATTCACCGCGCCGATCGTTCTTCCATGGCGGTCTATGTCAAGGGTGCCCCTAGGGAGGTGCTCGGACGGAGCACACGCGTCTTCATGAACGGGTCCGAGGAACCACTGCCTGGACCTCTACGGGAGCAAATCATGAGGGCGAACGATGCCTATGCCCGCGGTGGACTGAGGGTACTGGCCGTTGCGCAGCGTACCATCGTCGAGAGTTCCTCCGGGCCCGGTTTGCGCCTCTCCGAATATACTCCTGAAACCGTTGAACGGGAGCTTACCTTCCTTGGGTTGATTGCCATGATGGATCCGCCCAGACCGGAAGTATCCGAGGCGGTGGAAAAATGCCACCGGGCCGGCATACGCATCATAATGATTACGGGAGACTACGGACTCACTGGGGAGAGCATTGCGCGTCGAATCGGCATCATCCGGGAGGATGACTCCAAGGTCTTGAGCGGTGCCGATCTGGATGCTATGGACGATGAGACATTGAAGGAAGCCCTTCAGGGTGAGGTCCTTTTCGCGCGGGCCGCTCCCGAGCATAAACTGCGTATCGTTACTGCCCTGCAAAGTATGGGGCATGTGGTGGCCGTTACGGGAGACGGCGTAAATGATGCCCCTGCGCTTAAAAAGGCCGATATCGGAGTAGCCATGGGCATATCCGGAACCGATGTGGCCAGAGAAGCTTCCGACATGATCCTCATCGATGACAATTTTGCATCCATAGTCAATGCCATTGAAGAAGGACGGGCCGTCTATGCCAACATCAAGAAATTTACCGCTTATATCTTCACCAGCAACACCCCGGAAGCGGTGCCTTTCATTCTTTTCGCTCTGAGCCGTGCGCGGATTCCACTCGCTCTCAATGTGATGCACATCCTTGCCGTTGACCTCGGCACGGACCTGGCGCCCGCCCTTGCGCTCGGAGCGGAACCCCCGGAGCCCGGTCTTATGGAGAATCCGCCACGAAGTTTGAAGGAGCATGTCATTACGCGCTCCCTTCTGCTTCGCGCCTACCTCTGGCTGGGTCCTCTGCAGAGCCTGGCGGTAATGGCGGCTTTTTACTTTCAGTACTGGACCCACGGCTATTGGGGGCAGTGGCTGAATCTGCCGTCGAGCGGCACTCTCTACGAGTCCGCAACCGCCATGGCTCTGGCTTGTGTTGTGACCACGCAGATTGGCAATCTGTTCGCCCAGCGGACGGAGCGCAGTTCGGTGTTTCGAATCGGCCTGTTCGGCAACCGGTTGGTGTGGATCGGTATCGTCAGCGAACTCATGATCATTTTCATGGTCGTCTACGTTCCGCCCTTGCAGGATATCGTCGGGACAGCGGCTTTTTCTCCTGGAAACTGGTTGTTCTTGTTTATGTGGGCACCGTTGCTTTTCATTGCCGACGAGTGCAGAAAGGCGCTATTGCGCACCTGGGAACGAAAGAAGCTGTATGGAGGGAACGCATGAGATTTATCATCGTCGGCTGTGGGCGCATGGGAGCCGGACTCGCCAGGGTCCTCAGTTCACGTGGTCACACGATAACCGTGGTGGATGAGGATCGGGATGCGATGGAGCGTCTGAAACATTCTTTCCGGGGTAAGACGATTGTCGGGAGCGGATTTGGAAGGGGAGTGCTTCTCGAAGCGGGCATCGAACGTGCGGATGGTCTGGCTGCGGTTACGGACAACGATGAGACCAATATTGTCGTTGCACGCATTGCCAGGCTCGTTTTTCAAGTCCCGAGAGTCGTCGCCCGCCTCTACGAACCTCGTAAGGTGGAAGCCTACCAAAAGCTCGGCGTCCAGATCGTCGCCCCGGACTCATGGGGCATCAATCGCTTTGCCGATCTCCTTTCCTATTCCGAACTGGATACAATTCTGAGCTTGGGCGACGGCGAAGTGGAGATCGTGGAAATGGAAATCCCTGTGCTGCTCGTGGGGCGCAAGGTGAGTGCCGTTACGGTCCCGGGCGAAGTGCACGTCGTTGCGGTCAGCCGCAGGGGGAAAGCCTTTCTTCCGACTTCGGAAACCATTTTTCAGAAAAACGATTCGTTGCACATAGCGCTTTTGACGGCTTCCTCTGAACGTCTGAGAGCGATACTGGCGTTGACATGAGGGAGTTGGTGGATTCTAATATTTCGTTATTCACCAAGGAGACACGGAGGGCGCGGAGAAGATTTTGGAGTTTTTAAGGGATTCCTCCTTGATCTCTGTGCCTCCGTGGTAAATGGGGATTTCAAGAGCGACTCACTCCCTATGGAGGAAAACGATGAAAGTGATCATCGTAGGTGGGGGAAAGATGGGGACGCATCTCGCTTCACTGCTCCTGGCCGAAAAGCACCAGGTGAAAATCATTGAAGCCAATGTGAGGGAGGTCCGGCATCTCCATGAGGATCTTCCGACGGAAAGCGTGATGTCCGGAAGCGGAACAGATCCGGCCGTTCTGGAAGCGGCAGGCATAAGGGAGGCAAACGTCGTGGCAGCCGTGACGGGCAGGGATGAAGCGAACCTGGTCGTTACGAGCCTTGCGCGGTTCGAATTTGGTGTGCCTCGCACCATTGCCCGTGTGAAGGACCCAAAGAACGCCTGGATGTTCACCTCGGTCATGGGAGTCGATGTAGCACTGAGTCAGGCGGATCTCATGGCGCATCTGATCGCCGAGGAGATGTCGCTGGGAAATATGATTACGCTGCTCAAGCTTCACAAGGGGCAGTACTCCCTGGTTGAAGAAAAAGTGCATCCTGCAGCCGTTGCCGCCGGCAGGAGGGTGGAAGATCTGCCTTTTCCGGCCGAGTGTATTCTGGCGGCGGTGATCCGCGACGGGCGGCTCATCATCCCCCATGGCGATACCGTGCTTCAGGCCTCCGATGAAGTTTTAGCCGTGGTCCATCAATCACGCATGGAAGAACTGGCGTCTATCCTCGGGGAACAACGTTCCTGACCAAATTTCCCCACTGGCCCGTCCACAACCGGGCTTTCCGAATATTTATAAGAAATTTGAAGACCTTTGCTGTACTGCAAACGGCTGAGCTCCGGACCTTTAAAATTTGAAGGGTAAACACTCCCGCAGAAGGTCCGGTTCTCAGCCGCGCAAGGCATGCCCTCCCTGACGTAAACCTCTCCTGGCTGACCCTCGAAAAAAAAACTCCAAAACCTGGTAATTTCCCGAGCTGTACCGGTCCCGAATCTCTGGTTTAATGCACAGCATCATCACCCAATGCTTCGATTGCTCTGACAAGAACGGCGGTGTTCATCCGTGACTTTGAAAAGGAGAATATAAAATGACCAACAACAACAGTAAGGAAAGCTCTATCAAGAATGTTGTCTTCATTATGCTCGACACCCTTCAGTACAACTATCTGGGGTGTTATGGGAACAAAACGGTGAAGACTCCTAATTTCGACCGGTTTGCCCGCAATGGGATACTGTTCGAAAACGCTTACAGTGAGGGTCTGCCCACCGTTCCCGTTCGCCGCGCAATCATGACCGGCCGATTCACCCTGCCGGTCGCAGGCTGGCAACCGCTCTCCCATGAGGATACTACCATCACCGACATTCTCTGGGGCCGCAAGGTGCAGACCGCCCTGATTTACGACACCCCCCCCATGCGCCTTCCCAAGTATGGCTATTCCCGGGGATTCGACTACGTGAAGTTCTGCCCCGGACACGAACTCGATCACACCACTTACAAGGACGACCCCCTCGATCCCGGTATGCAGGCCATCGACTACACCTCCCCTACCATGGTCTACAACGAAAAGGGTGAGTTCATCGATGACGCCAGTAAGGCTCTTTTGGAGGAAATCGACTGCTTCCTGCGCTTCCGGCAGAACTGGCGCTCCGAAGACGACAACTACATCAGTGTGGTGGCCAGAGAAGCAGATCATTGGCTGCGCGAGAGGCGGATCAAGAACCGCCCCTTCATGCTCTGGGTTGATTCCTTCGATCCGCACGAACCCTGGGATCCACCGTCCGTGTGGACCGGTGAACCCTGCCCCTACAATCCCGATTACGAGGGAAACCCCATCCTTCTGGCTCCCTGGACCCCGGTGGAAGGGCGAATCACCGATGCCGAGGCGGAGCATATCCGCGCCCTCTACGCCGAAAACATCACCCTGGTGGACAAGCAGATCGGCAAGCTGCTCGACTCCATCAGAGATCAGGGTCTCTGGGACGAGACCATGATCATCATCACCTCCGATCACGGCCAGCCCATGGGCAAGGGGGAGCACGGCCACGGCATCATGCGCAAATGCCGCCCCTGGCCTTATGAGGAATTGGTGCATGTGCCCCTCATGATGCACATCCCCGGTCTGGATGGAGGCAAGCGCATCAAGGGCTTCGTGCAGAACGTCGATATCGCCCCCACCATTCTGGATGCGCTGGGATTGCTCGAGGCGGAAAGCATTGACAGCGGGCACGGATTTCCGGTCTACGACGCTTTGGACATGCAGGGCCAGAGCCTTTTGCCTCTCGTCAGCGGCGAGGTGGACAGGATCCGTGACTATGCCATTGCAGGGTACTTTGGCATGTCGTGGTCTCTCATCACTGAGGATTACAGCTACATCCACTGGATCCTCAAGGATGCCAGCCAGCGAGATTACACCAGCACCAGCAACCCCGGCAAGGAAACCATGAAGGACGAGGCCATGTGGTCATGTACGGCCGGAGCAAAACAGGAAGTACCCGATAGCGATGAAATGTACGATCGCCGCAACGATCCCTTTCAACTCAAGAACCTCATTAAGGAACAGCCTGAAAAGGCAGAGGAGCTGCTCCGGCAGCTGAAAGAAACTATCGGTGAATTGAAGAGTTCGTAGAGATCGACTGTGCGGGGCCAGTAGCCAGACCATGCGCCGGCTCTGTGCATCAGCAAATAACGTAACCCATTATTGAACAAGGAGAAGTCATGTATCAAGCGCTGACAGACAACGATTTTTCTTCGACGGTCCAGATTACTGACAACGGGGTTGTCATTTTTGTCAAGAAGCTCTGCCCCCATTGTAAGAACATGCTGAAAATGTTTGAAAAATTTCAAAAAATCGTCCCCGGTGTCTCCATTTACACGGCGGATATCGAGGAATGCCCGGAATCCATGACTGCGCTGACGGTGGAAAGGGCTCCCACGGTTTGTGTTGTAAAAAGCGGGAAGATAACAGCCCAAAAAACCGGGTTGATGAATCCCAGGGAAATGGCGGCGTTCTACGAGGCCGCCTGATAGATACTTCGCAGCGAATAAAGGGTGATTCCATGAAAGAAACCCGTTCATTTGATGTTTTGATTATTGGGGGCGGCATCGCCGGAATGACGGCGGCCATCTATCTCGCCAGAGCCAATGTCAGGGCCGTGATTTTGGAAAAGGCCATCTGCGGTGGGCTCTGCAATTATACCTACGTTGTGGAAAATTTCCCCTCCTATCCCTCCATTCACGGCATGGATCTCATGCAGAAGGTTCGTGAACACGTGGACTACCTGGGAGTTGCCGTCGAGGAGGTGTGCGAGATCGAGCGGCTGGATATCACCGGCCGGGAAAAGATCATTGAAACGGATGAAGCGATTTACAAGGGTACGGCCGTGATCGTGGCCACGGGGCGAAAACCCATTTTGCTCGATGTTCCCGGGGGCGAAGCGATCCATTACTGCTCCGTATGTGATGGATTCACCTATGCGGGCAAGCGGGTGCTTGTCGTTGGGGGAGGGAACAGCGGTTTTGACGAAAGCCTCTACCTCATGCGTATAGGCATCAAGCACCTCACTCTGGTGGAAGTGATGGATCGCTTTTTCGCGGCCCAGTCCGCACAGGATGAATTGTTGAAGTGTGGCGATGTGGATGCCCGCAAAAGCACCAAGGTGCTGGAAGTCCTTCATGAGAACGGCAAGGTCCAGGGAGTGGTGCTGGAGAACGTGGCTACGGGTGAAAGGGAGACCCTTGAGGTTGACGGCGTTTTTGTGTTCATGGGCCAGAATCCAACGACCGAGTTCTTGAAGGACATCGTGGATCTGGATGACTACGGGTATGTCCTGGCCAAAGAGGACATGAGCACCAGCATTCCGGGAGTATTTTCGGCGGGAGACCTCAACCGCAAGCAATTTCGACAGCTCACGACCGCCATGAGCGATGGAACCATTGCCGCTTTGGCCTGTGAGCGCTATGTCCGCTCCAATCCAGGCTGAAAAGACTCCAACAGCCTATCCGGAAACCACCTGTGGACTTTGGACTCCCCCCTTGATCCTCCCCCTCGAGGGGGGATTGGGGGGCGCTGCCAAGAATAGGTTTTGGGATAGGCTTTTAACGGTCAAAAGGAAAAGTTTCCGGAGTGAGCCACGGGGGAAAGAAGGAAAATAATATGTCTGAAAATGTGGCAACCATTGCAGCGGGCGACAGGATTGCCGTGGGTGAAATAAGGGCAACGGCAAGGATCGTCAACAACTATTTTGACGGCATTCCTGTGACCGGAGTGCACAAGCTCCTTTTTTTTATCATCATGGGAGCCTATTTTTTTGAACAGTTGGACAACTGGAATTTTGGATTCATTGCTCCCGCGATTGCTCAGTCGTGGAATCTGCAAATGACCGATATCGCCATGATCGTGTTTTGGTATTTTGTTGCCATGACCACCGGCGGTTTTCTGGGGGGAGTCATTTCTGACTTTATCGGCAGGCGAAAGACCTTTCTGGGCGCCATACTTGTCTTTTCCATAGCCTCTGTAGTGACCGGCTTCACTGACAACTTCATCGTCTTCACCATTTTCAGAGCACTCACCGGCTTTGGCGTTTTTTGCCTGATGGTGACCTCACAGGCCTATATTGCGGAAATGGCTCCAGCGGAAAGCAGGGGGATGTGGCAAGGGCGAGTTGCGGCAGTAGGCTTTTGCGCTGTTCCCTTGGTCGCCTTCTTGTGCAGAGTGATCATTCTCATGTCGCCCGAAGCGTGGCGCATCATTCTTTATGTCGGCGGTATAGGAATTGTCGGTTTTTTTGTAGGGCTGAAGTATCTCAAGGAATCACCCCGCTGGCTCGTTTCGCACGGTCGCATTGCTGAGGCCGAAGAAATCATGGAGTTCTTGACCCATAAGAAAATTGACCTGACGGAGGCAGCCAAAAAAGTCGAGACGAAAATAAAAGTTTCTGAAGTGCTCATCGGCATGCTGTCAAAGCGCTATATTGCCAGAACGCTGCTGCTCATTCTTCTGTTCATAACGATCACCCCGGCTGGATTCCTTTTTACGACATGGACCACGCAGCTTATTAAAATGAAAGGATTTTCAGTTTCAGACAGTCTCACCGCCACGACGATCATCAGCATAGGGGTGCCAGCCGGCTGTTACCTTGCTTCCCTCGTATCCGACCTGGGAGGCAGGAAGGTCCCGCTCATGATGCTCGGAGTGCTGTGCGGTTTTGGTGGGTTCGCTTTTGCTTTTATGGACGGGCTGACCGGTCTTACCACTACGGGCTTTGCACTGAGCGTCTTTAACCTTGCCATTAACTTCATACTTTTCTCCTATACGGCTGAATCCTACCCAACTCGAATGCGCAATACAGCGACCGGCTTCCATAACGGCCTGGCGCGACTTTCCGTTTCAGCCTCACAGCCCCTGATTCCCATTATTCATCAAACGTATGGATTTGCGGGCGTGTTCAATTCCGTAGGTATTTTGTACCTGATTCCCGTCATCCCGTTGCTCATCTGGGGCATGCGGACCGGGGGAAAGAGTCTTGAAGATATAGAGTAGTATTGCGACAGAAATCATTCTGTCTGTTTTTATCGGCAGATTGCCAGATTTTCGCAGATTGAGAATCGGATTGGTGGGATTTATTTAGGGAGTTGGCGGATTCCAATATCCCGTTATTCACCACGGAGACACGGAGGGCACGGAGAAGATTTTAGAATTCTTATGGAATTCCTCTGCGATCTCTATGCCTCCGTGGTAAATGGGGATTTTAAGAGCGACTCACTCCCTTAATCGTGCATTCTGCGTAATCTGCGGATCGATTTAGCCCGATTTTCACCACACCAGGATGGGATTCCAGATGGATACCGCTTTTCTGGAGTCTCTTCCTGCAGTCATTTTTATGATATATTTTTTAGTAATTGAGACAAGAATTGCGGAACTGTTGCATTTCAACGAAAGGCGTCTGCCCAGGCTTCTCTTTATTATTATTTTTTCCTTATTCCTGCCTATCGGGCGCAGTGGCACACTCCCCATGGCAGGATGGGTCGCGGGACTGGCCGTGGCACTTTTGCTTCCGACTTCCGGCATGACAATCTCTTGAAAGGTTAATAGGAATCATGTCTCTTTTTTATCGCTTTTGGCTCACAGGGATATTCTTGCTGCTTTCCTTTTCGCCCCTGTCCGCCTTCGAACCATCCTTTGATTCCAGGCAGATCAAGAAGGTTGTGGTATTGTATTCCGGACCACTCGATTTCCCTGCGACGGAAATGACCGAAAGGGGGATTCGTGAAGGTTTCTTTAACAATACAGCCTTTCATATCCAACTGTTCTCCGAGTATCTGAATCTGTCGCGATTCCGCGATATCAAACAGAGGACGGCCCTGGCGGAACTCCTGCGGCACAGGTATGGAGAGGGCGGAATGGATCTCATTATCAGCGTGGATGTGCCAGCCGCGCATTTCTTGCTGGAAAATGCGGAAAACATCTTTCCGAAGATCCCCATCATCATGTGTGACATTCCAAAGCATCTTGCGGAGCGCCTGGAGGCTTCACCGCTCAGGGCCAGGACGAGCGGCATTTTGGAGCCGATGAACGCAAGAACTCTCGTGGAATCAGCGCTCTCATTCAAGCCTGCTACAAAATATGCCGTCCTGATTTCCGGCGCTTTTGAAAACGACCGGGTCAGAGCAGAGGGTTTTCGCAAGGCCATTGAGGCGTTCGGCGACAGGCTCGAGCTCATCGACTTGACCGGGCTTCCCATAGAGAATCTACTCGATCGAATCAAGAAATTGCCCCGCGACTCCATCATTTTTTACTCGACCCTCTTTGTCGACGGCATCGGCCGGAGTTTCATACCGCGGGACGTGCTCAAAATGATCTCTGATGCATCGGATGCCCCGGTTTTTGGCCTCTATGAGATGTATTTGGGACACGGAATTGTCGGTGGATGCCTGATCAGTATGACGGCACAGGGGAAAAAGGCGGCTGAGATGGCCGCCATGGTTCTCCAGGGGAAATCTCCCGCTGCCGTTCCCTTCGATGACGGTGAAGGGGCTTTTATCGTCGCTTATGACTGGCGGCAGTTGAAACGCTGGAAAATCAGTGAAAACGACCTGCCGGTCGGCAGCAAAGTGATGTACCGGGAGGCTACTCTATGGGATCTCTATAAATCCTATATCATTGGGGTCGTCTCCACGTTTGTCCTTGAATCCATACTGATCATCGCGTTGGTGATCAATCTGCAGAAGCGTAAGAAGGCGGAAGTCGAGCTTCGTAATAGTCGTCAGGACCTCAAGATGCTTGCCGGCCGGTTGATTTCGTCCCAGGAGGAGGAGTTGAGTCGCCTCTCCCGAGAGTTCCATGATGATCTCGCGCAAAGGCTCGCCGCCGTTGCCATCGAAGCCGGCACTCTGGAGTTGCAGTCACGTCACATCGAGACGTCTGTTCTTCAGAAGATTGGGCACATCAAAGGGCAGTTGATCGGTCTGTCGGAGGATGTCCACGCGATTTCCCGTCAGATCCACCCCGCAATCCTCAAGGACCTTGGGCTGGTGCGGGCCATCAAATCCCAGTGCATGAGCTTTTCCGACAGGGAAAACATTTCCGTTGATTTCCACTCTCAGGATATTCCCGAGGCGATACCGGAGGATATCTCGCTCTGCATTTACCGCATCATACAGGAGAGCTTGAGAAACATTGCCAAACATTCCCGCGCCGGACGCGTCGAGGTCTCTTTAAAGGGCGTGCCGGGCAACATTTTGCTCAAGGTCGAAGACGACGGCATGGGCTTTGTTCCCCAGTGCGCTCAGCATACTCCAGGCATCGGGCTGGCAAGCATGAGAGAGAGGGTACAGTATGTAAACGGCGAATTCGACATTCGTTCCGAACCGGGAAAAGGGACCGAGATCGAAGTATCCGTGCCCCTGGAAAAGAGGAAGAAATGAAACGGGCAAAAATCCTTTTGGCGGACGACCACCGCATTGTTGCAGAAGGACTGAGAGGCTTACTGGAACCCGAATTCGAGCTTGTGGGGATCGTGGAGGACGGGCGGGCGATG